>OMUV01000004.1 GCA_900314335.1 uncultured Prevotellaceae bacterium | reverse complement strand
TAGTTTTCCTCATGTCCTATGTGAGTATCCGCGCAAGCGGAAGCATTTTTGAGATATGCGGGGAATGACTGTTCCGGAAAATTGCATCTTCTCCCCAATGCCCTGCGCACGGGGGATTGTCTGTATCATTATCACGGCTTTGGGACTGTAAAAATAAAGAATGTGACAGGCGGAGGCCGGAACAGTTCAATTAATGTAATAAAAAGTGGCTGAAATCAAACAAATTGGTTACCTTTGTAAGGATAAAGACTTTCAGAGAGAAATTTATTAGAAAGCATAAAGAATATAAAGACATGGATAATGTAAGACTGTTGCTCGGCGACGAGGCAATCGCCCTCGGAGCAATACATGCCGGGCTCAGCGGGGTGTATGCCTATCCGGGCACACCCTCTACCGAGATTACGGAATTTATACAGGCCGACCCGCTGGCCCGCTCACGCGGCGTACGCTCGCGCTGGTGCACCAACGAGAAGACGGCCATGGAGGGAGCGCTGGGCATGTCGTATGCCGGCAAGCGCGCGCTGGTGTGCATGAAGCACGTGGGCATGAATGTCTGCGCCGACCCGTTTATCAACAGCGCCATCACGGGCGTCAACGGCGGCGTGGTGGTCCTGGCGGCCGACGACCCGAGCATGCACTCCTCGCAGGACGAGCAGGACTCGCGCTTCTACGGCAAGTTTGCCCTCATCCCCATCCTCGAGCCCTCGACCCAGCAGGAAGCCTACGACATGATGAGCTACGCCTTTGACATGAGCGAGAGCCTCAAGCTGCCGGTGCTCCTGCGCATCGTGACACGCCTGGCCCATTCGCGCGCCGGCGTGCAGACAGGCGAGGCAAAGGAGCAGAACTCGTTCAGCCCCGACTCCGGGCGTCACTGGGTGCTGCTGCCGGTGGTGGCAAGGGAGCAGTACAAGCTTCTCATCTCCAAGCAGCCCGACATCGCGGAGAGAAGCGTAAAATCGCCCTACAACAAGAGCCTCGAAGGCGACGGCAAGGGCCGCATGGGCATCATAGCCTGCGGCATAGGCTACAACTATGTGCGCGAGTGCGCCCCGGAGAACATCAGCGGCATCGTCAAGGTGTCGCAGTACCCGCTGCCCGCAGCGCAGATACAGGCGCTGGCCGCCAGGAGCGATGAGCTGATGGTCGTAGAGGACGGACAGCCGTTCACCGAGGAAGGCGTGCGGGCGCTGCTGGGGCGCGACTACCCCATCAGGGGACGCCTCACCGGCGATCTGCCCCGCACGGGCGAACTGAGCCCCGACTGCGTGGCGCAGGCCCTCGGACAGAGCTATCAGCCCGCACACGAGAACGCGAAGAATGTGGTGGGCCGTCCGCCCGCACTCTGCCCGGGCTGCGGACACAGGGATGTATACACCGCGCTCAATAAGGTGGCCGCCGAATACCCGGGTGCGCGCATCTTCGGCGATATAGGATGCTACACACTGGGCGCCCTGCCCCCGTTCAATGCGCTTGCCAGCTGCGTGGACATGGGTGCGTCCATCACGATGGCCAAGGGAGCGGCCGACGCAGGCCTCTTCCCCGCCATCGCAGTGATAGGCGACTCGACATTCACGCACAGCGGCATGACGGGACTGCTCGACGCGGTCAACGACAAAGCCAACATCACCGTCATCATCTCGGACAACCTGACCACAGCCATGACCGGCGGCCAGGACAGCGCCGGCACGAGCAAATACGAGGGCATATGCCGCGGACTGGGCGTGGAGCCCGACCACATCAAGGTCGTAGTGCCCCTGCCCAAGAACATGGACGAGATAGAGAACATCATACGTCAGGAGATAAACTATAACGGCGTCTCGGTCATCATCCCCCGCAGGGAATGCATCCAGACACTGCGCCGTCATAGCAGACAGAAAAACATGCAGAAGAAATGAAAACAGACATAATACTTTCAGGCGTCGGAGGACAAGGCATCCTCTCCATCGCCACTGTGATAGGCGAGGCCGCCACCTCAACGGGCGTGGAGCTCAAGCAGGCCGAAGTACACGGCATGAGCCAGCGCGGCGGCGACGTGCAGAGCAACCTGCGCCTCTCCACCGACCACATCTACAGCGACCTTATCCCCAAGGGCGAGGCCGACCTTATCATCTCCATGGAACCGATGGAGGCGCTGCGCTACGTGGGCTTTCTCAACGCCGACGGGCGTGTGGTGAGCTCCTCGGCGCCCTTCGTCAATATTCCGAACTATCCCTCCATCGACGCAGTGCTCGCAGAGCTGCGTGCCCTGCCCCATGTCTCGCTGCTCGACATCGACGCCATGGCCAGGGAGCACCAGATACCCAAGAGCGCCAATATGATCCTGCTCGGAATGGCTGCGCCGGCCATCTCAATCCTCACCCCCGAAAGTCTCCGCCAGGCCATCAGCACCGTATTCGCACGCAAGGGCGACGCCATCGTAGAGGCCAATCAGAAAGCCTTCGACCTGGGTTATAACGCCGTGAAGTCATGACGCCGATAAGCCATCAGGCAGTGGACGACGCTGCCAGAAAACTGGGCATAGCCGACTTCGGGCGGGCTACCATCAGGGAGGTCGTCGCCGCATCCAACGAGGTGGAGCAATCCACCGGCATAGAATATATCCACATGGAGATGGGTGTGCCCGGACTGCCCGCGTGCAGCGAGGGCGTGGAGGCGCAGATCAAAGCCCTCCAAAGCGGCGTGGCGCGGCTCTACCCCAACATCAACGGAATGCCGGAGCTCAAGAAGCAGGCCTCACGATTTGTCAAGGCCTTCGTCGGCGTGGACATCAATCCCGAGGGCTGCGTCCCCGTGTCGGGCTCCATGCAGGGCACATTCGCCTCGTTTCTCACCGTATCGCAGGCCGATCCGAAGAAGAACACCATTCTTTTCATCGACCCCGGTTTCCCGGTGCAGAAACAGCAGTGCCGTGTGCTCGGCATACCGTATGAGACATTCGATGTCTACGACTACCGCGGCGACAAACTGAGAGGAAAACTGGAGGAGTACCTCCGCGGCGGGAACATCGCCGCCATCATCTACAGCAATCCCAACAACCCGAGCTGGGTGTGCCTCACCGAGCAGGAGCTCTCAGTCATCGGCGAGCTCGCCACGACCTACGACGCCATTGTGCTCGAGGACCTGGCCTACTTCGCGATGGATTTCCGCAAGGATCTCAGTACGCCGTTCCAGCCGCCCTATCAGCCGTCGGTGGCACGGTATACGGACAATTACATCCTGCTCATCAGCGGCAGCAAGGCCTTCAGCTACGCCGGCGAGCGCATCGGTGTGAGCTGCATCTCCGACAAGCTCTTCCACCGCACCTATCCCGCGCTGAGAGCTCGCTACGGCGACGGCGAACTGGGCCACACATTCATCCACCGCATGCTCTACGCCCTCTCCAGCGGCACGAGCCACAGCGCCCAGTACGCCCTGGCGGCCATGTTCCGCGCCGCCGCCGACGGTACGCTCGACTTCCGCGCCGCAACGAGCGAGTACGGACGCCGCGCCAAGCGCCTCAAGGAGATCTTCGTGCGCCACGGCTTCTACATCGTGTACGACCGAGACATCGACCAGCCTGTAGCCGACGGCTTCTACTTCACCATCGGTTACCCGGGCTTCACGGGAGCCTCTCTTGCCCACGAACTGATGTACTACGGCGTGAGCGCCATCCCTCTCGACACCACCGGCAGCCGCCAGCAGGGCCTTAGGATATGCACCTCGTTCGTCCGCGACAATCAGTACGCCCTGCTCGATGAGAGGATGAAGATATTCCGCGAGAACAACCCCATCAAGACAACCACCAACCAGTAAATCGCATCACACACTATGATATGGAACCCTGACAAGGAGTGCATGAGCCGCGAAGAGATGCGGACGCTCCAGGGAAAGAGACTACACAAGATGGTAGACTATGTATACCACAACGTGCCCTTCTACCGCCACAAGCTGCAGGCCCTGGGCATTCTGCCGGACGACATCACTACGATAGACGACATCCGGAAGCTCCCCTTCACCACGAAGCAGGACCTTAGGGACAACTATCCCTTCGGCCTCCAGGCTGCGCCGATGAGCGAGATAATCCGTGTGCACGCCTCGACCGGCACGACGGGCAAACCCACCATCGTGGGCTACACGCGCCACGACATCGGTGTGTGGAGCGAGTGTATGACCCGCTGCCTCTCGGCCTACGGCGTGACGAGGGACGACATATTCTCCGTGGCCTACGGCTACGGCCTGTTCACCGGCGGCCTTGGCGCCCACTACGGCGTGGAGAACCTCGGCGCAGCCGTTGTGCCCGCCTCTACGGGCAACAGCGAGAAGCACTGCCGCCTCATCTGCGACCTCGGCATCACGGGCATCGCCTGCACGCCCTCCTACGCGCTCTATCTGGCCGAGACCATGGAGCGCCTCGGCATAAAGCGCGAGGACATCCACCTGCGCATCGGAGCCTTCGGCGCCGAACCGTGGACCGAGAACATGAGGCACGAGATAGAGAGCCGCCTCGGGCTCAAGGCCTACAACCTCTACGGCCTGAGCGAGATCATGGGCCCCTGCGTCAGCTACGAATGCAGCGAGCAGCACTACTCGCACATCAACGAGGACCACTTCTTCCCCGAGATCATCAACCCCGACACGCTCAAACCGCTTCCCATGGGCGAGACAGGCGAACTGGTGTTCACCACGCTCACCAAGGAAGGCATGCCCCTGCTCCGCTACCGCACCAAGGACCTCTGCTCGCTCACCGACGAGCCCTGCCCGTGCGGCCGCACCTCCGTGCGCATGACGCCCATCGTGGGCCGCAGCGATGACATGCTCATCATCCGCGGCATCAACGTGTTCCCCTCTCAGGTCGAGAGCGTCATCCTCAGCACCGAGGAGTTTGCGCCGCGCTACCTGCTGGTGGTGGACCGCGTGAACAACCTCGACACGCTCCAGGTGCAGGTAGAGGTGAGGCCCGAGTATTTCCGCGGCGCCGACTTCGACACCCTCGCGCCCCTCGAGGCGCTGGAGAAGAAGCTCGAGAAGAAGCTCAAGAGCGTGCTCTCCATCAGCGCAAAGGTACAGCTCAAAGCCCCCGGGACGATAGAGCGCTCGCAGGGCAAGAGCAAGTTTGTAATCGACAAGAGACATATCAAATAAATCATTCCTATTACCATGGAATATCCTCCTTATTTCAATCCAGAAATGGAACTGCTGAGCCGCAGCGAAATAGAAGCGCTGCAGCTCAGGCGCCTCAGAGAGACCGTAGAGCGCTGCACCCAGTCGCCGTTCTACAAGAGGCGCTTCGCCGAGATGAAGCTTGACCCCGAGAGCATCCGCTCTCTCGACGATGTACGACGCCTGCCGTTCACCACCAAGCAGGACCTGAGGGACAACTATCCCTTCGGCTTTGCCGCCGTACCCCTTGAGAAATGCATTCGCCTGCACTCCTCGAGCGGCACGACGGGCACACCTATCGTGGTGCTGCACACAAGGAAAGACATCGACGAGTGGGCCAACGCCATGGCCCGCTGCATGTGGATGGTGGGCCTCAGACCTACCGACATCTTCCAGAACACATCGGGCTACGGCATGTTTACCGGCGGCCTGGGCATGCAGTACGGCGCTGAGCGCGTCGGAATGCTCACCGTACCGGCCGGCGCGGGCAATACGAAGCGCCAGATCAAGTTTATCCGCGACTTCGGGACGACGGCCATCCACGCCATTCCCTCCTACGCCGCACGACTCTATCAGGTGATGCAGGAAGAGGGCGTCGACCCGCGCCGCGACACCAAGCTCACCACGCTGCTCATAGGCGCAGAGCCCCACACCGAGGAGCAGCGCCGCCGCATAGAGGAGATGCTCGGCGTCAAGGCCTACAACAGCTTCGGCATGACCGAGATGTGCGGCCCGGGCGTGGCGTTCGAGTGTAAGGAGCAGAAGGGCATGCATGTCTGGGAGGACAACTATATCCTGGAGATCATCGACCCCGACACGCTCGAGCCCGTCAAGGAGGGCGACATCGGCGAGATGGTGCTCACCACGCTCAATCGCGAAGCCATGCCCCTGCTGCGCTACCGCACACACGACCTGACGCGCATCATTCCCGGTCCCTGCGCCTGCGGACGCCAGCACAAGAGGGTGGACCGCATGAAGGGCCGCTCGGACGACATGATCATCCTAAAGGGCGTCAACATCTTCCCCATGCAGATAGAGCAGGTGCTCCTCCAGTACAAGGAGCTCGCCCCGCAATACCTCATCACCCTCGAGACCGTGGGCAGCAACGACGATATGACCGTCGAGGTGGAGCTCAACAACATGTTTACCGATGATTTCGGCGCGCTCGAGGCCCTGCGCAAGAGCATTGCCCACAGCCTTAAGGACGAGATACTCGTCACGCCGAAGATCAAACTCGTGCCCAACGGCACACTGCCCAAGACCGAGGGCAAGGCCGTCAGAGTGAAAGACCTGAGAAAACATTATTAATATCGACACCGCCATGACAATAAGACAATTATCCATCTTTATCGAGAACAAGTCCGGCGCGCTGGTCGAAGTGCTCGACCGCCTCAAGGAAGCCGGCATTTCGCTCATAGCCTCCAACATCGCCGACACTGTGGAGTACGGCATATGCCGCATCCTCTGCGACGACCCTGAGCGGGCCTACAATGTGCTCAAGGACTCCGACACCGCCGTAGCCGTGTCCGATGTCTTCGCCATCGAGCTCGACAACCGCCCCGGCTGCGCCGCCGACGTGATCCGCGTGCTCTCCGGCGAGGGCGTGAGCATCACCTACCTCTACTCCTTCCTCGTAGCGGGCCACGGAGTGATCATCTTCCGCACCGACGACGCCGCCAAGACGGCCGGCGCCATCGAGCGCTCGCGCTTCACGACCATCAGCGAGCAGCAGCTCAGGGATCTGGCCACCGGCGCCGCCAAGTAGCGCGTCCCGGGGCCGCATCCCGCGCACCTCATACCGCGCCTCCTCTCGTGCATTGAGAGGAGGCGCGGGCTTTTTTGTGCATTTATTGGGCCTTCGGCAAATGCTCCGGCGATCGCAGCAGTAATAGTCTGAGAAGTGCCGCAAAGAATTGCGACCGGTTCGGTCGCAGAAATGCCCCGCAATTTTCCGCACAAACCCCTATACAATTTGCGATGCTTTTTGCTACTGCAATTCTGCACGGCTTTCTGCGCGCGAAATACGGCACTAATAGCATATGTTTATTATTTCCAAATATGATTATAAAAAGCGCGATATATCAGTTACTTATATTCGATAAATAAGAAATATACCAATTTGAAAGATTACTTTCTGAACATTTTATCGAAAAAAAAGCACAGATTATTTTGTCCGTATCTGATAAACTTTTATCTTTGTAGCTGAATCAATGAGGGAAACCTCAGGCACCTGACGGCTGATGAGCCGGAGGCGACAGTCACGGCAAGCGTGGCAATTAATATCGGAAATTTTTTCAAGGCTTATTATAAGAAATGCATTCACCTGTAAAGGTGATATGTTGTTTAAATTGCTGTTACAACTTTAAGCCCCTCGCTGTGAAGCGCGGGGCTTTTCTTTTGCCCGCAGCCCGACCATAATTCTTGTTGCAAAAGAATTGGTGATGCGAATGCGAATTAATGTGCGAGCCGAGGGGTCAGAAAATGCGAAGGCGACAGCCATATCGCTTTTGTCCTGCGCACTGATGCAGTGGTCTCCCCTTCTACCATTCAGATTGTATGGAGACAGGAAACCTTCTAATGGAGATCCTAACTCACCTGCCACGCTAATATATATCGCCAACGTAAACAACTGCCATTTCCCGCATTTTGGGAAAGGCATTCTCCACTCTTCAAAAAAACTTCCGCAAACCCCCAAAACTACATTTGAGATGAGGAAAACTACATTTGAGATGTTTCAAAACGTCTCAAACATAGTTTTGGCCTTCCGTGAGCATTGAAAATCATATATTTACAAAGGGTCAAAAACAGCCCTATCCAGTGTCGCAGAAATGCGCATTCTAAACCATTTTCCATATTGTGGGGCAGGCTGATAAGAGCCAATATTAATAATGTGAACGGCGCTAACTGGGAGGGCCGCTGCCCTCATCGGCCAAGAGCGAATCGGAAAATCTAACGTGCTGTAAGCGGCAAGAAGAAGCCCGGAGAGGCGCCTGCGGAAGCGCTTTCAGGCCTGGCGGGGCTTGCGGTTGAGGGCCTCGTAGCGGCTTATCCACTTGCCGCGGAAGAGGTGGATGAGGTAGACAGCGCCGCGGAGGGAGAGCTCGAGGGCCATGGCAAACCAGACGCCGCGAAGGCCGTAGTGCGGCGCGAGGAGCGTGGCGAGGGTCAGGCGGACGCCCCACATCGTGGAGAGGTTGATGAGCGTCGGCGTGCGTGTGTCGCCCGCGCCGATGCAGATGCTGGCCGTGACGATGGAGGCTGCGAACATCGGTTCCGCGAAGGCCTCGATGCGGAGTGCGCCCGTGCCGAGGGCGCGAATGCCGGCATCGGGCGTGATGAGGCCCAGCATCTCGGGGGCGAAGATGTACATCAGGGCGCCCATGGCGGCCATCACAATCATGCCGAGGCCCACGGTGCGGCGGGCGAAACTGCGGCAGAGAGCCGCGCGGCCGGCGCCGAGGCTCTGCCCCGTGAGCGTCTGCGCGGCGTCGCCGATACCGTAGCCCGGCATGTAGCACAGGCTCTCGACGGTGATGGCAAAGGTGTTGGCGGCGATGGCGATATTGCCCAGCGGCGCGACGATGATGGTGCTGATGATCTGCGCGCCGCCCATGAAGATCTGCTGCAGGGCCAGCGGCGAGGAGATGGTGAGCGCCTTACGCACGGCTGAGCGGCTGAAGCGGAACACCTCGCTGCGGCCTCTCAGCGAGAGGATGGGGCTGCGCGTCACGGCGTAGTAGAACGAGAGCAGCGCGACGATCACGACGGCGGTAAATGTGCCAAGCGCAGCGCCGGCCACGCCGAGGCCAAAGATATAGATGTAGAGGTAATTGAAGCATACGTCGAGGACGCACATCAGGATACTCACCGCGCCGGGGAAGGTCATGTTGCCGCTGCTCTTGAGGGCGCCCGAGGAGATGTAAGAGAGCTGGAGGAACGGGAGCGCGAAGGCGAAGATAAGGAAGTAGACGGAGGCCTGGCCTACGATGTCGGGGCCGCCGCCCAGAAGGCGCGGCAGCGGGTAGGCAATGGCGGCGGCCAGCGCGCACATCACGACGCCGACCAAGGCGGTGGACATGAGTCCCGTGCGGAACACGCTGCGTGCGCCGGAGAAGTCGCGGGCGCCCACACGATGGGCTATCTGCACGGCAAAACCCGCGGAGGCCACGTTGAGGATGCTGCCGAAGAGCCATGTGGCGCTCTCCACGAGACCGATGGAGGCCGAGGCGGAGGCGCCGAGGTGACCCACCATGGCGGCGTCGATGTAGAACATCAGCACGCTGGTGATCTGAGCCAGCACGGAGGGGATACTCAGCCCCACGATGAGGCGCAGCATCTCGAAGCGCGTCAGTTCGCCGCCCTCGCGCATGCGCGCCAGGAGAAGGTCGCTGTCCTTAAATCTCAGACTGATTTTGAATCGCATTCCGGCAGTGTTACGAGGTGCAAAGTTAGCAAAAAGCACGGAAGCAGCCCCATCGCCTCCGCCGCGAATTGAAGTCCGCCCGCCCACAGCGCATTCTTTCGGCCCAAAGCGTGCGCCGGTGCGGGAATAATATCAATGCCGGATTAATTCTATTGTACAACCTTCGCTTGCTCTCACGCGGCGGCTGGCGGCCGCTGAGGCAGCGGCCCTCCCAGCTATCGCGGCGCACATCTAACTATGCCCTTTCATTCCATTATACTAACCTCCGATGCAATAGAGGAGGCCACAACATTTGCCGAAGGCTCGGGAAAACGGTAGAGAGAGGCCTGAACATTTGTCGAAGGCTCGGAAAAAACGATAGCGGAAGGCAGAAACGCTTGTCGCCGGCCTTGACGGGCCGGCGACAAGCGACAAAAAATCCCGCGCAAGCTATGCGGCCTGCGCGGGATCATTTATAAGAGAAATCTCAGTGGAGAGAGATTACTTTACGCTCACTTTCTTCTTGCCCACGATATAGATGCCCTTGCTCAGGCCATCGGTAGCGTTGGCAGCGTTGACGTTCTTCTTAACGAGCACACCGTCGATCGTGTAGACGTTCACCTTAGCGGCGGCGCCAGAGTTGATGGTGGCCTTGTTAATCGAATTGACAATAGAGCCGAGCACCTCGATAGTAGCATCGGGAGTCTCGCCGGTCTCGGTGATGAGAGCCGGGTTGATGTAAGCGCTCTGTATGCCAATGGTCACGGAAGTAGTGGTGGTAGGCGTTACCTTGTCGCGGTTGTTGTTGACGTCGATGTAACCGAGGCCGGCCTTGTTGAGGGCGATGTCCTTGGCTACGCCGATGAGACCGTTAACCGTGTCAGCGGCGAACTTGATATCAGCGTCAGATACCTCGGTGAGGAAGTTGAACACGCCAGTCATATCGCCGGAGGTGTAATCACCGTCAGCAAGGAGGATGAACGGAGTACCTGCGGGAAGCGGGGTACCAAGCGTGTTCTCCTTGAGGTTGATGGCAGTCGTAGCGCCGTCAGCGTTGGTGGTCTTGCCTACGATCTGGTAGATGTGGAATGTAGCGTCCTCGTCGGATGTCACAGCTGAGATGGGCACAGGCAGCATGAAGGCCTTGTACGAACCCTTGCGGATAGAGGTCTGCGGTGAGCTTACCTCCTGAGCCATGGTGGACACCTCGGTCAGCGTAAATGCGTAGCGGGTACCCTTCATGCTCGTGCTGGGAGCAGCTGCGAAGTCTACATTACCCTGGTTGGTAGTGTTGGCTACGAGATAGAGGTCACTGTTAGCGGCCTTGAATGCGTACTGCTCTTCGCCCAGAGGTATGAGCACGAAGCCATCGGCTGTCGGCATGGTGTCGGCCACTGCGAGGCTCGTAGAGGGTGAACCGGCGGGGATGTTGTTGCTGGCCTGATAGAGACCATTGCCCACGTTGCGGATGTACACCTTGCTGCCTACAGTCTCGAGGTTCCATGCATTGCGTGTGTAGCCTGCGAGCTTGTCGGAAGAAATGGTCTGATTCTTCATAGCGTTGCCCGGAGTATTGTAACCCTGGTAGAGGTAGGAAGGATTGCCATTATCATCGTTGAGAGCGGTGTTAGCGCTGGCGATGTAGTACCATGTCTTGCCGTCGGGCAGCACGATGGAAGCGCGAATCTTCTCGAGGGCTGCGTCAAGGGTAGCCAGGTTGGCAGCGATCTGTGCCTTGTTGAGCTTGTAGAGAGGCTGTGCGGCGAGTACGGGAGCGATAGCGTTCTGGAACTCGGTAAGAGCATCCTGCGATACATTGCCAAGCTCTGTGCCTACGGTAAGGTCAAGGTTCTTGGCCTCGGCTATCTTGGCGGCGAGCTCCGTAGTATCGCGATAAGAATTCTGCAGCTTGTCGATAGCTTCCTGCAGAGCCGTCACATCGTCCTCCGTAACAGAGCCTGCGGCTACCTTAGCCTCGTCGGCCGTGATAAGGGCGGAGAGAGCTTCGGCGTTAGCCTTGACGTCTGCATCATTGATCTCGGCAGAAGCTGCAAGACCTGCGGAAGGATAGAGGTTGAACTCCAGGAGAGCGAAATACGGGTGGCCGTACTTGTCCTTGCTGTTCGTAACAGTCGATACGACATCCATGCGAACATACTTGTATGCGCTTGCGCCGGTAATAGCTACGGAATTCCAGTCGGTATCGCCGGTCTTAACCGTAGTATTGTAGATGGTGCCGAGGTTGGTCCACGTTACGCTGTCGGTGGAGGCCATGATGTTCATCTCGGTGGGAGCGAGGTTGTTGTTCTGCGTTCTGGTGGTGAAAGCGATAACCATCGGGTCGGGGAATGCAGTCTCGCCGGCCTTCACGCCGAGAGCGTGATATGCATTGATGAGCGTATCGCCGGGCTGAGCGCCTTCGGGCACGGTGCCGCTCCAGGAGGTATGATAGTAGTTCTGGGCCGTGTTATCGGTCTTCTTCACACCGTCGATAAGAGCCTCAATATGTCCCTCGCTCTTCTCCTGGTTGACACCGAAGAACTGTGAAGCATCCTTGATGTAGGGAGATGCAGAGTCATAGTTGTATGCGTAAGCCTTGCTGAGGGTCTTCTTGGCCGTGGGCAGAAGGTTCTGCAGATGCTTCACGGAGAGGTCGGCGGGAAGGGTGGTAGCCTCTATCTTCCATGAGGAAGCGCCGTCCATGTCGGTATTCCAAAGCACGATGTTGCTGCCCTTGCCGGCACCGCCACCGTGTCCGTTGGTATGGAACGAGATGTTGGGAGCAAATACGGAGAAGAGCTTCACCTGGTCGGCGCTCTCGTTGTAAGGAGTAACGATGATGGTATCGGGAGTAGCCGAAGACTTCACTGCCTGAGAGTTTTTTGCGGAAGCGGGACGACCCATGTAGTAAGAGTTCATCACATTCTGCGCGATAAACTTCGTGCCGGTGGTGTCGCCCTCTACGGGGGTAATCTTCCAGATCTGCGAAGCGTCGCCGTCTACCTCAGAGCCCCAAGTCAAGTCGGTGGTGTTGCAGGACATCACCTTCCTTACCTTCTGCTGTATGTAGTACTGCGGGTAAGCGTTGACTACCTTATAATATCCGGCGGTGAGCTTTACGCGGGAGTTGTTAAGAGTCGTGAGAGCGGACTGCAGGTTGGCAAGAGCCGTCTTGTACTCATCGGTAGAGCCCGTGTTCTCCACGAGGCTGTTGGCTGCCGTGTAAGCCGTAGTGTAGGCTGTTACGGCATCCTGTGAGTACTGATAAGGATTGGTACCTGCGATGGAAGCGAGCTTCGTAGCATCGGGGCAGGTGGAGATGAGGTTCTTGAGAGCCATGAGGTCAGGATTGTTGTTGAGAGCGTCAACGATATCCTGCCGTACAGCTTCCAGTGTCCAGCGGCTTCCGACATCACCATCGTCATACCAGGTCACGATATTGCCGCCCTTACCGTTACCGGCAGAGTGACCGGAAGCGTTATAGAGCAGGTTGTCTGCCACGCCGGGAGCGGAGAGGATGTGCCATGTGCCGTTGGGCGTAAAGAGCCTGAACATCTGCTCGGTCTTGTTGGTGGTAGAGGTGAGCATAGGAACGGAGTTATCGATGCTCTGCGGCTGGTCGATATAAACGCCGGTGGAGGCATTCTTCACAACATAGCCGGAATCACCCTTCTGGATGTGCCAGATAAACTTGTAGTCGTCCGTAAAAGGCTGCCATCCTATCTGATCGTCCGTATTGGGCATGGGGCAGATAGCGTATTCCTGATCGGGCTGCTTCTCCTTGATCTGGGGGTCGGCCACCTTGATGTAGAAATAACCCTCATCGGGCATGGCAACGATCTTCGACTTGTCCTGGATAGCGGTATAGGCATTCTGCAGGTTCTCCAGCAGAGTCTTGGCCTGATCCTCATCGCTGATACCGTCGATAGCGTCGGTCACAGCGTTGTAAGCGTTGGTGAGATTCTCGATAAGGTTCTCGTCGTTCAGATAACCCGGATTTGTGCCATACGCATAGTCGCTGAGACGCGACTCGGGGAAATCCTCGTAGTAGGCCTTGAGCTGATCGATGTAGCTCGAGCTCCAGACGGGAGTGCGCATGTTCCAGGGGTTGGTATCATTGTAGCTCCAGGCCCTGATCACGCCGTTGCCGGCGATGGTCACGAAGTAGTGGTTGTTGATAAACGTACCGGTAGAGTCGCTCGTGGGGATGCAGAATGTAACACTGTTCACATCGTAGCCTATAGGTGCGTCAGCTTTGGGCTTGGTGCCTAACTTCGACTGCAGGGTGTCTGCCGAGTTGATCACAAAGAGGCTGGCGTCGAACTTATCGTTCTTGAGGATGTAATAGCCGTTGGAAGCTGTTACAAATCCGCCGGTCTTGACGTTTTGTATCCACCACTGCTGCTGATTGGTGTACTGGTTAGTGGCGTAGTTGCCTGTAGCCTTGACCAATCTGTAGATACTTCCCGAGTCGAGGGAAGCGGTGATGTAGGCGTCCTTGTTCGAAGTGGGCAGCTGCGGCATATACTTACCATTGCTGGAAGTCTCCGTAGCACCTTCGAGCAAGAACTCCATCCCGTCGGTAATCTGGCTGAGGGTGATGCGGCTGCCTGCTGTCAACACCTTACCGGACTGAGCCGACACACTGGCAGGCAAAGCCAAAAGCAGAGCCGCCAATGTCAGAAAAAGAGTAGTTAATCTCTTCATTTGCATATCGGTTTAGTTATTAATAATGTGAATTATCGCATATCTTACTTCTGGAGTCAGCACCTCATACCGGCTCAGCTCCATACTTATCTTCATACATTCTTGCTGCAAACTTAGCAGAAAATAATTTCTCATCAACACTTATTACTGCGAAATATTTTCTATAGCGCTAATTTTTAACTAATTTACAACGTTCAAAAACGTTTTTAACCGTAATTCGGGCGATTTGGTCATTTTCCTCTGCCCGGAACGCCCCATTTGTAACGCAAAAGGCCGTTTTCCGGACGCTCATGCGCCGCCCCGACGACGCGCAGTCCGCGGGCCTCGCAGGGCCTTCCGCTTCCGCCCGCTCCGCCCGCCCACGTAGGCGTAAAGATGTCAGATTTCCGGCCTTCAGCCCCCTCTTCTGTGCTTTTTGTCACATATGCGGGGGCTGTTTCGAGAGAAAAGACTATATTTGCACACGGAAAAGGCAGCGTGCATAAAAGTCAGAAGCGCGCGCCAAAGCTGAAGAATTATGTCGGTTACCAAGACACGCCAGAAACTGGTGGATGTAGCGCGTCAGCTCTTTGCGAAATACGGGCTCGAAGCTACGACAATGAACATGATAGCGACGGCTTCGCAGAAAGGCCGCCGCACACTCTACACCTATTTCAAGAACAAGGACGAGATCTACTACGCCGTCATTCAGACAGAGCTCGAGCGGCTCAGCGACCATATGGACGAGGTGGCGGAGATGGACATCGAGCCCGAGCAGAAGGTGATACTCCTACTCTACACCCACCTCAACATGATCAAGGAGGCCGTGGTGAGAAACGGCAACCTGAGGGCCGAGTTTTTCCGCAACATATGGATGGTGGAGCGGGTCAGGAAGCAGTTTGACGCCTCCGAGATCGAGCTGTTCAGGGACGTGCTGCGCAAGGGCTGCGACGAGGGCAAGTTTCGCATCGACGATGTCAAGCTCATGGCCGACATCATGCACTACTCCCTCAAGGGGCTCGAGGTGCCCTACATCTACGGGCGTCTCGGCGGGGGCATGAACGAGGTGATGTCGCGCCCCATCGTGGCCACGCTCGTACGCCGTGTGCTCGGCATGCCGCCGCTCAGACCGTGATACAACACTTTAATACAATCAATACAACATGGGATTACTTACAGGAAAGACAGCACTCATCACAGGTGCTGCACGAGGCATTGGCAAGGCCATTGCGCTTCGTTTTGCTGGCGAAGGCGCCAACATCGCCTTCACTGATCTGGCAATAGACGAGAACGGGCTCAAGACCCAGGAGGAGATAGCGGCCAAGGGCGTAAAATGCAAGGGCTACGCCTCCAACGCCGCCAACTTCGCCGAGACCGCTCAGGTGGTGGACCAGGTGAAGAAGGACTTCGGCTCTATCGACATCCTCGTCAACAACGCCGGCATCACCAAAGACGGCCTTATGCTGCGCATGACCGAGCAGCAGTGGGACGCCGTGATAGCCGTCAATCTGAAATCGGCCTTCAACTTTATCCACGCCGTGACGCCCATCATGATGCGTCAGAAGGCCGGCAGCATCATCAACATGGCCTCCGTCGTTGGTGTTCACGGCAACGCGGGCCAGTGCAACTACGCCGCTTCCAAGGCCGGCCTCATCGCCCTGGCCAAGAGCATCGCACAGGAGATGGGCTCACGCGGCATCCGCGCCAACTGCATCGCCCCGGGCTTCATAGAGACAGCCATGACGGCCGCTCTGCCCGAGAACATCCGCAAGGAGTGGATCAATCACATTCCCCTGCGCCGCGGCGGCACCGTGGACGACATCGCCAACGTGGCTACCTTCCTCGCCTCCGACCTCTCGAGCTATGTCTCCGGTCAGGTGATTCAGGTAGACGGCGGTATGAATATGTAATCAGCCCCTTACCCTCACAGGCCGCGCCGACTCTCTCATGCCGGCGCGGCCTTATGATTTATACCTTTTATATATATGCAGATAGTCTACGAGGACAATCACATCATCATCGTCAACAAGCGTGCCGGCGAGATAGTGCAGGGCGACAAGACGGGCGACAGGACGCTCGCCGACGAGGTGAAGGCCTACATCAAGGAGAAATATAACAAGCCCGGCGAGGTATTCCTCGGGACAGTCCACCGCCTGGACCGCCCCGCCATGGGCCTCGTCATCTTCGCGCGCACCAGCAAGGCCCTCACGCGCCTCAACGAGATGATGCGTGACAAGAACAAGATCGTCAAGACCTACTGGGCCATCGTCACCGCGCGTCCGCCCGAGGCCGAGGGCCATCTGGAGCATTACCTCGTGCGCAACGAGCATCTCAACAAGACCTTCGCCACCGTGCGCTATCAGAAGGACGCCAAACTCGCCGCGCTCGACTACCGCGTCCTCGCCGCGGGCGACCGCTACTACCTCGTGGAGGTGCGCCTGCTCACAGGCCGCCATCACCAGATACGCTGCCAGCTCGCCGCCATCGGCTGCCCCATCCGCGGCGACCTGAAGTACGGCGCGCGGCGCAGCAACCCGGACGGCAGTATCTCGCTGCTGGCCCGCCGCCTCCGGTTTGAGCACCCCGTGTCGCACAAGATGATCGACGTCGAAGCCCCCGTGCCGCCCGACCGCCTCTGGAACGCCCTCGCCTCCATCGCCCAGAGCCGCCAGAAGGACAACGAGCCAAAGTAAACGCTCCCCCTCAGGCAGCCACTGCGTATTACTTCGTGCTTTATCATCGCCGCTTGTCGGCCGCTGAGGGCAGCGGCCCTCCCAGCCAGACATCGCGCAAAACGATACAAACATTTCCGATACGCAAGTCCTCATTCACCCGCCCATCTGATTTATCTTCGTCCTCCGGAACGATTGCCGTTTTTCCGCTTTTTGAAAAAGGCATTTCCTTACACTTCAAAAAAACTTCCGCAAAACTCCAAAATTACATTTGAGATGAGGAAAACTACATTTGAGGTATTTCAAAACATCTCAAACATAATTTTAGCCTTCCGGGAGCATTGATTTACAGTATATTACAAAGGCGATTTTGGGGCCTTTACAGCGGCAGACAACATGCCTTCCCTGTCAGAGGTGAACACCGTCGTGCCGGGCACATACCCGGATCCGTCATTCCCTGCCACATAAGACAATAAGAATCATCGGAAGCAGTAAAGAAAAGTGGTGAAAAAGAGCACCTTTTGGGCAGTAAACTTCTTTACTATTGCCATTGATGTGCCGAAGATGCATCAGATATCAAAAATTTACTGTAAATTCGCCCCGTAGAAACATGCCGAGCGCTGAGCGCAAGCATAATAGCCGCACCATGAAGACCGTCCGCAACATCAGCATCATTCCCCTGCTTCTCGCCGTGATCATCGTCACGACGCCGGCGGCGCTGTGGGCGCGGCGCTACACCAACCTGCCGCTGATGCGCATCACGACGGCCGACGGCGGGGACATCACCAGCAAGACGGCGTACAAATACTGCACGATAGTTTACATCGACGGGCAGGACAACGAGACGGTCTACGACTCGGCGCAGATACGCGGGCGCGGCAACTCGACCTGGTACATGGCCAAGAAGCCCTACCGCATCAAGTTCCGGAAGAAGGAAAAGTTTCTCGGCAAGGGCTACGCGAAGGCGCGCTCGTGGACGCTGCTGGCCAACGCCGCCGACAAGACGATGATGCGCAACGCGCTGACCTCGGCCCTCGGCGAGCGGCTGGGGCTCAGCTTCAATCCCGCCTGCCGCTTTGTCGACCTCGAGCTCAACGGCAATTACCTCGGCACATATCAGATAAGCGATCAGGTCGATGTGCGGCCACATCGTGTCGACATCACAGAGCAGGACATCATCCCCGCCGACACGGCCGACATCACGGGCGGCTATCTGCTGGAGGCGGACGGTTCGCACGACTACACCGATGGAAAGGACGGCTTCCGCACAGCGCAGGGTGTGCCCATCCATGTGCACAGCCCGGACAAGGAGGTCATCGTGCCGCGGCAGCTGAGCTATATCAGGAGCTATGTCAATGATTTCGAGACGCGGCTCTTCTCCACCACCTTTACCGACCCCGCTATCGGCTACCGCGCCCTGACGGACACGGCGTCGCTTATAAATTGGTACCTTGTCACGGAGATCTCGGCCAATGTGGACGGGTTCTATTCCACCTATTTCTACAAGGACAAGGGCGACCCGCTGCTCTACTGGGGCCCGTGCTGGGACAATGACATAGCCTACAACAATGACAACCGCACCGACCGCGGCGCCGGAGCCAACACGACACGCCAGCTCATGAGCGACGTGGGCTACGGAGCCGTCAGGGGATGGGTGCGACAGATGAAGAGCGACCCGTGGTTTAACGCGCGGGTATGGGAGCGGTTCTCCGCGCTCACCGCGGACGGCTTAGAGGACTATCTCCTCGGGGTGATAGACAGCCTGAGCGGTGTGCTGGGCGAGGCTCAGGAGCGCAACTATCAGCGGTGGGGCATCTCGACGCGCATGTACCATGAGATGGTGCTCTACTCCTCCTACGGCCAGTATGTGGCGGACCTGAGGCAGTTTGTCACCGCCCATCTCGCCTATCTCGCCGCGGTCCTCAAGGCCGACCCGGTGGTCACTCCGCAGCCGTTTGAGCTGAGGGACTATTACTACCGTGTGCGCAACGCGGGCGCCAATACGGCCATCGCCACCTCCGACGGCATCAGCGCCGTGGGCATGGCCGCCGGGCAGAGCGAGGAGACGGACGAGTGGGAGATCAGGGCCGTGGGGACATACTACCAGCTGCTCAACCGCAGCAATGGTCTGGCGCTCTGCGACCCCACGCCAACGGGCTCCACAACCGTCGGCACACAGCTGACGCTGAGCGCGGCCGACACTACAGACCGCCGGCAGCTCTGGGCATTCGTGCCGCAGGGCACGGACGGCTGGTATAACATCATCAACGCCGCGAGCGTGCACACGGTGAACCTGTCCAACGGCGGCAGCGCCGACGGCACACGCGTCATCAGCTGGACCAGCGACAGCCGCAACAGCGTGAGCCTCAACCGCAAGTGGTACTTTGAGACGACCGCCGCCCTGCCTACGGGCATCACCTCTCCCGTCGCCGAACCGGCGGACTACGCCCTGGCCTACAACGCCGGGAGCGCGACGCTTCACTTCGGCGCCGACGACCGCCGCGAGCTCCGCTTCACCGCCACCGTCTACGACCTCGCGGGCAGGCAGGTGGGCTCGTTCAGGGCCGACCGCGGCTTCAGCGCCGCGCATCTCCCCGCGGGCGTCTACATCGTCCGCTGGCTGGGCCGCAGTGCGAAATTCCGAAGATGAGCTATCTTTCTTAAATTCGCGCCTCTTAATTAATATTTCTGTGTCACCGGCGCGGGTTTATTTGTTTTTGCTCCGCAAATCACTTTAGTAATGTGGATTTGCGGAGCTTTTTCATGACGCCCGCTCAGAGGTTGATTAGAAACTCTTAATCTCAGATAAAAGCATTCTCATCGGTTCTGTTTCGGCGCCGCGGGCAAAGGCTCTACCTTTGCAGCCGATGAAACTAATCAGCATTTCCCTTTCTTTTTTCGGGCTCCTGTTGCTTCCGATGGTCTGCATATCGACGGCGGAAGCGGCGGGGCCCATTGATTTCCATACGGCCGACAGCCTGCTGCTCGCGCGCAGCCACGACCTGAGGCTGGCCCGCCGGGACGTCGATGCGGCCGAGGGTCAGCTGGCCCAGTCGCGCCTGTACGACAATCCCACGATGAGCGTCATGTATAATGTGCGCAATCCCGTCAACCGCCGCTGGTTTGACCCCGGGCGGGAGGGCGAACTGGATGTGCAGGTGTCGCAGCCCTTCGCCATAGGCGGGCAGCACAGCGAGCAGGTGCGGCAGTCGGCGGCTCAGCTCAGCGCCTCGCGCTCTCAGTTGCAGCTCACACGGCGCGACCTCCTCGCTCAGGCGCACACCGCTCTCATCGACCTCTACTACAGGCAGCAGCAGGCGGCAGTCTACGACCTCGAGATAGCGTCCGCGCAGAGGATCCTCGCCGCCTACAGCGAGCAGAGCGCCAAGGGCAACGTCGCCGGGATGGAGGCCGCCCGCATCAGGACGATGCTCTGCCAGCTCAGCAAGCAGCGCGCCGACCTCCTCGTGGGCGTCAGCGGCCTTCAGGCACAGCTCCGGAGCCTCCTGGGGATAGAGGGCGCAGAGCCGGTCACGGCGGTCATCGACGAGCGGAAGGCTCTCGACGAGGCCGCGAAGCTCTGCACGGCGCTCACCTCCGGCGGCGGCGCAGCGCCCGTCGATACCCTGCCCGAGATACAGGCGCTCAGCGCACAGGCCGAGGCGGCGCGCCACGGCCTGAAGTGGCAGCGGAGCCAGGCTCTGCCGCAGATGGCCGTGCAGGGCGAGTATGACAAGAACGGCAACATAGGGCACAACTTCTACGCCGTGGGGCTGAGCCTCTCCCTGCCGCTCTGGAACCGCAACCGCGGCAACATCCGCAGCGGCAAGGCCGCCGTGGAGCAGGCCGCCATAGAGATGGAGCGCCGGAGGCTGGAACTCGCGCAGCAGAGGGCACAGGACCTCGCCATAGTGCGGCAGTATCTGCCCCGGCCCGCAGACGCTTCCGCAGTGACGGATGATGACCTCGGGCGGATGCTTCAGGCGGCCGAAAAACAATATATGAACCGCCACATCACGCTCCTCGAGTTCGTCGACCTCTATTCCAACTACCGCGACACCCGCCTGGCGCTTCTCGACGCCCGTAGTCAGGCGCTGCAGGCCGCAGAACGGCTCCGCATGATATGGGGCGGAGAGACGGCTCAGCATTGAGAATAATATAACGGGCTTCCAAACGGGAAAAATTACAATGATGAACAAGCAGAATATCTTTCTTATGGCCGGCATCCTCGCTCTGGCCTCGTGTACGTCCGGCCGGCAGAAGGCCGGAGCCGACTACAGCGCGCTCAGAAAGGAGGCGGTAAAGACCACGACCGTCGTGGCTGGCGGCTATGACGATGCGCTCTCGCTCAACGGCGATGTGTGTGCCGACGAGAGCCTCGTGCGCAAGATTTTCATCCCCTGCTCGGGGCGTGTGAGCGGACTCAGCGTCGAAGTGGGCGATCGTGTGAACCGCGGGCAGGCACTCGCCGTCGTCCACAGCGAGGAAGCAGCCGACTATAACAAAGGCCTTGCCGACGCCCGGGCACAGGTGAGCATCGCAGAGCGCGACTACGAGATGAAACGCGACATGCAGCGCTCCGGCATGGCTTCGGACAAGGACGTAAGCGAGGCCCGCGGCGCGCTCTCTATGGCCCGCGCCGAGATGAGCAGGCTCTCCGCCGTGGCGGGCATCAACGGATTCGGCCGCAAGGCCACCGCCGTGCTCCACTCCCCCATCAGCGGCTTCGTCACCGCGAAGAACATATACAACGACAGCTATGTGTCGCCCGACGGAGACGGCGATGACGAAGCGCTCGAGATAGCGGACCTCAGGAGAGTGTGGGTCGTGGCCGACGTCTACGAGAGCGACATCGCCAGGATTCACGCCGGCGCGCCGGTCACCGTATCCACGCTGGCCTACGAGGGAGAAGTGTTCCGCGGGCATATAGACAAGGTGTACAATGTGCTGGACAGCGAGAGCAAGACCCTCAAGGTGCGTGTCAGCCTCGACAACGCGCGCGGCCTGCTGCGTCCGGGCATGTTCGCCACGGTGCGTGTCAGCACGGGCGGGGGCAAAGGCTCGCTCTGCCGCATACCAGCCCGGGCCATTGTCTTTGACGGGGGTACCGACTATGTGGTCATCGCCGCGGGCGGCCATTACCGCCGCCGGGCCGTCCGCACCGCTCATGTGGACAGCGATTACGCCTATGTCTCTCTGGGACTCCGCCCCGGCGAGCAGATAGTGAGCAACGCATTACTGGTCTTCAACGCTCTGGGAAATGAATAAGTTTATCGATTCCATCATAGCCTTCTCGCTGCGCCGCAAGTATCTCATCCTCGTGGTTACCCTGGCCGTCGTGGTGCTGGGTGTGCTCTGCTTCCGCGACACTCCTATCGACGCGTTCCCCGACGTGACCAATACCAAGGTGACCATCATCACACAGTGGCAGGGGCGCTCGGCCGAGGAGATAGAGAAATTTGTCACCATCCCCATCGAGATAGCCATGAACTCGGTGCAGAAGAAGACGGACATCCGCTCCACGACGCTCTTCGGGCTCTCGGTGGTCACGGTGTGCTTCGACGATCATGTCGACGACGAGTTTGCGCGCCAGCAGGTGTACAATCTGCTCAAGGACGCCGACCTGCCCGACGGTGTGGAGCCCGACGTGCAGCCGCTCTCGGGCCCGACGGGCGAGATATACCGCTACACACTCCGCAGCCCGCAGCGCACAGTCCGCGAACTCAAGACGCTGCAGGACTGGGTGGTAGAGCGCAAACTCAGGTCCGTGCCCGGCATCGCGGACATTGTAAGCTTCGGCGGCGAGGTAAAGACCTTCGAGGTGAGCGTCAATCCCAATCAGCTGGCCGCCTACGGCGTGAGTTCGCTGGAGCTCTATCAGGCCATCGCCAACAGCAATGTCAATGTCGGAGGCGATGTGATAGAGCGCAGTTCGCAGGCCTACGTGGTGAGGGGCATCGGGCTCATCAACAATGTGCGTGAGATAGGCGACATCGTGGTGAAGAACATCGGCGGGACGCCCATCCTGGTGCGCAATCTGGCCACCGTCCACGAGAGCTGCGCCCCGCGGCTCGGGCAGGTGGGCCGCGGAGACGAGAACGATGTCGTGGAGGGCATCGTCGTGATGCGCAAGGGCGAGAACACGGAGCAGGTCATCAAGGCCCTCAAGGCCAAGATCGCCGAGATAGAGAGGGATGACCTGCCCCGCGATGTCAGGATTGTGCCCTACTACGACCGCGAGGACCTCGTGCATCTGGCCGTGAGCACAGTGATGCACAATGTGCTGGAGGGCATTCTGCTCGTCACGCTCGTGGTACTGCTGTTCATGAAGGACTGGCGCACCACCGTCATCGTGGCGTCCGTCATCCCGCTGGCCCTGCTGTTCGCCTTCATCGCCCTGCACCTGTGCGGCATGAGCGCCAATCTGCTCTCCATGGGGGCCATCGACTTCGGCATTATCATCGACGGCGCCGTGGTCATGGTCGAGGCGCTCTTCGTGGCCCTCTCCGCTCAGGCGCGGACCATCGGCATGGAGGCCTTCAACCGCCGCGCCCACCTCGGCATGATACGCCGCACGGCGAGGGGCAAGGCCAAGTCGGTCTTCTTCTCCAAACTCATCATCATCACCGCGCTCATGCCCATCTTCACCTTCCAGAAGGTCGAGGGCAAGATGTTCTCGCCGCTGGCCTACACGCTGGGCTTCGCGCTGCTGGGCGCCCTGCTGTTCACCCTCACGCTCGTGCCCGTGCTCTCCTCGATGCTGCTCAGGAAAAACGTCCGCGAGAAGAAGAACCGGTTCCTGAGCTTCGTCTACCGCTTCTCCGACAGCGCCTTCGCCCGCCTGCACAGTCATAGCGGCAAGGTCATAGCCGTGGCGCTCGTGGTGATGGTCGCCGGTCTGGGCTGCTTCCGGCTGCTGGGCTCCGAGTTTCTCCCCGAGATGAACGAGGGCTCCATCTATGTGCGCGCCACGCTGCCGCAGAGCGTCTCGCTGGGGCAGAGCGTGCGGCTGGCCAACCGCTTCCGCGCCATCCTCAGCGCCTATCCCGAGGTGAGCGAGGTCATGACGCAGACAGGCCGCCCCAACGACGGTACCGATGCAACGGGATTTTATAACATCGAACTCTTTGTCAAGATGTATCCCGAGAAGCAATGGCACACCGGCCGCAGCAAGGACGAGGTGATCGAGGACATGAACCGCCGCCTGAGTGTCTACCCGGGCATCGACTTCAACTTCTCCCAGCCTATCTCCGACAATGTCGAGGAGGCGGTGAGCGGCGTCAAGGGCGCCATCGTCGCCAAGGTCTACGGCAAGGACCTCGCCGAGAGCGAGCGCCTGGCCTGGCAGATATACCACACCATGAAGCCCATCCGCGGCATCACCGACCTCGGGGTCATCCGCAACATGGGCCAGCCCGAGCTCCAGATCAACATCGACGAGGACAGGCTCGCGCGCTACGGCGTGAGGAAGGACGATGTGCAGAGCATCGTCGAGATGGCCATCGGCGGCAAGGCGGCGTCGCAGGTCTACGAGGAAGAGCGCAAGTTCAATCTCGTAGTGCGCTACGCCCGGCCCTACCGCGCCGACGCGGAGGCCATCTCGAGGATCAAGGTGCCCAACGACGACGGTCAGATGATCCCCATCGGCGAGCTCGCCACCATCCGCGCCATCACCGGCCCGCTCATCATCTACCGCGAGAACCACAGCCGCTACTGCGCCGTCAAGTTCAGCGTGCGCGACCGCGACATGGGCTCCGCCGTCGACGAGTCGCGCGCCAAGGTCGCAAAGGCCGTGCATCTGCCCTCCGGCTACCGCATCACATGGAACGGCGACTTTGAGAATCAGAAGCGCGCCACGGCGCGGCTCTCCCAGGTGGTGCCCGTCAGCGTGCTGCTCATCTTCGCCATCCTCTATGTACTCTTCGGCAACGCGCGCGACGCCGGCCTCGTGCTGACCAATGTACCCTTCGCGGCCGTGGGCGGCATACTCATCCTGCTGCTCACACGCACCAACTTCTCCATCTCGGCGGGCATCGGCTTCATCTGCCTCTTCGGCATCTGCATCCAGAACGGCGTGATCATGCTCATGGACATCAAGCACTACCTGCGCCACCGCCACGCCCTGCCCGAGGCGGTGAGCCTGGGCATGCACTCGCGCATCCGCAGCGTCCTGATGACGGCCATGATGGCCACGCTCGGCCTCATGCCCGCCGCCCTGAGCCATGGCATCGGCAGCGAGAGCCAGCGCCCCCTCGCCACAGTCATCATCGGCGGCCTGATGGGCGCCACCATCTTCACGCTCTTCGTCTTCCCCCTCGTGGTGGAGAAGGTCTACAAGCACGTGAACATCCGCAAACTGTGACCCGCCCGAGGCTCAGTTTTTCTGAGAATAATACGGATTAATAAGGACAATACTATCCGGGAAAATTTTGAGAATGGAATTAATTCAGGCCGGAGCCCTCGCAAGGACTCCGGCCTCTTTGATCGTGTTTGTCTGCGCATTCAAATATAATCTCCCCTCAAAGGCTCCGCAATCTTTCCGCAATCACTCCACAAAGTCACAGCAATGCCGCCGCCGGTACTCCGCATAGCCGCCACAGAGTCGCCGCAGAGTGTCAGATTTAATGGCCGGAGGCCGGTGAATCAGGGCCGATTTTTCGCCTTTGCAACACATTGAAAATCAACGCTCCCGGAAGGCCAAAATTATGTTTGAGATGATTTGGAATATCTCAAATGTAGTTTTCCTCATCTCAAATGTAGTTTTGGGGTTTTGCGGAAGTTTTTTTGAAGTGTGGGGAATATCTTTTCCAAAGAGCGGAAAAACGG
>OMUV01000110.1 GCA_900314335.1 uncultured Prevotellaceae bacterium | reverse complement strand
ACACTGCATCAGGACCTTGTCTGCCGCCTCTACAGCCGTTTACCGGACAGCCTTAATTCATATTCTCCGATGCCAGGCATTCCTCTCGCGAGACGGATTTGATTTCCCATTAACAAAAATTACCGCAGAAGAAAGGGAAAATGCCGCTCATAATCGCGAAAAAGTATTCTATAAGAGCGATTAATTCACGGGAAACACGTAATTTTGCAATAAGAGTTAATAGGAGAAACTTATCTATGATAAAATGCAATAACTGCGGTCATCTGATGCCCGACGATGCGCGCTTCTGCCCCAACTGCGGGACGAAGGTGGAGCACGAGGTGTACTGTCGCAACTGCGGCAAGCCCATGAGCCCCTTTGATACGGTGTGCCCGTCGTGCGGAACACCCGTCGACAGCGCGGGCAGGGACTACGGCGTGAACAACGAGCTCAACGGCATATTCTGCAACACCCCCAGCGGCAAGAACCGCGGCGTAGCGGCGCTGCTCGCCATATTCCTCGGCACACTGGGCATCCACTTCTTCTACATAGGCAAGATAGGCGCAGGTTTTGTCAATCTGGCCATCTCGCTCCTGGGCAGCTTCATCATGGTGGGCCCTGTGGTGATAGGCATTCTCTCTGTGATACAGGGCATAAGGATGCTCACCATGACCCCGGCCGAGTTTGACGCCCACTACGTGCAGTCCCGTGATTTTTATCCCTTCTGACCTCCGCATGCGCTCACACATACGCCCCCTTATCGCGGCCTTCGCCGCCGCAACGATGCTTCTTATCCGGCCAGCCCTGCTGAGGGCCGAAGTGATCAACATCACTCCGTGTCCGATGGAGATAAGCGTCTCGGCGGGGAACTTCACCCTGACCGACGGGATGAGGATCGGCTGCCCGGCGCTGCCCGACTCGATGAGAGCCGAGGCACAGCGGTTCGCCACGACCATCTACCGCGCCACGGGGCTCACGCTCAGCGTGACGGAGAGGCGTAGCGGGGCCGACTTCCTGCTGCTCCGCGACAGCACGCTCGGACGGGAGGCGTACCGGCTCAGCATCACACCGCGCAGGGTGACCCTCAGGGCCTCGACGGCCACGGGATTGTTCTACGCCCTGCAGACGGTCAAAAAACTCCTGCCGCCGGGCGTGATGATGGGCCTCAGAGACCCCTATGAGCACCGCTATGTCCTGCCCGCGCTCGAGATAAGCGACGCCCCGCGCTTTGCCTATCGCGGGTTTATGCTCGATGTGTCGCGCCACTTCTTCCCCGTGAGCGAGGTGAAGCGCATGCTCGACATCATGGCGGCCTATAATATGAACGCATTCCACTGGCACCTGACCGACGATCAGGGCTGGAGGGCCGAGATAGCGAAATATCCCCGTCTGACCACCGTAGGCGCTACGGCGGCCGACGCGTGGATGAACTCGTGGGTCAGGGAATATCGTCTGGGGCGGCCCTACGGCCCGTTCTTCTACACCCGCGCGGAGATGGAGGATGTGGTCAGCTACGCCCGCGAGAGGCACATCACCGTGATCCCCGAGATCGACATGCCGGGCCACTTTCAGGCGGCCATGGCGGCCTACCCGGAGTACAGCTGCACACCCGCGGAGAAACATGAGGTATGGACCGACTTCGGCATATCGACCGATGTGCTTAATGTAGCCAGTCCGGCGGCGGTAAACTTTGCCCGGGACATCCTCACAGAAATAGCCGCGATATTTCCCTCGGAATACATACACATAGGCGGCGACGAGTGCCCGCTCAATGCGTGGCAGGCTAACGCCGAATGCCGCGCGATGGTGGAGCGGGAGCACATGAAGTCGTTCCGCGAGCTGCAGAGCCGCTTCATAGCCCTGATGGCGGAACACCTCAGGGGACTGGGGCGCAAGATAGTGGTGTGGAACGAGGCCATCACCGCGCCAGACGCCGACATGAGCGTCATCAGGAGCACGGGAGCCACTGTCTTCTGCTGGTATCCCGCAGTGGAGGGCCTCAGGAAGGCAGCCTCGAACGGGCTGGACTGTGTCTTCACACCCTGGGGACCGTACTACATCAACCGCCGGCAGAGCAAAGCGGCCAACGAGCCCATCGGCGCCGGCAACGGAAGCGACAACCTGAAGGCCGTCTACGCGGTCAATCCCATACCGCGCGACATGAGCGCCGCCGATGCCGCGAGGGTGAAGGGCGTGCAGGCCACATTCTGGAGCGAGCACGTGAGCGATAACAATACGCTGGAATACCTCGCCCTGCCGCGCCTCATGGCCGTCGCCGAAGCCGGCTGGAGCCCTGAGGAGAAGCGCGATTTCCGCGACTTCACGCGGCGGATGTCCGAGGACAGGCGGATGTGGGACATGGGGCACTACAACTACGGCCGCCACTTCCTCAAATGATCATCTAAAAAGCATACTAACGAAAGAGAGAATGCATATATCAACCATAGAGAGGCGGATAAGCACCGCCATAATACTGATGCTCGCCATCGTCTGCGCAGAGGCGCGTCCGGCCGGCGATTATGTCTCCGCCCGCGACCTGTTCAATCAGGCTTACAACGATGCTTTCGGGCCCAAAGGTTCGTCATTCTCCTACGCTGTCAATATCATAGGCCTCTACAAGACCAGCGGCAACGTATGGATGAAGGGCAAGAAGCAATATTTCGTGGAGAGCCGCTACATGGGCTGGAACAACGGGCGCGAGCTCTACAAGCTCGACAAGAAGAAGCGCGAGGTGGAGATACACAATGCCAACTCGCCCAAGAGGGACAAGTACTCGTCCAAGTTTACCTTCTCGCCCGACGATTTCACCTACACCGCCGGCACGAACAAGCAGCACATCATCATCACCCTGACGGCCAAACCGGGCACGAAGGGTAACATCAAGCACGCCAAGATCTATCTGAACCGCACCACGAGGCACCCCGAAAGCCTCAGGATAAAGGTTCTGTTCTTCTGGACTACGATAAAGATCTCAAACTTCAAGAGCGGTGGCATCGACGATGACATCTTTGTGTTTCCGCAAAACAGATATCACAGCTACAAGATAAAAGATTTAAGACCAAACTAAAAACCGACAAAAAAGTAGGTCTACAATGATTTTGCACTTATATTTGCAACAAACCATATAAAATACACACATGCTGGGAGCAATACTTGGCGATATAGCCGGTAGTCGATTTGAATTTAATCCTACCAACAACTACGATTTCCAAATCTTTGGCAAGGGCGCAGCTTTTACCGATGACAGCATCTGCACTGTGGCCATTGCCGAATCCATTATGACAGGCACCCCTTACGGGAAGAGCCTCAAAAAATGGTGCAGACGCTATCCGCACCCTATGGGCGACTACGGGGCGCGGTTTGAGGCATGGGTCAACAGCGATGACGAAAGTCCCTACGGCAGTTTCGGCAACGGCTCGGCTATGCGCGTGAGCCCCGTGGCATGGGCTTTCGACAGCGAGGCCGAGGTTCTCTCCGAAGCAGAGCGGAGCGCGGCGTGCACGCATTCGCACCCCGAAGGCATCAAAGGCGCTCAGACAGTGGCTCTGGCCATCTTTCTGACACGCCGCTACAGCAGCGCCATAAGCGACGAGAACATGGTCAAAGACATCGTCATAAGCCGCTGCCTCAAGTTCTCCGGCTACAACATCGAGTTGGACATGGATAGCGTCCGCAACAAGTTTGACGCGACGTGCATGGGCACTGTGCCCGTGGCCCTGCGCATATTCCGCGACAGCTACTCGGCCGAGGACGCCATACGCAGAGCAGTGAGCCTCGGAGCCGACGCCGATACCCTCGGAGCCATCACCGGAAGCATCGCCGAGGCGATGTGGGGCATACCCAAGCAAATGGCTATCGAAGCAGGCAGCCTCCTCACGCCGGAAATGCGCAACGTGGTGACCGCATTCTACAAGCGCTACCTCCACACCGATCCGATCAATCCCGCAGCCCTCTGACCCTGCCGCATAGGCCCGGAACACGCAAACCCGCTCTTCTGACCACGCATCACATCCCGCGAGAGCGAACACGCATCTGTTTTGCGAAAGAAATAGGCGAAGGGAATACGGATTCACATCCCCAGAGCGCAAACGCGCAGCTATTTTGCGAGAGAAATAGG
>OMUV01000013.1 GCA_900314335.1 uncultured Prevotellaceae bacterium | reverse complement strand
TTTGTGCGAAATGTAGCCGGAAGGACAAAAAGTGTGATTAGTTATGAGGCGAAGCCTAACTGGGAGGGCCGTTGCCCTCAACGGCCGCCAGCCGCCGCGAGTAAGTGAGAAAGGACGAGTGATAATGTATTGCGCGAAGTTAGAGTGAAGGACAAAAAGTGCGATTAATTATGAGGCGAAGCTAACTGGGAGGGCCGCTGCAGCGCGGCCCGCCAAGCCGCATAAGAAAGTGCGAGGCGTATCGCGCTATACTCACTTTTCATCGCTTAGCCGCTCGTTAGATTTTCCTGGCTCGCTCTTGGCCGCTGAGGGCAGCGGCCCTCCCAGTTAATGCGGCGAAAGCCATTCTCGCATCTTACTATGCGCTTTGCCTGATTGGGCATGCGGGCCGCGCTGCAGCGGCCCTCCCAGTTATTTCCCGCGCACGGCAGTCTCCTTGCCCGCATTCCCCGGTTCTGGAAAAGGCCATTTTCGATCCTTTGCAAAATATTGAAAATCAGCGTCCCCAAAAGACTGAAATTACATTTGAGACGAGGAAAAACATCTCAAATGTAATTTTCCTCATGTCCTATGTGAGTATCCCAGCATGCGGGAGCGTTTTTTGAAGCGTGGGGAATACCTTTTCAAAAATGGGGGAAAGGGCAGTTGTTACGGAAGGCGAATTTATATCGGTGGGACAGGAATGTGAGGACTTCCATCAGGATGAATTCTGTCTCCATATAAGCGGCATTGCAGATAGAGATGACCGCCGCTGAATTGGTTCTGCCGGCTATCGCAGCGGATTTTATGACCGTTGCATTGCCTTCCGAGAATAATTCTCTCTCGCGTCATCTCATTCTCCGCCGTGAGGCGCTTCGGCATTTGCCTGAACAGAAATGCAGATACCCGCACGGCGCTCAGGAGGCGCGGTGCGGGTATCGTAATGCGGGTCGGCGAATGGCCGGACGGGCTATCAGGCCTTCTGGTCGTAGAGGGCCTGCTGGCTGCGTATCAGTTCGGCGTCGTCGAAATAGTTGATCTTCATGGCCTCGCGCACATCGTGGAGCGTCTGTGCGGCCACCTCGCGCGCTGCCTCGCTGCCCTTGCGCAGTATCTCGTAGACGGCGGGGATGTCCTTCTCGTATTCCTTGCGGCGGGCGCGGATGGGCTCGAGCGTCTCCTGCATGACGGCGGCGAGGAACTTTTTCACCTTCACGTCGCCCAGGCCGCCGCGGCGGTAGTGGGCCTTGAGCTCGTCGAGATTGGCGTACTCGGGCAGGTAGCGGCCGAAGTGCTCCGGTTTGCAGAACGCGTCGAGGTAGGTGAACACGGTGTTGCCCTCCACCTTGCCCGGGTCGGAGACCTTGAGGTGGTCGGGGTCGGTGTACATGGAGCGTATCTTCTTGTTCACCTCATCGGGGCTGTCGGCCAGGTAGATGCAGTTGCCCAGCGACTTGCTCATCTTGGCTTTGCCGTCGGTGCCGGGCAGGCGCATGCTTGCCTCATTCTCCGGCAGCAGGATGGAGGGCTCTACGAGGGTCTCTCCGTAGACATTGTTGAAGCGGCGCACTATCTCGACGGCCTGCTCGAGCATCGGTTTCTGGTCCTCGCCCGCGGGCACGGTGGTGGCCCTGAAGGCGGTGATGTCGGCGGCCTGCGAGATGGGGTAGCAGAAGAATCCCACGGGGATGCTGGCCTCGAAGTCGCGCATCTTGATCTCCGTCTTGACGGTCGGGTTGCGCTGCAGGCGCGATACGGTCACCAGGTTCATGTAGTACATCGACAGCTCGCAGAGCTCGGGTATCTGCGACTGGACGAAGAGCGTGCACTTCGTGGGGTCGAGGCCGGCGGAGAGCCAGTCGAGCGCCACCTCGATGAGGTTGCGGCGTATCTTCTCCGGGTTCTCCATATTGTCCGTCAGGGCCTGTGTGTCGGCCGCAAAGATGTAGATTTTGGAATATTTTCCGGAGTTCTGCAGCTCTACTCTGCGACGCAGCGAGCCGACATAATGACCTATGTGTAGCTGACCGGTAGGACGGTCACCGGTGAGGATTATCTTTTCGTTGTCCATAAATTTTATCCAGTTTAGTATTGCAAAGTTACGCAAAATAGCCAAAACCAAGAAGTGGCGCTTCCGCTTTCGTCTCTCCGCCGCCCGGAAAAAGAGAAAATATGCGGGGAGGCTAATTTTTTTGTCGTGAAAACGTGTGAGAATAAAAAATATCATTAACTTTGCATCGCTTTTCGACGGAACGGGCGTTTAGCTCAGCTGGTTCAGAGCATCTGCCTTACAAGCAGAGGGTCGGCGGTTCGAATCCGTCAACGCCCACCACGACATACGATAGAGGGGGCAAAAATCTGGCGAAAAGCGATTCTCGGGCGTTTAGCTCAGCTGGTTCAGAGCATCTGCCTTACAAGCAGAGGGTCGGCGGTTCGAATCCGTCAACGCCCACGACAATTTTTTTCAATCTTTCAATCCTTCATTGTGCCGGCTCTTTTTAGCCGGCACTTTTTGAATCCCTTCAGATGGCCCGCCGCCGAGGCGGAAATCATTGCCCGGGACGCATATTATATAATGCGTTGTTCCGGGTCATTCTCCGTGGCTTTTATGTGCGGGCGGCGGCTCCCCGGAGCGAAGGAAGATTTGCCGGAGGCTTATTATAAAAGGCGCGCCTGAGGGCCCCGGGATGCGCGCGGGGCACATGCCGATGCCCGAGGGGCGTGATTTTCGGCGCGCGCGGGGCATGTGTTAGGGAAATAATGTCTAATTTTGGAACTGAATGTTTATGTAATCAATCCAAGAGATGCTGAAAAAGGAGATCAACTTTGACCGCTTCGTGCGCGGCCTGATATTCGTGGCGGTGGTGACTGCCCTCTATTTCCTGGTCACTTACCTCTCGCCGGTGCTTATTCCCTTTGTCGTGGCGTGGGCTCTGGCCTATATGCTCTACCCGCTGGTGTCGTTTTTCCAGTACAAGTGTCACCTGCGCTACCGCCTGCCGTCGGTGATCCTCACGCTCGTGGTCGTATTCGGCGCCATCGGACTGCTGGTGTACCTTTTCGTCCCGCAGTTTGTCTCCGAACTGATGCATCTCAAGGACGTGGCCATCGCTTACGTGAGCGGCGGCGCGGGCGCAGACAGCCTGCCGAAGGTGGTGAGCCGCTTCCTGCAGGAGCACTCCGACAAACTGCAGATCGAGAAGATACTCGGCGAGAAGGACGTGATGAGCGGCCTCAAGATAGCCGTGCCCAAGGCGTGGAGCCTGCTCCTCTCGACGGCCAATGTCATCGTTAGCGTGCTCTCCTCGCTCATCGCCCTGCTCTATCTGGTGTTCTTCCTGTGCGACTACGACCGCGTGCAGAAGGGCTGGATACGCTTCGTGCCCAAGTCCAACCGTGACTTCGCCCGCAAGGTCATGGCCGACATCGACGCCGGCATGAGCGGTTACTTCCGCGGTCAGGCGCTCGTGGCGCTGGCCAACTGTGTGCTCTTCTCCATCGGTTTCCTCATCCTGCGCTTCCCCATGCCCATCGCGCTGGGTGTGTTTATCGGCATCATCAGTTTCGTGCCCTATGTGCAGCTCCTGGGCTTTGTGCCGGCCACCCTGCTGGCCATCCTGTGCTCTGTCGACACGGGGCGCAACTTCTGGATGCTGATGCTCGGCGTGATAGCCGTCTACTGTGTGGTGCAGGTGCTCCAGGACTCGCTCATCACGCCGCATATCATGGGCAAGATCCTCGGCCTGAGGCCCGCCGTGGTGCTCCTCTCGCTCACTGTCTGGGGCTATCTGCTGGGCATCATCGGCCTCATCATCGCCCTGCCGCTCACACAGCTCCTCATCTCCTATTACCGCTACTACATCGTGGGCGACCCGCTGGACAGCGACCACGAAAAGCAGAAATAGCAGCTCAGAAGCCTTGCTTTCTGTCGCGCCTGCAGAGCGCGAAATAATAAAGGGCGCCGTGTGGCGCCCTTCTGTGGGTTGGGATAAATCGACTGGCAACCGGCGCTTCCCGGCCGCATCATCGACCGTTCGCCGCAGGCTGCGAGACCGGCGGCGTGGCAGAGGCTACTGCTCGTCGGGCGTGTCGAGATCGTCGAAGTTGAAGTCGAAATCATCGTCCTCGCTGTCGTAGTAGAGCGAACCGGCATCGGAGCCGCTGAATTCGGCGGTGTGCATGTAGTCGTCTATCTCGCGGCGCTCCTTCTTGGTGGGGCGGCCCATGCCGCGGTCGCGGACGGCGTTGCGTCCCTCGCGGATCATGCGGAGATAGTCCAGCTGTTCGCGCGGGGTGATGTTGCGCATGACGAGGGGCACTTTGGCGGCGCCCACCCTCATCTGAATGGGGTCGATGACCTCGAAGGTGTAGGTCACGGGCGGTTTGCGCACACCGACATGGTCGCCGGCGCTGACTATATGCGCCGGTTTGGCGATCGCGCCGTTGATGGTCACGCGGCCGCCCTTGCAGGCCTGCGCGGCGATGCTCCGCGTCTTGAAGATGCGGGCTGCCCAGAGCCACTTGTCTATTCTGGAGGATGACATGGGGCCGCTATTTGTTATTGTAATTGGTCATAGCCAGGTTCACGCCCTGCAGACAGAAGCATTTCACGGCCTCGGCGGCCAGCTTGAGCCTCTCGTCCATCACGGCGAGCTCTTCGGGCGGAAACTTGCCCAGCACCCAGTCCACCTGACCGCCGCGCGGGAATTCGTTGCCGATGCCGAAGCGCAGGCGGGCGTACTGCTGTGTGCCGAGCACCTGACTGATGCTCCTCAGACCGTTGTGCCCGCCCTCGCTGCCGGAGGGCTTGAGGCGCAGGTGGCCGAAGGGCAGCGACAGGTCGTCGACGGCTACGAGCAGGTGCTCCAGGGCAATGTTGCGCTTGTTCATCCAGTAGCGCACGGCGTTGCCGCTCAGGTTCATGTAGGTGGAGGGCTTGAGCAGAATGAGTTTATTGCCCCTCAGGGGCATCTCGGCGATAAAGCCGTAGCGCTTGTCCTCGAAGGTGACGCCTGCCTCGGCTGCCAGAGTGTCGACGATGCGAAATCCGATGTTGTGGCGTGTCTCCCTGTACTCGTCGCCGATGTTTCCCAGGCCCGCTATGAGAAAATTTATGTTTGCCATATCAGTTTGCTATGCTACGGGCGGGGCGATGACATTGCTGCCGCTTCCGCCACCTTAGAAAAAAACGGGCGCAGACAAGTAATTCTGCGCCCGCTCTCCAATATTGTAAGCTATGATTATTCCTTCTGGTCTTAGTCCTTCTTCTCTGCGGCCTCGCCTTCGGCGGGAGCAGCAGCTGCAGCCTCTTCGGGAGCTTCCTCCTCGGTAGCGGCGCTGGTCTGAGCGGTACGTGTCATCTTGACGGTGCATACCACCACGTCCTTCGGGGTCACGAGCTCGAGGCCGTCGTATGAGAGCTGGCCTACCTTGATGCTCTTGCCCAGACGGAGCTTCGAGATGTCCACTACGAGCATCTCGGGGATCTGCTGATATGTAGCGCGCACCTTGAGCGTACGCACCGGCACATTCAGACGACCGCCGGCCTGCACACCGGGAGCCAGACCTTCGGTGCGGATAGGCACTGCCATTACGATAGGCTTCTCGGCGTGTACCTCAAAGAAGTCTACGTGAAGGATGGTATCCTTGACGGGGTGGAACTGGCTGTCCTGAACAATAGCCGTACGCTTCTTGCCGTCGAGCATAATGTTTACCAGAAAAATGTCGGGGGTGAAAAGCAGTTTGCGAAGCTCTTCGTAGGGCGCTGTGAAGGCCTCTGCGATGGGCTTGCCGTTAGCGTCTTTCTCCTCTCCGTAAAGCACACAGGGTACGAGGCCCTCTTTACGAGCCGCACGGGTGGCCTTCTTGCCTGTCTCCTTGCGGACTGTTCCGTTGATTGTGATCTCTTTCATTTGTTCTCTTTTTGTGTTACTCTAAATTAAGTTGTAGTAGTACTCTTAATTCGCCATCACACGCTTATGGGCTATTGCTCCGGCAAAATCGGGTGCAAATATAGGAATAATTCACGTAATGACCAAAGGGACTGAGATTTTTAATAAGGGAAACGGGAAATTCCGGCGGAAGTGATAACTTTGCAATATGAAAACCCTATTTTCCGTCTCTGCTCCCGCCTTCGGTCTTTTCAATGCTTCTCACGACGAAGCCCTTGAGGCCGGTGATGCGTCTTACACCCCGTCCTCGGCCGCGCGTCTCATATCACGCGACTTGAGCATGCTTCTCTATTGGGACCGCAGCCTGCGGAGCTTCTACACGGAGCATCCCGAGGAGTGCCGCGAGTTTGCCCGGCGCTCTTCTCTCCTTGTGCGCGACTGTGAACCGGTCTCCGCGCTTCGCCCCGACGCTTCTCTCCCGCTTCGTCCCTGGGGTGTGGACCGCTATCTGCTCTCTCGCCTCGCAGAGGCCGGCTTCTCTCCCTCGCCCGAGGACTACCGGAGAGCCTCCGAGCTGCGAGGATTGCAGCACCGCAGTTTCTCGTCCGCCTTTCTTCCCTCTCTGCTTGAGCATCTTCGCGAAGAGCCGCGCCTGGGGCGCATCGCGTTCACGGGAGAGTCTGTCTTTGCCGCGGATATGGGCGCTGTGGAGCGCGCGCTGTGCCGCTTCGACGGACGGATGATGATGAAGCTGCCGCTCTCGGGCAGCGGACGAGGCACGAGGTGCGTCACTGGCGAAATGGGAGAGAAGGAGCGACAGTGGGCAGAGGCTTCCATAGAGCGGCAGGGCGGACTGGAGTGTCAGCGACTGTATGACAAGGAGGCCGACTTCGCTATGGAGCTCTGCGCTGATGAGCCCGGGAAGTTCCGACTTACGGGATATTCGGAGTTTTATACCTCCAAAGGCGGGACATACAGCGGCAATTTCCTCTCTCAAGGCTCCCTGCAGGGCAGGGAGATATACAACGCGCTCGGGGCTACCGATGACGAGAAGGCCGCATTCGAGGAAGTCATGCTCCGCAGCCTGGGCAAAGCCCTGCCCGACTACATCGGTCCGCTCGGCATTGACATGATGCTGTGCAAAGGGGAGAAGACGGCCGTCTTCCCGCTCGTGGAGATGAACTTTCGCCGCACCATGGGCATGATAGTCAACTCTCTCGGCATTCATCCCGATGCCGGTACTACGGGGTACTTTCGCGTGGTGCACATCAAGGACATGGCCCTCTACAAGCGGCAGACGGAGGAATATTCCAAGGCTTTCTTTCTGGCCAAGTCTGCATCTTTTATCGGAGACGAGCGCTATCTGCAGGGATTGCTCCCGCTCACGCCGCTATTGGAGGGCACACAGTTTCACGCTTATATCATCTTTAGGCGGGATGGCTGAAGGTGCCCGGGCTCGTGTTATGCTCAGCGGCTACGGCAGCGGGATGAGGAAGCGCCCTGTCAGGTGAGCGGAGCCGCGGCGGCCCTGGCCGTAGAGCTTGTACACGCCGGCGGGCAGGGCGGATACGTCCACTTTCCCATTGTTCCTGACGGTCATCACCTCGTCGCCCACGGCGTCGCGCAGGATGAGCACGCCGGCGTCGATGGTGTCGGTGCGGAGCACACCGTCGCGCACCTCAGGCAGTCCGGCGGGCACAATGGCGAGCGGCGAGGGATGATTGACGGCGGCGGGAGCGCTCTCGTTGCCAAAGCGGTCGATGGCGGTAACGGCGTAATAGCTGCGGCGCGCGGAGGGAGCGGCGATGTCGATGTCGCAGGCCGGGGAGCGCAGGTAGGAAGCCATGAGGCGGGCGCGGGAGGGCACGACGGGGAAGCTGTCGCTGACATAGACATTATATCTCAGGCTGTCGCCGGGCGTAGGATCGTGGGGCGGGAGCCAGGATATGTGCATGGCGTAGCGACTCTCGCTCACCCTGAGGCCGGCGGGCGCCGCGGGGGCGATGCTGTCCGCCCAGGTCATGGCGGGGAGTAGCGTGGGGGCGGAGTAGAAGCCCCCGGAGAGGAAGTCGCCCAGCCCCTTGACATTGTCCTCAAGGAAACGGCTGCGGAAGAAGGCCGCGCCGCCCGCCCCGATGATGCGGAGGAAGGAGAGCTCGCGCGTCACAGTCTCCAGCGGCCAGTCCTTCTGGTCGGGAGCGAGGAAGTAGGCGCCGAGGCCCGGGACAACGATGCGCCCGGAGGCGTTCTCCGTCCAGTCGAGCGCGAAGGGGTAGAAGTGATTGCCGCGGAAATACATCATGGGGAATATCTCGTCCATTATGCCCTCGCTCATCCACCGCTGCACGTCCTGTGAGACAGTGGTGCGGGCGTTCCAGCCGTAGGAAGAGTAGCGCGGCAGGTCGTCGTGCTTGCCTACGGGCGAGCAGCTCACCATGACCCACGGTTTGACGGCCTTGACGGCGTCGTATATCTGCTTCACGCAGCGTGTGACATTGGCGCGGCGCCATTCCGAAAGGCTCTCGCCGTGACCGTAACGGCGGAAAGTGCGCCGGTCATCGAAGGGCACTTCCTTCTCAGGATAGCGGATATAGTCGAGATGGATGCCGTCGACATCGTAGCGCTCCACTATCTCGCGGCAGAGGCCTGCGAGATAGTCGGCTGTGGCGGGAATGCCGGGATTCATCATCCAGTGGTCGCCGGTGCGCATGCAGAGAGCGGGGTGGCGGCGTATGATGCTCTGCGCTCCGAGTTGGCGCGTGACGGTGAGCGACGTGAGGGGGAAGGCCACGACCCACGCCTGTATCGCCATGCCGCGTTTGTGACACTCCTCCACGGCGAAGGCCAGCGCATCGTAGCCGGGCGACATGCCGGGGCGCCCCGAGAGGCAGCCGTCCCACGGCTCGTAGGCCGAAGGGTAGATCACCGTGCCGCGGATGCGTGTCTGGAGGAGCACCGTGTTGATGCCGAGCGCGCGGAGGCGGTCCAGATGGGCGCAGAGCTCCTGCTGCTGGCGCGCGATGCCCGCGGCGGTGTGCGCATAGCTGTGCGGCCAGTCGAGACCGCCGATGGTGGTCAGCCATACGGCTCTCACCTCGCGGCGGGGCGCAGGCTGCGTGGTCCAGGCGGAGGCGGTGAGGATGGAGAAGGATAATATTGCGGCGAGAAGCAGAGTGCGCGGTCGGAGATTCATCTACTTGATAATTTATGGACACAAAATTACGGTTTTTCCCTTCTCCATGGAAACTTTTTTCTAAATTTGCTCTCATAGTAACGAGACAATCGATGAGACGACCCCCTGTCAGCGTGTGGCTCACTGCCTTGTTGAGCCTTTATGCGATAGCCTTTTTCGCTTATGAGTTTGGCGTGCGCCACGCGGGCTTCACGCCGCGCAATATCACCGTCGCCTTCGTGGCCGTGGCGCTGATCGTCGTCGTGTTCGTGGTAAACTATCGTCACGAGCACCGCACACGCAGCCGGAAAAATGACAATCAACTAACAAAATAGACACATGAAGAAACTTATCTTATCCTTAGTCATGCTGCTGGCCATGGCTGGCACAGCGCAGGCCCAGTTTGAGGCCGGCACCAAGTATGTCGGAGCCTCCGTCTCCGGCCTCAACCTCCAGTACAACTCGAGCGAGCACCTTCGCTTCGGGCTCAACAGCAAGGCCGGCCTCTTTGTGACCGACGGACTCATGATCTACGGTGACTTCGGCTACACCCACACACGCCACACCGATGACCTCAACGCGGGCGTGGGCGGACGCTTCTACTTCACGCAGAACGGCATCTTCCTCGGCGCCGGCGCGGAGTATGTGCACCACACCAAGAGCAACAACGACCTCATGGTGCCCATCGAGATAGGCTACGCGTTCTACCTCAACCACTACCTGGCCGTCGAGCCCTCCGTTTATTATAAGATAAGCACCAACAATTTCAGCGATGACTCGACCGTCGGCCTGAGCATCGGCCTGGGCTATTACTTCTGAGCCGCCGTTACACTGTTCCGCCGCTGCGTCGCCTCCTCGCGGCACAGCGGCGGAGCTGTCTGTTGCTTCGGGCAGCGGCCTGCCGTTGTATCATTGCCCGCAGCGCGGACTATTCTGCCGCCGCGCTGTTTCCCCGGCGGCCTTACGCTGGCGGGAAGGCCGGCTAAGCCTCTGCGCAATCCCGTTTAGCCATTATCCGCTTCAGGCGCGATGAGCGCAACTGCTCCACACCACATCTTTTAACCCGTCCATAAGCCCCCGGAAATCGAGCGACCGGAGGGCGACTTTATGGGGCGAGAAACTACAGAAGTTCACCCTCTTGTCCCACGACACAGAGCAGAATTTATCGGGCTTCCTGCATCCTAACAGGCAGGAAGGGCTCTGAAACGGTTTCCCGCCCGCGACAGAGGCGAGCTGCCGGGGCGATGGAGAATTGGAAAAGCGCTGGGGAACAAGGATAATCTGATCGCTGTTCAGAATTTTCCGCAGGCGCGAATATTCATCTCTTGCGGCTTCCGTTTTATCGGCCCCGACCAACAGATTAACGCCCGGCTTGATGTCCAGAGCCGCGATTCTGGGTAGGATGCTTTCCACCCTTGCGGTCTCTTCTTTCAGGTCGGGATTGTGGATAGTGATGTGTATCTTGTCGGGCTTATGCCTCTGAAGGCTTTGCCACACATCCTGATTCTCCAGAGGAAGGCCGTTGGAAGTCACCGAGAGGTAGCACTGCGGGAACAGGGCATCGATGACCTCGAATATGCCATCGTATTCAAAAGGCTCTCCGCCTCCGAGCGAGACAGCCTTGACGCCGTGGGCAATACAGTCGCCCGCGAAATGAATCACCTCATCCGGCGTCCACAATGTGTTCCCGCTTCGCCGGCTGTGGTTGTAGCAGAACGGGCACTCCTTGGAGCAGTAGTTTGACAGGTCTATGGAGAGTTGTTCTATCATTCGTCGTCGTGATTCTTCTCAAGAAGGGCTTTGTTGGCAATCTGAGGAAACACTTTCCCCTGATAAGGAAGTTGTGCCAGCCTTTCGATTTCGCCTCTGTGCGCTTCCACTTCCTTCTCCATATAGTAAGGGAATTCCTCCCCATCAGAAAGCAGGACATGGTCAGCCATCTGATAGACCTGACTCAATGCATCGTAAGCATCCTCTCCTATTATGATGACTCTCGGCCGATAGCGCCTGAGCATGTCGTCCATATACCGGTGGCTGTCTTTGAAGATACGATGCAGCTCCTTAAGTGAGACCACTTTCCTGGCATCGCTATTCAAAAATATATGGTTATGAGGTGGCGGACATGGCACTTTCGGAAGATACGGGAGGATTATGCTGTGCATGGTTATCTCATCCGTAATGTATCGCTTATCGTAGTCCTTATATCTGAAAGGATAGATTATCATCATAACGGTAGGCCGCGCTGTAAAAGTGCTGTAATTGTCGCAATAATAGCATTCGTCGGCAGTGCACTGCTTGCAATGATGCTTCTCTCTCTCCGAACAATATTTGAAGAAGTCGGTCGCGTTGATGTTCGTCAGGACGTAGGCTTTTGAACCGTCGCTCAAAGGCAGCAGACTGTATACGCAGCCATCAATGGCTATCTCTTCCTCCGTATAAACAGAACACGGAACCCACTCGGCTATTTGGAATTTCTCGCATTCGCTGAATTTCACGGGAAGACGATAGATCCGTTTCTGAAGCTTCTCAGGAAACTGGCTTATCTTGACGGGGTCGGCCGGAATGTTGATCCTTTCCGCCAGCAGCTCTGGCCAGTAAGGTTGGCCATAAATGAAGTACGGAGCTGAATCGAATTCGTGCTCGTATACCAACTTGTCGTTATGCCACTCCCCGGAAACCATGTAATCCTTCATATGATAGATCCTCAGAATCATATTTTTCCCGAGCATCTTCCCCAAAGAGGAATCTTTGATAACCGTCTTTATCGTCCATTTATTAACATTGGGGAAGCAATCGCCTGCATCAATCTTATACAGCCCCAACTTCTCTGATATGACATGGCAGTCGATATCCTTGCTATGGGCTAAATGCAGGAATTCCTCCTCCTGGGTTTTGTCTATCTGCACAAAACAATCATACCAGAATTCCTCTTCCTCAGGTGAGTGAGGATCCTGCAGCAGGTCGAAAATCTGATCGTCTGTCAGGTTTACTCTTATGAATTTATCTCCTTCCTCATGGCCGAAAACCAGGTCTTCGATAATTGTTTGTTCTGTCTCCCAGGGCACGGGGCCGTTGTCCTCAAAATCAATGATACCTACATTGCCATCCTCATCGGCAACATACCAGGAGGTAGCCATGGAGTGGGTCGCGGGATATTCTTTAAAGGTCTTCATGTTATTGTCTCTTAGGTATTAAGCTAAATCATAGCGGCTATATTCTCGTTTTGAAAGTCTGTCGTATGCTCTTTGTCCTGCGTTCATGTAGTAGTGTGGACTCTCTGCATAATGCGTCATGAGCATTAAACGCCTTGATCGCCAACTTGGCAGCACCGTGCAGAAGCGGCCAATCAACTGAAATGATACGACAAAGATAAGTATTTAATCTGATTAATGTCCGGTAAACTTTATGGGAAGGGAAAGAATTATCTCGCAACAGGATTTGCCCCCTCTGCGGGAAGCTGATTTCTTACGTAGTTACACGGGCTCCGGGAATGCCTTCTGGTCGTCAGGGGCCGCCTTGCGACACTACCTTTGTGCACGCAAACGATGGATATTCCCATTTCCGGAATACTCATTTTTCCACATTCAAAAAACTGTCCCGCATGCTGGGATACTCACATAGGACCTGAGTAAAACTACATTTGAGGTAGTTCAAAACGTCTCAAATGTAATTTTGCCCTTCCGCGGGAGCTGTTTTTCAGACATTTACAAAGGCCCCAAAATCGCCCTTCCCGGGGTCGCAGAAGTGCGCATTTTTACCATATTCCATATGCGGGGCGGTTGATAAGAGCGAAGAAAATAGATGAGCGCGGCGATAGCTGGGAGGGCCGCTGCCCTCAGCGGCCGCATGCCCGATATGGGTAAAGCGCGAAGTAATTTGCGAGGCAAGGAATTCGCGAATAGCCGCAGATGCGCGAATGCGCATTATTCCTTTCTATACTTTATGCGGCCGCATGCCCAATAAGGGCAATGCGCGAAGTAATTTGGCGATGCAAGTGACTCGCGATAGCCGCAGATGCGCATTGCGTATTATTCCTTCCAATACCTTACGCGGCGGCTGGCGGCCGTTGAGGGCAACGGCCCTCCCAGCTATCGCGTCCCAAAAGTATGCCCTCAATCACCGGCTTCGCTGATATAATTTCGCGATTCGAAAATCTCACACTTTTCCCGTTTTTCAAAAAGGTCATTCCCGACATTCAAAAAACTGTCCCGCATGCTGGGATACTCACATAGGACATGAGGAAAACTACATTTGAGGTAGTTTAAAACGTCTCAAATGTAGTTTTGGCCTTCTGGAGGCGCTGATTTTCTGTAATTTACAAAGGGCCGAAAATTGCCCTTTGATAGGCTGCGAGCACGGGTGAATATTCTGCTCCACCGCCGGATTATTCCGCTTTATCGCCGGAATATTCTGCTCCGCACCGGATTATTCTGCTCCGCAACTGATCAATCAGCTCCACCGCCGGATTATTCCGCTTTATCGCCGGAATATTCTGCTCCGCACCGGATTATTCTGCTCCGCAACTGATCAATCAGCTCCGCAGCCGGAATATTCTCATCTTTATTATTCGTCGGTCGTCGGTATTTGTCTTCCCGTTTATACGTCAGCGGAGGGATGAAAAAAGGGGCCGCGGCAAATGTCGCGGCCCCTTGTATCAGGTCAGATTAAACGTGACGGGTTATTTGATAGTCACCTTTTTCTTGCCTATGATGTAGACGCCCTTCGTCAGACCCTTGGCGGCCTCGGCGGGAGCTACATTGTGCTTCACTCTCACGCCATCGATGGTGTAGACATCTACCTTAGCGCTGGCAGCAGCGTCCTTGGCTGCGGTCTTGATCTTGTTGAGGATGCCTTCGCCCGTGAGCGGAATCCATGCGTCTGCGTCAGCGCCGTCGCCGGTGATGAGACCCGGATCGATGTAACCGCCGTGTGAACGGAAGCCGGCATCCTTGGTCGTAGCCTGGAGCACATTGTCGGAGATATAGCCGCGGCCTGCACCTACTTTAAGGCCTTCGCCGGTGCTGATGAGACCGTTGACTGTGTCGCGCTTCTGTATGTATTCGGTAGGTATCTCGAAGAGCATCTCGGTAGCCTCGATGTTCTTGGGATCATACTTGGTGGTGTCGCCCAGCACGAGGATGAACGGTTCTCCGGCTGCGAAGGAGGTCTTCTCCTTGACAGCGATAGCGGTGTGATCCTCGTTGATGCCCACAACGGTGTAGGCCGTGGCGGTTTCATTGAGAGTGATGTCGGACACAGCGAACGGCAGGGAGATAATCCGCATCGAGTTGGCCATGAACTGGAGGCTCATCACTTCGCCTTCCTCTACAGGATATTCCTGGAAGGTCAGCGATGCGCGGTTCTCATATCCGTCGGCCACGGCATCGCCTCTGATCTGGCGTGCATTGTCGCCGAAGGAGATAGGTACGCCTGCGCGGTTGCCGTTGACAGGTACGAGGTGGAATTCGCTCTTGCCCGTGGACACGATGTTGAAGGCTATTTCGGGCTCAAGGCTGCCGGAGTAATAGTAGTCGCTGTTCTTCAGGTTGCAGTTGCCGATATAGTAACCGGTGTGCATATTCTGGATGAAGTAAGCGCCCTTGCCTACGCTGTCGGGAGCGGGAACGAAGCGCCACAGAGCGTCGGGATCGCCATCCTGAGCCATGCCCTTGATGTCGTCCATACCCCAGCGGAGCTGGTTGTTGTTGTAGTAGTTGCCTATCTTGCCGCCCTTGCTGCCGGTGCCGCCGTTGTTGAGCACATAGAGTGCTGTGCCGGCCACCTTGTCGCGTGCGGGATAATAGTTAGCGGGAGCGCTGTCATCGTCAGCGGTCTTGCTGAGGATGTAGTACCACTTGCCCGGCTCGATGCTGCTGATACCCTTCTGCACGTTGTCGTAAGCAGTCTGGAGAGCTGTATAGTTGGCCTTGAAAGTAGCAGTGCTTGACGGATAGGGCTTGACAGCCTTGATGGCCTCCTGAAGAGCGTCGATGAGAGAGCCGTCAGCCAGTTCGCCGACATTGTCACCGATTACGGTGTTGTCGACCAGGTTCTGAGAAGCTACCAGGAGGTTGTATACCACGGTAGTATCCTGCCAGAGGTCCTCTACAGCCTTCTCGGCTTCGGCGAGAGCCGTCGAATCGGAGAGTACGGCAGAGTTGGCCTTAATCTTGGCGTTGACGTCCTTGATGACTGCGGCCAGTTTGTCGGCTGCGTCCTTCATGCCGTCTACGCGGTAATACTGTGAGAGCTCTTTGTCATAGGCGCTGTCATCGCCCGGCAGTATCTGGAATCCGCTCATGCACCAGTATGCATAGACGCCGTTAGCGGCCAGAACACGCAGGTAGCGGTAAGGTGTGGACGGAGTGATAACTTCGGAGACGTAGGGCCACTTGGCATCGTTGCTGACGCTGGGGATGTTGTAGAGATTGGTGATCTTGTTCCAGGTGGAGCAGGCAGCGGTGAGGTCTGTGCCGAGGGCATCGTCGTTGGTGCCGTAGATGTCTATCTCAGCCGGCATCGAACCGTGACGGTTGACACCGTTGTAGAGGTCGTTGCGGCGCATGAACCATAAGCGGAACGAGGAAACGTCGGTGCGCTTGAGATCGATCTGGAGGAAGTTTTCTGAGTAGCGCAGGTCGGAGTTCGGGTCGGAGTGCCAGTAAGTCTGATCGTCGTTGTCGATGAGCGCGCCGAGCAGGTTGTATCCGTCCTCGATGAAGGCTGCGTTGAACGAGTAGTTGTCGTTGTCAGGGGTGATGCTGGTCCAGGTGTGGTTGGCCGAGAGCTGGTTTGTCCCGTCGTTCAGAGTGTTGACAGTGGTGATGAGACCGGTGGAACCGAATACGAAGAGTTTGTCATAGAGCGTCTGGGCCTTGTCGACTTCGGCGCTGATGTTCTCCATGGTCTTCTTCACAGCCTCGAAGCTCTTGACTGCGTCGATGAGGCCCTGAGCCTCGGTGCCGTCGATGGTCGAGTTGGCTATGTCGTTCTCAGCCTTCGTCAGGGCTGCCTGAATGGCGTCGCCGGCGGCCTTTGCGTCAGCATTGGTGGTGTAGAGCGAACCCTCAGAGGGCGAGAGCTTATCGTAGAGCTGGAATTCGGACATGTTCCAGTAGGCCTGGCCCGTGCCTTGCTTCCTCACATAGAATCTCCAGTAGCGGTAGTTCTGCGAAGCCGTGATGCGCGGCGATACGTAGTGGGCGTTGAGACCCTCGGCGGGGAATGATTTGTCGAGCGTGGTGATTGTGGTCCACGAGCTCTCGTCGTCGGGAGTATTGGTAGCCTTCACCTCGAATGCCATCACGTTGTCGTGCCATGAGGGATGACTTACATCGTTGCGGCCCCAGTATTCCATTACGAATCCGTTGTGTGTCTCGTCGAGGAGGTCGGCCTGCAGATATTCGTCGGTGGTACGGTAGTCCATGTTCGGGTCGGAGTGGAAGTGCGTGATATGGTCGCCGTCCAGGAGCTGGTCGACGCTGTAGGTTGATTGCCAAGTGCAGTTGCTGGAGAGCTGCGAGGTAGAGGTGAGGAGCTTGTCGGAGGGATTGTAGATCTCCACCAGAGCGGCGCGGGCCGGCAGGATGACATCGTAGATAGCGCCCACATCGATCGCGCGGGTGAGGCTGTCTACCATTGCCTGATATTTCGTGGAGTCTGCCTTGATGAGCTGCCATGTCGAAGCCGCAGCGTAGACGGATGCGCACACGATGCTTCCCGATACGCCTGCACCGTTGTTATGGCCGAGCGGGTGATAGGGCAGCGGGTTCTTATCGTTGGCAATATACCAGGTACCGTTGAACAGCGGCTGGAGCACCTGCTCGGCGCCGATAGTATCGGCCACGGTGATATATGTGCCGTCAGCGGTGTTTACTGCATCACCGTTGGCGTAGGACATGTAGCGGCCGGAGTAGACGTGCTTGATGAGATAGTTACCGTCCTCCAGAGGCTTGAGGTAGAATATCTGACGCGGGTCGGACATGTTGGCCGTGCCCCAAGTGACATTGGTCGAGTCGTTCACCATGAACTGCTTGTAGACCTTCTGCGTGTTCTGGAATACGTCCCAGCTGCTGCGGATGTAGTAGTAGCCTTCGGCGGGCCTGATGATCTTGGACGGCATGCTTGCCTCCAGATCGCGTATCGTCTTGATGCCGGCCTTCAGCTGCTCGTCGGTAGCGGAAGCGTTGTCTGCCAGGTTGAGCACATCGGCGAACGTGTTGTTGTAAGCGTCGTAGTCGGCCTGAGAGATAAAGCCCGGTTCGGTGCCTACAGTATATGATATGCCGGCCTTGTACTGAGCGTCGTAGATAGAGTCGACTACGGCGTAGAGGATCTTGTGCTGGTCGGTGACTTCGGTAGCTCCGTAGAGCTGCAGCTCGGAGGGGCACCAGTAAGCGTTGTTACCCTTGGTCGGTGAGATACGTATGTAGCGGTAATTGCCGCTGTTGCTGATGGCGGTGGAGTAGTAAGGCCACTCGTAGCTGTCATCGGTAGCGGTGGGCAGCTCCGAGAGGTCGGCGAGCTTGTTCCAGTCGGCCAGTTTGCTGCTCTCATCGCCGGCGAGCGTCTCGTCGTTGGTGCCGTAGATGGAGATGTTGGTCGGGAATACGCCGTGGCGATAGCTGCCGTTGTAGGGGTCGTTGCGGCGCTGCAGCATGAGATAGAATGCTGCGATGTCCGTGCGCTGCAGGTCTACCTGTATCCAGGTCTCCTGAGTGTTGAGGTTGATGTTGATCGGGTCGGAGTGCCAGTAAGTACTCTGGTTGCCGTCAAGCAGCGTCCCGAGATAATCGCCCTTGTCGTAGAACGCTTCGTTGTTCTCCGGCAGGTAGTTGTCGTTCCCCTTTTCCGGCTTCCAGGTGCAATTGCTGGAGAGCTGCTGAGAAGAGGAGATGTACGTGGTCGACTCATCGATCTCGTACGACTGTCCCAGAGCCGACATTGGGATGCCGGCTAAGAGCGCCAGGAGAGGGGTGAGCAAATAGTAAAAGTACCTTTTCATAAACAATATTTTTAGAAGTTGGTATTATTTTCCGGTGGATTTCCTCTGACTCCGCTTACAAAGTTATAAAAAAGGATAATACGCGGCGCCATGAAAGCTAAAATAAATTACGGATATTTGAAAAGTGTGGTCATTTGTACCGCATTTGGGGCTGAAAAGTAATAAAAAATGAAGAAATGCGGCTTCCGCCCGCTGATGCCGGCCTTTCCGCCGCAAATGAAACAACGCTGCGGGATGCGCGGTGCGGCCTCAGGGCGATATTAAATGGAAAAGCGGGGCGTCGGAGGGGAATGACTCATATAAATATACGTCACGCGCGGCCTCACAAACATGCGGGGCCGCGCGTGTATGGTTATGCCCTTCCACGGGGTGCAGGCGGCGATTACGGCCGCGGCGGCGCGGAGGACGGAGGCGATGGCTTATTCCTCGATCAGGTAACCGGTCATGGCCATCGAGTCGAGCTCGAGATGATTGTTGAACGTGGTGACGCGGCGCCCGCTGCAAGAGCCGAGCACATAGAGCAGAGGCAGGAAGTGGTCCGGCGTGGGCACGGCATAGCGGGCGTCGGGATGGGCGGCGTAGCCTATGACCGCTTCGTCGTCGCGGCGCTCCACGGCCGCGGTGATGAAACTGTTGAAGGCGACGGCTTCGGGGCTGCCCTGGCGGCTCTCCCAGCGCACCATCCTCAGATTGTGCACCACATTGCCGCTGCCCATGATGAGATAGCCCTGAGAGCGCAGCGGCGCCAGCAGCCTGCCCACCTCGTAACACTGGCGCGGGGTGAGCACGCCATTGACGGAGAACTGCACCACGGGGATGCCGGCGTCGGGGAACACATGGACGAGCGGCGTCCAGGCGCCGTGGTCTATGCCCCAGCTGTTGTCCGCCTCCGCGCCAATCTCGGGGATGGCGAGGACCGCATCGCTCAGCGCGGCGCATCCCACTGCGGGATAGCGCACCTTATAGAGTTCCTCGGGAAATCCGTACATGTCGTATATCTGCCGCGGATGGTCGGTGCGCTGTACGAGGTTGCGGCGCGTGTACCAGTGGGCCGAGATCATGAGGATGGCTTTGGGGCGGCCGTAGTCGCGGATGATGCGCTCCCCGAGGGCGGTGAGCGAGCGCGTCACGTCGCTCCTGTCGAGGGCGAGCATCGGACTGCCGTGGCCAAGGAATACGGAAGGCATTGTTTTCATTGCTTCGTCGTTTTTTATTGTGGGATAAGATACATTTTATATAAGCCTTCAGGCCGCGACCCTTCCCGCGGCGGGGAGGGCCGTGGCCTGATGATTTATGGGCGGGTGCTGTCAGTCCACGACGGTCATCTTGCCGCTCATGTTGTAGAATTTGCCGTCGGGAGCGGCGATGTTGGTCCACACCGTGCCGGTGTTATAGTTCTGCACATGCACCACATTCGATTTTGTCGAGTTGGGCTCCGACCAGTAGACCATGAACACGTTGGGGGCGACTTCCACTACGGTGGGCAGCACACTGTCGGTATTGCCCTTGTAGATGCCGTCAAGGCCGACGAATGTCATGTGATGGGCGTCCTTGAACGAGTTGCGGAAGGCGAAGGCGCCGAAGTCCACCTTGATGGCGCGGCCGATGGGAGGGTACGGGGAGAATATCTTCCAGTTCTCCTCGCCCTTGAACACCTTTGCGCTGAAGCTCATGTCCTCGCGGCCGGCCAGCTGGGGGTAGAGAGCCTCCATCGCCGATATGAGCTCTGCGGCGTCCTTGCTCCTGGCGGCGGCCTGGCGGTAGTCGGCGAGATACTTGTTCATGAAGCCGAGCACCGCGGGGCTGAAGTTATCGTGGAGGAAGTGGAAGGGGATGACCGTGGCGGGGTTGAGCTCCTGCATGGCGCTGATGACCTTCTGCCACCGCTCTATGCCCTTGTCGCCCTGCGTGTCGGCCATCCACGGATGTGCGCCCTCTTCGATGCTGCCGCCACGTTCAGCAATTGTCTCTGCTACCGCCGTGTCATCCACTCGCTGGAACTGATGGCCGACAACACGAAGCCCCTCAAGGAGGTGGCCTACGCTTCGGGATTCAGCACCCCGGCCAATTTCAACCGCACCTTCAAGCAGGTGATGGGTGTGCCGCCCTCAGAGCTGCGCCGGAGCCAGAAGGGCGCTTGATGATTATAAAAGTCTTCGCTCACTGTCCCGCCAACATAACTTAGCCATCCGAAACGAGCGTGCTTTTCCCATGTTTTGAAAGGCCATTCCCCACACTTGCAAAAACGCTCCCGCATGCTGTGTTACTCACATAGGACCTGAGGAAAACTACATTTGAGGTAGTTCAAAACGTCTCAAATGTAATTTTGGCCCTCTAATGGACGCTGATAATTAAGATGTTACAAGGGCGCCTAAACCGCCTTTTCCAGGGCCGTGGAAGCGGATGCTTTTCGGCGGCGTAGGGGAGCGGCCTTTGCGGCGTGGAGACGGGCTTTCCCGCGAGGCAGGGGAGGATGATTGCGCGAAGCGTGGGGATGCTTGCGCGGGGCGTGGTGGCATAGGAAATCATTCCCGAAGGAATAAGAATCATTTTCGAAGGACCATGAACCATTCCCGAAGAGCCTTGAATCATTCCCCGATGGCTGTGAATCATTCTCCGAGGAATAATAATTCCGCTATTCCCCTAAAGAACAGCGGCGATTTAGCATAAGTTTAAAATGAAAGCCTTATTTTCGCAGGGTAAACTAATAACAATGGAACACCGCTTCACCACATGGCTGTCCGCATCCGCGAGGCCTCATCTGCCCTTTATACTGTCGCTTACGCTCACGCTAATCCTCTGTCTCACCGTCACAGTGCCGGCCATAGCGACCGACAATCTCACCGGCCGCGTGGTCTGCGGCGGTAAGGGCGTGGCGCGCGTCAAGGTGAGCGACGGCAAGGTCATCACCGTCACGGACCGGGACGGCTACTACTCGTTCGCCTCGGACAAGATGAACGGCTATGTCTTCTACACGCTGCCCTCGGGCTACGAGCCCGCCACGGCCGACGGCTTCCGCCCCCTCTTCTGGGCACGCCTCAACAACAGCGACACCGCGGTGGTCGAGAAGCACAACTTTGTGCTGCACAAGCGCGACAACTCTCACTTCCGTTTCGTCGTCGGCACCGATTCCCACCTTAACAATAACACCAAACTGGAGGACCTGAAACAGTACGACTCATATTATATCCCCGCCCTGCGCGACGTGGCCGCTCAGGCCAAGGCCGACGATGTCCCGGTCTATTCCGTGATCCTCGGCGACCTTACCTGGGATGTCTACTGGTACAAGCGCAAATTCGCCCTTCCCAATTTCCTCAGGACCAACACCGCCTACGGCTACCCCATGATCCTCTGGCCGGTGATGGGCAACCATGACAACGACCCCGCGGCCGTGGGCGACAGCGTGGACTACCTCGCCTCCGCGCCGTGGCGACGCATCATGGGCCCGACCTACTACTCCTTCAACCTCGGCGGCGTCCACTTCCTCGTGCTCGACGACATCGTCTACAAGAACACACCCTTCGCCACCGTCGACCCGGGGGACAGCGTGGCCGGGAAGCGCGACTACGACGCCTACATCACCGAGGAGCAGCTGAAGTGGGTGGCGCGCGACCTGAGTTTCATAGCCGACAGCACGACGCCCGTCATCGTCTGCTGCCATATCCCCACGATGCATCTCCGCGGCGAGGCCGGCGGCTTCGCATCCTATGAGTCGCTCGCCCGGCAGTCGTCCTACCGCCTCCACACGCTCCTGGCGCGCTTCACCAACGTGCACATTCTCAGCGGACATGTCCACGACAATTTCGTAGCCCACTGCCCGTCCCATCCCAACATCACGGAGCACAATCAGTCCGGCATCTGCAATTCGTGGTGGACCCCCGGCCATTACGCTCACCAGGAGACGGGTGTCTATCGCCAGGTGTCGCGCGACGGAAGCCCCGGTGGCTACGCCCTCTGGGACATAGACGGCAGGAAGCTGAGCTGGCGCTATGTCTCGACCGACCCTGTGAGCCGCGGACAGATGAGGATCTACGACATGAACACGGTGAAGGATTTCTACGCCTCGGACAGTGTGATGCGCCGGCTCATAAGCGCCTATCCGACGATAAAGGACTATTCCGACTTTGAGGACAATATGATTATGGTCAATGTCTTTGCCTATGATACGGACTGGAAGGTGGAAATCTTTGAGGACGGTGAGCCGCTTACGCCCGTGCGCATCACTGGTGAGGACCCGCTCTACAATCTCTGCTATTCGCGTCCCCGATACGCCGAGACGGGCTGCAAGAGCGTGAGCAAAGGTTTCCTGGCTACCAAGGTATCCCATCTCTTTGTGGCCCGCGCCTCGAGCGCCGACCGTCCTGTGACCGTGCGCGTCACCGATCATTTCGGTAATGTGTACACCTCCGCCATACGGCGTCCCCTGCCGTATGACATGCTTACGGGGCGCGAGCAGACGGGCACCGAGGTGACGGGCATCAGCGCGCCCCTCGCCGGCGACGACAATATCAGCGTCAGCACTACGGACGGCGGACTGGAGATCACACCCCCCCGTGCCTGCCGCATCACCATCACCTCGACCGACGGAACCGCGCGCCACCTGCGCCTCAGGGCGGGCAGCAACAGCGTGTCCCTCAGCCGCGGTGTCTACATTATAACTGCGAAAAAGACATCTGTAAAGGTGGTGCTTTAGACGGAAGAAGCCGCCTGAAACACTTATTTCCTGCTCTCCATATAGGCCGCCAGAGCTTCGGCGGCCCTCTCGCCGTCGATGGCCGAGGAGACTATGCCGCCCGCATAGCCTGCGCCCTCGCCGGCGGGGAACAAGCCCGGGCGGTCGATGGCCCCGAGCGTGGCGGCGTCGCGTGTCACTCTCACGGGCGACGAGGTGCGTGTCTCTACGCCTATGACTACGGCCTGATTGGACAGGAATCCGCGGTGGCGCGCGCCGAATGTGCGGAATCCTTCGGCCAGACGCGATGAGATAAATGCGGGCAACCAGAAGTGCAGCGGCGACGCGATGAGCCCGGGAGCGTAGGAGGACGCGGGTAGGTCGGACGAGAGGCGGCGGTTGACAAAGTCGCCCATCCTCTGCGCCGGCGCTGTCTGACGACGGTTGCCCTGCAGCCAGCACTCCCGCTCGAGAGCCTCCTGGAAGTACATCATGCGCAGAGGGTTGCCCTCCTCACCGGCGTCGGTGTGCCTTGCGGCAAACTGTTCGTCGCTCATGGCCGTCGCCATCACCCCCGCTATAGATGACTCATTCAGGTCCTCGGGCCGCATCTCCACCACCATGCCGCTGTTGCTCCACTTCGAACTGCGCGAAGCGGGGCTCATGCCGTTGACCACTATCTGCTCCGCTCCGCTCGCCGCCGGCACGACAAATCCGCCCGGGCACATGCAGAACGAGTAGACGCCGCGGCCCTCTACCTGCACCGCCATCGAATATTCGGCCGCCGGCAGCCACTGTCCGCGCCCGTTGCGCGAGTGATATTGCAGGCAGTCGATGACAAAGCTCGGGTGCTCGAGCCTCACACCCACTGCCAGCCCCTTCTGCTCGAGCGTGTAGCCCTCGCTGTGGAGCATGCGGTAGACATCGCGGGCCGAGTGGCCCGTGGCGAGGATTACGGGGCCGGCGTACTCGCTGCCCGCGGCGTCGCGGACGCCTGTGACCGCCCCGCTCGAGTCGGTGAGCAGGGCGGTGACGCGTGTCTCAAAGTGCACCTCCCCTCCATGGTCGATGATGGTGCGGCGCATGGTCTCGATGATGCGCGGCAGGCGGTCGGTGCCTATGTGCGGATGGGCGGCGTAGAGGATGGAATAGTCCGCGCCGGCCTGGCAGAATATCTGGAGTATCCTCTCCACCGAACCGCGCTTTTTGGAGCGCGTGTAGAGCTTCCCGTCGGAGTATGTGCCCGCTCCGCCCTCGCCGAACGAGTAGTTCGACTCGGGGTTGACCTCCTGCAGCCGGCTTATGGCGGCTATGTCGCGCTTGCGCTCGTGGACGTCCTTGCCCCGCTCGAGGACGATGGGGCGGATGCCCATCTCGATGAGCTTCAGCGCGGCGAAGAGGCCAGCGGGCCCCGCGCCCACGATGACGGCGGCGGGCTTGCCCTCCACGTCGGGGTAGTCGATGGGCTCAAACCAGTCGCCGGGCTTCTCGCCGACGTACACCTCAACCTCCATCCTTACCTTGACGTCCCTCTGCCGCGCATCTATGCTCTGCCGCCTGATGCGTGTGGCGCTGATGGTGGCCTCTGCTATGCCCAGGCTGCGGGCTGCTGCACGGCGTATGCCGGCCTCGTCGGTCGCGTCGCGCGGAGAGAGTGTGAGAAGTGTGGTGTACATGATGCGATATTGTTTATGCGGGCCTCTGGATGCCCTGTCGGTTATGCGATGTTATTTGTTGTTTCTGATAAATGCCCCGCGGCCGCTTCGGCGCGGGATTTTGTTTTTGGCAAATGCTCCGCGGCAGGAGGGATGAGGAATATTGTATTCGACAAATGCCCCGTCGCAGGCGTTATGGGGAATGTTCTTTCCGAAGGAAACTTGGCCGAAGGCCATATAATACTCCCTCGTTTACCGGGGCCGCCCGGGCTGTGCGTGACGCCTATTATATATATGCGTGTGCAAGGCGTGGGCGGAGGTGCGTGCGGCGCATCCTTGGCGCGAAAGTCTCGGGTCGTAGCGCGAAAGGCGCATATCGGAGCGCGAAAGCACAATGGGGAGCGCGCGGGGCGCGGTATCAGCCGAACAGTTCCCTCAGGGCGTCCTCCACGCGGCCCACTTTTACGATTTCTATCTCATATTTGCTCTGGCCTCGGCCGCGCATGTTGAAGCGCGGCACAAGGATGCGCGTGAATCCCAGTTTGGCGGCCTCGGCTATGCGCTGTTCGATGCGGGCCACGGGGCGTATCTCGCCGCTCAGACCCACCTCGCCGGCCATGCAGGTCTCGCGGCTGATGGCGGTGTCCACATTGCTCGACAGGACGGCCGCTATCACCGAGAGGTCGAGCGCGGGGTCGGTGACGCGGATGCCGCCGGCGATGTTGAGGAACACGTCCTTCTGCGCGAGCTTGAAGCCCACCCTCTTTTCCAGCACGGCGAGCAGCATGTTCATCCTGCGCGTGTCGAAGCCCGTGGCGGAGCGCTGCGGCACACCGTAGGCGGCGGTGCTCACGAGGGCCTGCGTCTCGATGAGCAGCGGGCGGATGCCCTCGATGGTGGCGGCGATGGCCACACCGCTCAGTCCGACGCCCTCGCCCGAGAGCAGCAGTTCGCTCGGGTTCTCCACGATGCGCAGCCCCTCGGCGCGCATCTCGTAGATGCCCAGTTCGCTGGTACTGCCGAAGCGGTTTTTGATGCTCCTCAGGATGCGGTATAGGTAGTGGCGGTCGCCCTCAAACTGGAGCACGACGTCCACGATATGCTCCAGGATCTTCGGTCCGGCGATGACGCCCTCCTTGGTGATATGGCCTATGAGGAACACGGGCACGCCCGTCTGCTTGGCGTACTTGAGCAGGGCGGAGGCGCACTCCCTGATCTGCGCTATCGACCCCGGCGCGCTGTCGCTACTCTGGCTCTCCACGGTCTGGATCGAGTCGATGATCACGATGTCGGGCTTTGTCTCGGCTATCTCGCGGAATATCTCGTCGAGCTTTGTCTCGCATACCACATAGATGTCGGCGCTGGTGTTCTCCAGGCGCTCGGCGCGCAGCTTTATCTGGCGCTCGCTCTCCTCGCCGCTGCAATAGAGCACCTTCTTCTCGGGCATCCGCATCACGGTCTGGAGCATGAGCGTCGACTTGCCGATGCCGGGCTCTCCGCCGAGCAAGATGAGCGAACCGGGCACTATACCTCCGCCCAGCACACGGTTGAGCTCGGCGTCGTGGGTGTCTATGCGGATGTCGTCCGAGGCCTTGACCTGGGAGAGGCGGCGGGGTACGGAGCGCGTGGCAGCGCCGGCGCCCGCATCGCTCAGCACCTTGTGCACCGGCGAAACGGTCTCGGGCGCCACGGTCACCTCGCGAAACGAGTTCCACGCCCCGCACGACGGGCAGCGCCCCAGCCATTTCAGACTGTCATAGCCGCAGTTGTCGCATACGTATGCTGTCTTGTTCTTTGCCATAGTTTCCGGATAGAAGATATGAGGGGGCGACAATGCATTGTGCCGCCCGTTGCGAGGGCAAAGTTAGTGAATTATTGCGAGAGGGAAAGCCTTACGTGCCCCATGCCGCGCAGCGGGAATTATGCATGGGGACTCTGTCAACGGGCCGCAACTTCATAATCGAGTATAAGCGGGATTATGAAGCCGAATCAGTTCGAGAGCATATTTTTATCACAAGAATGGATTTTTTAGTGAATATCAATTGCTATATTTGTAGACAAAACATTAAAGCGCAGAAGAAAACTATTATGAAAACGGCTGCGGGTGCCCGCTTCTATGGCGGCAAGGCCGAATCTTCGTGACTGTCTCCGCCGATTTTTCGGCATGGTGGAGACACAAATAGAAAACAGTATGTACGAAAACTATATAAAGGAATATGACAAGACGGTAGCCGAATATCAGAAGGTGGTAGTCGGGCCGATGGGCAAAGAGCAGTTCAAGGAGCGCAATGAGATAATATTCTCATGTCATAGTTGTGGCATAGAGGGCAGCACCTTTACGGTGGATGATACGCGAGCCTTGTATGAGCAGGGTTTAGGCTACCGCCCGGTGGGCAAGTCTCTGCTGGAATGTCAGGAGATGGCCGATCATTTTGCTGCATACGAATGGATGCATGATCATTTGGATCATGCCTTTGACGTTGAGCTGCTGAAGACTGTCAATCGCCTTGTCACATTGCATACCTTGGCATTTAAAGCCCCGGACGTGCAGCCCGGTGAGTTTACCAATGTAGACATGGCCGCCGGTGATACTATTTTCGGTGACCATAAGATACTGATAGGTCGTGTGCCGGAACTGACTGCTTCAACGGCAGCTGCTATGAAGGCGAATAATATTCACCCGATGATACTTGCAGCGCGGTTTCACGGATTTTTTGAATACCTGCATCCCTTTCGTGACGGCAACGGCAGGACAGGACGATTGATGTCAAACTTCATCTTGCTCCATTTCGGCTTGCCGGAATTAATCATTCGCAGGGAAGAACGACAGGAATATATAGGTGCGCTAAAGCAGATTAGAGTAGAGAACACCGACGAGTATCTGGTCTCGTTCTTTTTTGAGACGGCTATAAAGTATATGAAAAGCGAAATAGGACAAAAAGGGAAAGCCGGAGCGCCCGTGTTCTTCTTTTAAGGCGCGCAGACCTATGCCGCGGGCCTTAGAAGGGGCGTCGTATGTTATTTTTTGCTATATTTGCCGATGGTATCGGCGGAAAGCGCCGTATGTATCATTTTTATATCTCGTGGCAATGAAGACATTTCTCTATCCCGAAGATTTGGGACCATTTGACAAAGCGCTGCAAGAGGCGCAGGAAATAAAAAAGAACCACTATGCCTATGAGAGCCTCGGCCACCACCGCACGGCGCTGCTCATCTTCTTCAACAACTCCCTCCGCACACGTCTCAGCACCCAGAAGGCGGCGATGAACCTTGGCATGAACGTCATCGTGCTCGACGTCAACCAGGGCGCATGGAAGCTCGAGACGGAGCGCGGCGTGATCATGGACGGCGACAAGAGCGAGCACCTGCTCGAGGCCGTGCCCGTCATGGGATGCTACGCCGACGTGATCGGCGTGCGCACCTTCGCGCGCTTCGAGAGCCGCGAGGACGATTACAGCGAGAAGATCCTGAGGCAGTTTATCGAGCACAGCGGCCGCCCCGTGTTCTCCATGGAGAGCGCCACGGTCCATCCGCTGCAGGCCTTCGCCGACCTGATCACGATCGACGAGTATCGCAAGAAACGCCGCCCCAAGGTGGTCATGACGTGGGCCCCGCATCCCCGCGCCCTGCCGCAGGCCGTGCCCAACAGTTTCGCTCAGTGGATGAACCGCGCCGACGTCGACTTCGTCGTGACCCATCCCCACGGCTACGAGCTCGACCCGCAGTTTGTCGGTAACGCCCGCGTGGAATACGACCAGATGAAAGCCCTCGAGGGGGCCGACTTCGTGTACGCGAAAAACTGGAGCTGCCCGGGTGTGACGCGCCCGGAGGACTACGGCAAGGTCATCTCGCGCGACATGAGCTGGACCGTGGACGCCGCTCACATGGCCGTGACCAACAACGCCTACTTCATGCACTGCCTCCCCGTGAGGCGCGGCATGATCGTGACGGACGATGTCATCGAAGCGCCCACCTCGCTCGTCATCCCCGAGGCCGCCAACCGCGAGATATCGGCCACCGTCGTGCTCAAGCACATGCTCGAGAGCCTGTAGGCGAGCCCCGCCTCCGGGGCCGAAGAGGCTACGCAAACAAACATCTCCCCGCCGCGCCAATACGGTAGCGACGGGGAGAATAACTATAAATCGTATCATGAAACTGTCAGCCAAATTCAAGGAATACGTCTGGCTCGTCAACACCATCTACCGCCACGAGCGCATCACGCTGCCCGAGATCAACCGCCTCTGGATGCGCACCGACATGAGCGGCGGCGAGCCGATGGCGCGCGCCACATTCTGCCGCCACCGCAACGAGATAGAGGATATTTTCGGCCTCTATATAGCCTGCGACATGAAGGACGGCGCCCGCTACTATATCTCCAACTCCGAAGTGCTGGGCCGCGACACGGTGCAGCACTGGATGCTGTCGGTCATCACCATGAGCAATATCCTCTCCGAGAGCCTCTCGCTGCAGGACCGCATAGTGCCCGAGGCCACCACGGTCAACGATGAGATGCTCGTCACCGTCCTGACGGCCATGAAGCGCAGCGTGCGTGTCTCCGTCGTCTACCGCCGCTACGGCAGCGACAAGGAGAGCCACCTCGACTTCGAGCCCTATTGCATCAAGCTCTTCGAGCGCCGCTGGTATGTGCTCGGCCATTTCTGCCGCCCGGCCGCCGACGGCAAGCCCGCGGCCGACTATTTCGGCATCTTCGCCTTCGACCGCATCCTCAGCATCCGCCTCACGGACGTCAGTTTCATTATCGACCCCAAGTTTTCCCCCGCCGACTACTTCCGCGAGTGCTACGGCATATACATCGACGACCACACCATGGCCGAGCGCATCGTGCTGCGGGCCTACGGTAAGGAGCGCTACTATCTGCGCGACCTGCCCATCCACAGTTCGCAGCGCGAGGTGGCCACGGGCGACGACTATTCCGACTTTGAGCTCTTCCTGCGCCCCACGGAGGATTTCTGCAGCTATCTGCTGGGCCACAGTGTCCATCTCCGTGTGCTTAGTCCCGACTCTCTCGTGGCGCACCTCCGCGACATGCTCTCCTCCGCTTATATCCGCTACACCGATCTGCACACTTAAGTTCGCCCCGCCGTGCGGGAGGCCTTTTATAAGGGAACGTGCGATAAATATAGCGCGATACGAAATATTCCCAAGCATGTACCGTGAAACGGAACAACATTGTCCTATATTTGCTCCCGAAACAAGGAATAAACAGATGAAGATACCGGAATTGTTCAGGGAATATATCTGGCTCGTGAACACCATCAGGCGGGCCGGAAGAATATCGCTGGCCGAACTGAACGCGAAATGGGTCGCCACGGACATGAGCGGCGGCGTGGAGATGGCGCGCACCACCTTCAACCGCCACAAGGATGCCATAGAGGACATCTTCGGCATCTTTATCGACTGCGACCGCCGCTCCGGCTACCGCTACTTTATCGGCAACCCGCGCGTGCTGGAGGAGGACACTGTGCAACACTGGATGCTCTCCACGCTCTCCCTCGGCAACCTCATCAGCGAGAGCCTCTCGCTGCAGGACCGCATCATAGCCGAGCACGTAGCCGTCGACGAGAGCATCCTGAGGCAGCTGACCAGGGCCATGAAGACCGGCCACCGCGTCAACATCAGATACCGGCAGTACGGCTCGCCGCAGTGTTACTGGCAGGGCGCCGACCCTTACTGCCTGAAGCTCTTCCATAGGCAGTGGTACCTGCTCGGGCGGCTCTATGGCCACAAGTACATGATGTTCGCTCTGAACAATATCGAGGAGATCGTGATACAGCAGCACAAGTTTCGCGTGGCGGGGAACTTCGACGCCGGCGTGTTCTTTGCGCCTTATTTCGGCGTGTACATCGACGAGGACATCCCCACGGAGCGCATCCTGCTCCGCGCTTTCGGCGACGAGCGCTTCGGGCTTGCCGACGTCCCCATGCACCGAAGCCAGGTGCTTAAGGCGACCAATGAGGACGAGGACTATGCCGACCTAGAGGTGACCCTGAAGCCGACGCCTGACTTCATCGACTTTCTGCTCTCGCAGGCGGGCAGGCTGCGCGTGCTGTCTCCGCAGTCGGTAACAGACAAGGTCAACGCCCGCCTGAAACAGGCTTACCAATAATAATACTAATCTAAAATAACGACTTACTATGACAACGGACAAGAAAGACGATTTTTCGGACATTCCGAAGTGTTACCGCGAGTTTTATCTCTCGTATTCGGGCAACTGTGAGGATAACGGTTTCACCCGTGACTATGTAGAGTGGCTGCTCGACCTGCTTAAGAACAATCCCGGGCATCCTGCATTGCGGGACAAGGACGTGCAGAACAATTTAGGCAATATTTTTGAGAACGGCGTCCTGGTCCGCAAGGACATCAACAAGGCTGTCTTCTGGTACGAGCGCGCCGCCGCTCAGGGCGACGATCTGGCGCTGAGCAATCTGGCCGACATTCTCCGCAAAGGTTCGCAGGGCTATCCCAAGGACCCTGTGCGCGCCTTCGGACTCTATAAGCGCTGCGGCCTGCCCTATGCCCATTATCGCGTAGGCGAATGCTACGAGCACGGCTGGGGGACAGAGCAGAATATCGACGAGGCCAAGCGCTACTACCGCCTCGCCTACAAGGAGCGCCATGCGCTCGCGGTGAGGAAACTACAGACATTCGATTTCCTGCATTAGACTTTCGCTTTTTTGTCTCAGAGTACCGCTTCCCTGCATCAGACATCCCCATACATATATTTAAAAAGACCGGGCGCATTCACGTCCGGCCTTTTTTCTGCTGCATGTACCGCGATATGGTATAGCGCGCCGTTACCTTTGCCATGTCTAACTAAAATAACAGAACTATGAGACAGAAATTATTCCTCTTGTTGGCTCTCTTTGCGGCAACCATCACTTTTGGCGCGTGCTCATCCGATGACGACGGCGATAAGACATCAGCCGAATCTCTTGTGGGGACATGGTATTGCGAGATGGACGGCTACGGCTGCGAGTTCCAGTTTACGGCCGACGGCACAGTGACTTATACCGAGACAATGCTTGAGGACGCGACATCCAGGTCGCGCGACACCGGCACATACCGCCTCTCCGGCAGCACACTGAGTCTGCACTGGACTAAGTCGGAGTCGTGGAGCAACTATCGCGGAGAATGGACCATCGACGATACCGACGTGGAGGATGCTACGGTCAGGGTGCGCGTGAAGGGCAAGGAGCTGACGCTTTCTCCCGTGAACGCGGACGACGGTTCCCCTGTGACGTTCACGCGCAAGTGATGCGCCGTCCCTCTCCCCGCCCCAGCGGGACAATGGATAGTGCGCCGCGGGGCGATACTTAATTACGCAGATTACGGACTGCCGGATAAGGCTAAAATACTGGGTAATTAGTCCGCTTCAAATTCGTATACCCCTCCAATCCTCCCGGTTGGGCAAAATGGCAAGGCTCTTGTCTGATGAGAAGGCCTTGCCGTTTTTTCGTGTTTGTAGGATGGATTTGAAGAAATGGGGAATGCCTTTTCCAATAATATGAAAAATCGCAATTGTATCGCACGGCGAATATATTATGGCGGGGCAGGAGAGCGGGGACTTCCGCAAGAGAAAATTATGTTCTGTGCGCCACAATCTCCACGCCCCACTTGCAGCTTTCCAAAAGGTAGTTTCTGACCCGTTCTAACTATATGATTTTCAGTACCACTTAGAGGGGTAAAACTACATTTGAGACGAGGAGAAACATCTCAAATGTAGTTTTCCTCAAGTCCTATGTGAGTATCCGCGTATGCGGAAGGGTTTTTTGAAATGTGGGGAATGCCTTTTCCAATAATATGAAAAATCGCAATTGTATCGCACGGCGAATATATTATGGCGGGGCAGGAGAGCGGGGACTTCCGCAAGAGAAAATTATGTTCTGTGCGCCACAATCTCCACGCCCCACTTGCAGCTTTCCAAAAGGTAGTTTCTGACCCGTTCTAACTATATGATTTTCAGTACCACTTAGAGGGGTAAAACTACATTTGAGACGAGGAGAAACATCTCAAATGTAGTTTTCCTCAAGTCCTATGTGAGTATCCGCGTATGCGGAAGGGTTTTTTGAAATGTGGGGAATGCCTTTTC
>OMUV01000130.1 GCA_900314335.1 uncultured Prevotellaceae bacterium | reverse complement strand
TGTGAGTATCCGCGCATGCGGAAGGTTTTTTGTGATGTGTGGGAATGCTTCTTTCAAAAATGGTGGAAAGGGCAGTTGTTACGAGTGGCGAATTTATATCGCTGGGGCAGCGGAGTGACAACTCATTTAATAGTAAATCAAGTTCCGCATTGCGCGGCGTTAGCTGGGAGGGCCGCTGCAGCGCGGCCCGCTTCGCAGCCGCGAAAGGCGCTTTGGCGGCCTGTGTAAGTACGTAGCAATCGGCCTCTGCGATAGAGGCAAATTCTACTGCGACATAAATTATTTTATCTGCGAGTGGACTGATCGGCTACTGCGAGAAGAATTATTTTATCTGCGAGTGGAATTTTCCCTTGCCTGTGTTATCGGACAGCAATGCTTGTAGTTCATGCACGGCAGCTGTCATGCATTCTCGCGGCAGCTGTCATGCATATTCCTGGCGGCTGTTATGCAAATTCGCGGCAGCTGTCATGCATTAAAAAGGAGGCAGAAAAAACCCGCCCGATGACTCATGCGTCACAGGGCGGGCTTTTAGATTATCCTTAGCAGGGCTATTCTCTACTTGCGCCAGAAGCGCGAGGTGATGTCCTCGTCGCGGCCGTCGGGCAGCAGGTGATAGAGCCGCTGATTGGTGGTCTTCTTGTTGAGCGGACCGCGGTCGGGGATGTACGGGCCGAGCTTGACGAAGTCGAACGCGGAGCGGCGGAAGCCGTCGGGGTACTGCGGGCGGCCGCTGTACCAGGCCGTCAGAAATGCGCCCTTGTACTTCTCGTGGACATGCTCTGCGAGCCGCGCCACTTCGGCCGGGTCGCCGTCGCCGCCCATGAAGCAGATGCAGGTCACCTCGCCGCGGTAGGGCTCGATCATCTTGTCCAGCTCCCCGGTGGTGAGCTCGTTGCCCATGTCCTCGCGCAGGTACGGGCTGTGGCAGCCTTCGCAGCGGTTGGGGCAGAGCGAGAGATTGATGGCCAGCGTCACCTCGTCAGGAATCTCCTGAAAGACTATGTCGTAGCCGACAAATTTGATCATTCTGCCTTGGCTTTATTCTTGTTCACACCGGCGGCCACTACTTTCTGCTCCTCCGGATCGCGTACGGGATTGTCGTAGTAGCGGCGTGCTGCTTCCTTCTGACGGTCCATGGAGAAATTGGACACGCGCTTGAGGTAGCCGATCACGCGGGTGAGGTAGTCGATGTTCTTGCTATGGCATACGGGGCACTCCTTGAGGTAGCGCTTGTCGATGTGCCCGCAGTCGTTGCAGACCGTGTTGGGGATGTTGAAGGTGAAGTAGTTGCACCCTTCCTTTGCGGCCACACGCAGCAGCTGGCGGTACTGTTTCTTGCTCAGGTGCTCGTCGAGATTCATGTGGAGCGCGGAACCGCCCGTGAGGTGCTCGATAAACTTCTTGCCGTGGAGGCGGAACTTCTCCAGGATGTGCGTGTTGGGGTCCTCGACCACGTAGAAGTAGCTGTTGTAGCAGTCGCGCGGCACATAGTAGCCGTCCTCGCGGTCCCAGCGGGCGTGCTTCACGCCTACGTTCTCGGCGGGGATCATCTCACAGTTGAACATCACGCCGTCGCTTCTGTATTTCTTGTTGTAGTACTCCACCGTGCCGAGCACGCCCTGTACGTACTTGAGGTACTCGGGGTTGTCCGAGATGGTGAGGCCCAGCGACTCGGCTGCCTCCACGAGGCCGTTGACGCCGATGGTCAGGTACTGGCGGCCGATGTTGATGTAGCCCGCGTCGAAGAGCGGCAGCATGCCTTTCTTCTGGAGGTCCTTGAGATTCTCATTGTATGCTATCTGCACCTTGTGCATGAGGTCGACCACTTCGGCTACGAAGTCGAGGTAGGGGCGTCCCTGGCGTGTGGCCTCCTGTACGCAGCGGTTGAGATTGATGGTCAGCACGCTCTTGGAGCCCGTGGAGACACCGCCGGCGCCCAGCGTGTAGCTGAAGCCGTTGTTCTGGATCTCGTTGCGCAGGCGGCAGCAGGATGCGAGCGAGTCGGCATTGTCGCTCATGTAGGTGAAGAACGAGTGGCCCTCGGCATACATCTCGGCCGTGAAGTCGGCGTACTCCTTGTCCACCACGTCGCCGTCCTTGGAGAGCAGCGCCATCGTCTCGACGGGGAAGGTGAGCACCGTCTTGGTGCGCTCCTTGTTGAACCACTTCATGAAGCGCTTCTGAAGCCAGCTGAGCGCATTCCAGTCGGGGCGCGAACCGTCGGGGAAGCGGAAGTCGCCGAAGATGCTCTCGAAGTAGTTGCGGTCGTAGTAGGAGATGTTCCAGAAGACGGCCTGGAAGTTGCGCGCGCCAGTGGGCTGGTTGATGGAATAGACCACCTGCTCGAAGCAGTCCGTGATAACCTTGTCGAGCGTGCGGTGGCGCTGCGAGAGGTCCACCACTTCGTCGGCGTGCTTGTAGTAGTCCTTGCCATACTCCATTGCGATGAAGTAGGACATATACATCAGGAACTCGGGCGTAGCGCATGCGCCGGAGAGCATGCTCGAGACAATGAACACCATGTTGATAAATCCGCCGCAGAAGGACTTCAGATTGGTCGGCGCGGTGGAGTTGCCGCCGATGCTCTTGGTGCCGCTGATGAGCCAGGGGTACATCGTGATGCTCGCGCAGTAGTTGGCCAGGCTCGTCTCGTCGTTCTTATAGATGAAGTGGTGCTGCAGCAGGTAAAGGTAGCGGTCGGCCAGCTCCTTGCCGTAGAGATCCTTGATGCGGTCGCAGAGCAGACGGCGGTTGAGGCGTATGAAGTTCGACTTCGGCAGCTCGCCGATAAGGGTGGCGATGTTCTTGTTCTCCACGTTGGCGTTGGCGTCATACTTGGAGCCCGTGGCCGGGTTGGAAGCCTTACAATAGTCGATGAGGAACTTGAGCTTGTTTCTCACCTCGCGGTCCTCGAAATGGCGCTGGCGGTAGAGCATAAACGATTTGGCAGCCTTGTAGTGCTGCTCCTTCATAAGCGCCACTTCCACCTGGTTCTGGATGTCCTCCACGCTCATGCCGTTGCAGAAGCGCAGGTTGGCCATCACGGCATCGATGTCGGCCGCGTGGATAGGCTCATTGACTGACTCGAACGCCTTAAGAATGGCGCTCTTGATCTTCTCAAGCGAGAAACTCTCCTTAGTTCCGTCGCGTTTGGTAATAAAAAAGTTATCGTAGCTCATGTTGCCGTATATGTTAGTTTCGTTTCTTATGTGGATTCGCCTTTTTGATCAATGCCTGCATCAGTAAAACATCTGTTTCGGGTGTTCTGCCGACGCCGGCCCAGCTCTTCTTTCTGTGTCTTTCAGACGGGTGAAAGAGGCTGTCGGTTGATACTGCGGAGGTTAAGCCCTGCGGAGCGATTTTGGTCGTCTCGTTACGTCTGCAAAGATATGAATTAGGGAGAATATGAGGAATGAAAATGAGAAAAATATTTTCTTTTTCGGGAAACTTTCTTTTCCGATTTCGGGCAAAAGTTTCCCGAAAGTGGAAATTTCAGTTCCGCTCTCTCGTTCTCTATTTCCTGATTATCAGATGATTCTCCTTCGTCTTTCTGACTGCGAAGTTAGTAATAAATTCCGAAAAGTTTTCCGTTTTCGGGAAATTTGGTGAGATTTTCTTTCTTCATCGCGTCCATTTCTCTCAGCTTTTGCGCGGCCTCCGCCTCCCGATGACTGACTGTCAGGGACTAAGCACTGAGGAGGTGAATTCTTGGTAAAACGACCCCGATTTTTGTGCTCATCTCAACCTTTCCGGCGGTCTGTTCCGGGTCTCATAAAGCAGACATCGGGCCCGGACGCACAACTTTCTCCGTTTTCTTCTGCGCCTCTCGGGATAAATGCGTATTTTTGTGCATGGCGCTGCCGGCAATGCGGCGCTTTGGGAGCAGGATGAGCAAGCTAATGCAGATATTGTCCTCCGTAAGGGGCGGAATAAGGGCGGCCGTGCACCGGTTGCCCGCGCTGCGCGTCCGCGCCTACCTCCGGGCCCGTCACGCCGAGGTCGACCTGGCCACCATGCAGGTCAACGGCCGGCCCGTCATCATGCTGGGCGAGGGCAGCCGCCTCAGGATAGGCCGCGGCTTTTTCATCAACAGCGGCCCCATCGACAGCATCGACAACGGGCGCTGCAGCAAGATCGTCGTTTACGATGGCGCCACGCTCGAGATAGGCGACTATTCCGGCATCTCCAACACAGTGATCCTCTGCCAGCAGTCCATCCGCATCGGCAGCCACGTCAACATCGGCGCCGGCACAATGATCTTCGACTCCAACTTTCACTCCTCCGACTGGCGCGAGCGTGTGAACCGGGCCACGGACACCCACTACAAGACTTCCCCTGTCAGCATAGGCGATGTTGTCTTCATCGGCGCGCGGAGCATCATCTGCAAGGGCGTCCACATCGGCGACCACGCGATGGTCGCAGCCGGCAGCGTCGTGGTGAAGGACATCCCCGCCGACGAGCTCTGGGGCGGCAATCCCGCCCGCTTCATCATGCGCCTCGACTGACAGCCCGGCCTTCTTTCGCCGCCCTGGCCGCGGCTTCTCCCATTCCCGGATACCTTATATATAATATGCGTCGCGCAGTGTCGCAGAGTATTGCAGTCATCGCCCGTCCCGGATGCCATATATATTATATGCGTGGCGCAGTGATGCAGAGTGAGATTTTTTAATCATGTGCGCGGAAAATAGCACGCTCAATGGCGCCCGATGAAATGCATACAGAGATGAATATTCATATTGTGCGGAACAGCTTTTGCGCACACTTGAAAAAACGTTCCGCTTTTCTTAATACTCACATAGGACCTGAGGAAAACTACATTTGAGATGTTTTAAAACGTCTCAAATGTAGTTTTGCCCCTCTGGAGGCACTGAATATCACTGTGTTACAAAGGGCGAAAAATAGCGTTTAAGTCGTCAGCCGGTAGCCTCCGGAAAATGCATACAAGATGAATACTCTGTGAATATTCATTTCCCCGAAGCGCCTCCCCCTCCTCGGCAGTCATCAATTCAGGAATAGGCAACGGAGATGCGGTCTAAAAAGTTTCAGTGATCTCCCGAAACATGTTTTGCAGGAAGATGCATCGTGTGCCAAAAGCATTACATACATCGGGCAGTTTAATCTCGCCGGGGTGATTGGGATTGGGTGTCTCTTGTGAGACGACCGTAAATACCTCAGGGCGGATAGAAGCGTATGATACCAGATAAATGTCCGCCTTGTCCATCATCATAAACTTGGCCTTCGCTCTATCAGTATAGAAGGTGCTACGTTGTGCCCAATTGATGATCTGTCCCAATCGGTCTACGGCCGGTTGTGATTCTTCAAATCTCAGGAAAAAAGATTTGTCCAGATTACTCTTAACCCATTCATCTAAAGCATCTCCTGTCTTGAGTTCTTCTCTTACTTTGTTCAGACTGCAAAGGACATGTTCATCGAATAAGAATTTCATCTTGTTCCAGAAGCTTACCCCCACATCGGTAGGACAAAAAGTACGATTGGGCTCGATAAAGCAATTCGAATCGATTAGATATCTCATTTGAGAAATGCTTTAGACGTAAGTACCTTGTCAAAAGTGTCGGGCTTAAGGCCGACCATCCGATATGCGTCTGAATGTAGTATCTGATGGCCGTCCAGGGCGTTACACAGATGGATAAGAAAGGTCCTGCTGTTGCGTCTTATGGCCATCACATTAAAATCCACTTGTCCCGCTTTCTTCTGAGGCATTGGCTCTTCATCCCATTCGTGGAAGAGCTGGAACATCCGGTTTCTGGTAATATAACCTGCCTCGCAGGCGCGCCGTGCGACGACATATCTGCTTACTTTGAACCGCTTCGCAAGAATATCATATCCGTAAGGCGCTTTCGCCCATTCTTCGGCAAACAAATCTTCCGGAACTAATGCCAGAGCAGCTGTTGTGTCGCATAGCCGCTCTAAGGCGGAAGCATTCTTCAGGGCTTCATGATCTCCCACGCCGGAACTGTATCCCAGGAGTATGTGCGCGAATTCATGCATCAGCGTGAACATCTGCGCGCCCTTCGCGTCTTTGCTGTTGATGAAAATGAAGGGAGCATAATCATCCACCAGGCAAAACCCTCGGCACTCTTTCACACTTAGCGGCCGCCGGGTATTGTTCCCCACCATGCTGTTAAAGGTAACGACAATGCCTTTGTCCTCCATGATCTGGACAAGGTGATTGATGGCGTCGTTCACCGTATGGAAATCAAGGGCCCAGTTTACGGGAAGGCCCAGTTCGTCATGAATAGCGTTGCTCAGAAGAACGGGGCTGTTGACATCTTTGTATTTCCCGACAAAAGGTAGCTTGTCAAAGTTGTTATTTTTCAAATAGTCGGATAACCAGTCCTGCCGGTAGACCATCTCGTTCACCGTGTCGCTTATATTCAGGTTCTGACTCCCGATCTGATTTCTTCTGAAAAAGGGTATGGCTAATTTCTCCTTGGGCGGTTCTTTTAAGAACAGATAGCCAAAAGGAACATACAGCTTCTGAGCAAACTTCTGCGCCATGGAGAATGTCGGGTCACTAACGCCCTCCAGCCATTCCCGGTACTTGGGATGCTCGCTCGCATACTCATCAACATCCTTGCCTGCTCTCTGGACAGCCCATCGCAAGATGTCGGGCGGAATATGTACTCTTGTTAAAGCCATATTATGTTCTTCTACTCAGATGCGAATTATGTATCGCAAAGATGCGATTTATTTACCAAATACCCAAATTTATGTGTTGACTATTTCTCTTATCATGAAGGTGTTCTGATTTTCTAAGATAGCAGGAAGATTAAGATGCGGGCTATCTGGCTTCGCGCGGGTGGGGATTGGCATAAAAAAGGGCCGCACCGTAATCGTTCGTACGGTGCGGCCCAATGGGTTATCGTCGGAGCGGGCTCAGCCGATGCCGGGCAAAGTAATGCCGGAGAGCGGGCCCGCCTCAGGATAGGAGTGTCAGAGATGGAAGGCTTCCTTGAGCTCGTCCATGGCGGCGTCGGTCATGCCCTCGGGGATGAAGCCCATGGAGCGTGCGTCCTGGTAGATTTGCGCGGCCTTGACGAGGACGTCGATTTGGTCGAATGCCTCGGGAGCGTCATTGCCGATGGCTACTACGCCGTGCTTCTCCCAAAGTACTACATCGTGCTCCTGCAGGCCCTTGACGGTCTCCTCTGCCAGCTTGACGCTGGAGGGCATCTCGTAGGGGATGATGCCCAGGCCCTTGGGGCAGAAGGCGCGTGTCTCGGGTATCATGGACCAGAGCAGACGGGTGAGCACGTCGGGCTTGAGGAAAGCGGGGTTGTGCGACATGGCCACCAGTTCGGTGGGATGGGTATGGATGGCTACGCGATAGGTAGAGCCTCTGGCGATGAGGTCGTCGTGGATGGCCAGATGCGAGGGCAGCTCGGAGGTGGGCCGCACGGGATTGTCGGCTATCATCTCGTAGTGGGCGCCGTCGGGCAGGATGCGTATCACAGAACCGTTGTCCATCGGCCAGCGGGCGAGGTCGCGCATACGGCGGCCTGTGCCCTTGCAGAAGAACACACCGCGGGCGATGTGCGGCAGAGTCATGCCTATCTCGGTCACAGGGCCGATGGGCTGCATGCGCCATACACGCTCCAGATTAACATGCTCGGTGATGTTGACGGTGATGTTGCCGCCGTTGCGCTCGGCCCAGCCGTTTTGCCAAAGATAGCCGGCCACTTCGGCGGCTTTGAGTACCTCGTCTTTGGCGCGAGGATAATCGTCTAAAAAGGATTTCATTTTTCGTTAGTCTTCTTTTGTTGCCCTCTCCATGGGGGAGCGGGCTATGATTACGGGCCTCGTCTGCTGCCGCAAAATGTGAGCGGGGCAGAGGGCCTTTTATTAATCGCCCCGATGTGCCTTACGGGAAGCGCATCGGGGCGATGTTGGAGTCAGCCTAAATGAGCTGTGGCAGGAAGCAGGATATTATCAATATTAATATGCCTGCCACCAGCACGCCGATAGTCTTGGAGGAGCAGCCTTTCCACTCCTTGAGGATGATGCCCCACACGTTGGAGAACGTCACGTTGAGCGCCATGAGGATGCAGAACGCCAGGGTGGTGAGCGTCTCGGAGGATGTGAGGAATCCCTTGCCCAGCGAGAGGCCGAAGAACTGCGAGTACCAGAGTGCGCCGGCCAGGATGCAGAAGAGGAGGTTGTTGCCCCATACGCTGCCCTTGGCGTAGTCGCTCCAGGTGTGATTCTTGGAGTTCTGGTAGAAGCAGTAGACCGCGTTGGTCAGGAAGCCGCCCATGGTCACGAGCAGCGTGGCGGGAAGGGTGCGGAACATCGGATTGGTGAGTTCGCCGAAGTTGATGTCCTTGCCGAACTCGAGGCCCACATTGAAGCAGCCGCTCATCACACCGGCCAGCAGCGCGATGACGATGCCCTTGGGGAAGTTGAAGTCCTTGACGGCAGCCTTCTTCTCCTCCTCGGAGAGCGTGGCCGACTTCATGGCTCCGGCCACACCAATGACGGCGATGCCGATGAGGGTCACCACCACGCCGATGATAACGGCGGCGGTGAGGCTGCTCAGAGCGTTGAGCTCAGGGAAGAAGGCGTTGAGCAAAACGGGGCCGAGGATGGTGCCACCGGCGGCGCAGGTGCCCAGCGCGATGCTCTGACCGAGAGCCACGCCGAGGTAGCGCATCGAGAGGCCGAAGGTGAGGCCGCCTACGCCCCACAGGATGCCGAAGAGCACCGTCATGGAGAGACGGAAACTGTCAGCACCCGCGAAGAGCTCGCAGAGAGAATGGCCGGCGGGGACGGCCAGCAGCGCTCCCAGCAGAGGGAACACTAACCAGGCGAACACACCCTGCACTATCCAGTAGCTCTCCCAGCTCCAGCTCTTGACTTTGTTAATGGGCACATAGCTGCTCGACTGGCAGAACGCGCCCGCTGCTATGATCAGCAGACCGATGATAATGTCCATCTCGGTGGGGTATTATCAGTTGCGCTTGGAGAGCACTTCCCTCTCGTATTTCTCCACCTCGGCGAGGTAGTCCTCGGCCACGGGCTTGCCGTTCTTGAGGTTGAAGTAGTCGTACACGGCTCCCATGGGCAGGGTCTTCTCCTCCTCCATGAGTGCGAGGCGCTCAAACCACTTGCCCTCGTCCTCATACTTGCGCAGCTGTGCGAGCGGCTCGAGGAAGGCCTGAAGCAGCGACTTCTGGGCGGCGCGCACGCCGATGATGTAAGCGCCGATGCGGTTGATGCTGGCGTCGAAGTAGTCGAGGCCGATGTGGGCGCGCGACAGGGCATTGGCCCTTACGAGCTCCACGAACAGGTTGCGCGTATTGTCGTCGAAGAGAGTCACATGGTCGGAGTCCCAGTGCATTGGGCGGCTCACATGGAGCATCAGCTCGGGCACAAAGAGCAGCAGGGCGCTCACGGCGTCGCTCACATTCTCGGTGGGCTCGTAGTGGCCGGTGTCGAGGGTGTAGATGACATTGTTCTTGGCGCAGTAGCCGGCGTAGAAGTCGTGTGAACCAACGGTGTAAGCCTCCAGTCCGATGCCGAAGAGCTTGGCCTCCAGGCAGGACTTCATGTTGGGCAGTTTCTCGGCGAGGATCTCGTCGAGGCTGTTCTTGAGGATCTCGCGATAGCGGTATTTCTCTACGGTATAGTCCTTGCTACCGTCGTGTATCCAGATATTCATGATGCAGGGGTCGCCCTGATATTTGCCCATGGCGTCGGCTATGCGGCGGCAGCGCTTGGTGTGCTCTATCCAGAAGTCGCGGATGCTCTTGTCGGGGTTGGAGAGCGTCAGGTAGCCGCTCTTGGGGTGGGAGAAACTGGTGGAGTTGAAGTCGAGCTTCAGTCCGCGCTCCTTGGCCCACTGCATCCAGCCCTCGAAGTGCTTGGGCTCTACCTGGTCGCGGTCGACAAATTTGCCGCCGAACTCGCCGTAGGTCTCGTGCAGGTTGAGGCGCATGGGGCCGGCCAGCATGGAGGTCACCTCGTCGATGTCAGCGCGGAGCTCGTCGATGTTGCGTGCACGGCCGGGATAGTTGCCCGTCGTCTGGATGCCGCCCGAAGCGGCCTCGCCGCGCTCGAAGCCTACCACATCGTCTGCCTGCCAGCAGTGGAGGGAGATGGGCGTGTGCTCAAGCGTCTCGATGGCTTTGTCCGTGTCGATGCCAAACTCAGCATAGCGGGCCTTGGCTGCCTCGTATGCTTTCTTTATCTGTTCTTCTTTCATGATAAGTAATTATTTTGTTAGTTGGTTTTATTTCCTGATAAATTTGTATGTGCCCGAGAGCAGCTCGAGCGTTACCTTGCCGCCGGCGTAGGACTTCCTGGCGATGCCTTTGGAGCCCGTGATGGTCCTGAGGGCGCCCTTGGAGGCGGCGGGCAGAGTAAAGGTGGCCGTCGTGTTAGCCGGGATGGTGAAGGCTATCTCTGTGCCCTGAGGCGTCACCTTCCACTGGCTCTCGATGTTGCCGTAGACGGAGCGGAAGCCGCCCTTGGCGTAGCCGAAGGAGGGGTTGATCTCGGGCTGGAGAAGGATGTGCTTGTAGGCCGGGCGTGTCTCGTCGCGCTGTATGCCCAGATTGTGCGACATGATCCACTCCTCCACGGCTCCGTAGGCGTAGTGATTGAACGAGTTCATGCCCACGTCGCCGAAGCCCTCCTTGATGGTGTACGAGTTCCAGCGCTCCCACATGGTCGTAGCGCCCTGCCTGACGGGGAAGAGCCACGAGGGATATTCTGTCTGGGTGTAGAGCTTGTAGGCCAGGTCGGAGTGGCCGCAGGCGGAGAGCACATTGAGAATATACGGCGTGCCGAGGAATCCGGTCTGCAGGCGGTCGCCGCTCTCGTGTATCTTCTTTACGAGGTGGCCGGCGGCTTTGGTCCTCAGGTCGGCGGGCATGTCGAGGAACTCGAGCGGGAGAATGTAGGACGTCTGGCTGTTGATGCGTGTCTTCTCGCTGTTGTTCATCACGGTGTAGCCCTCGGCGTCGAAGAATGTGCTGCAGAACGCCTGGCTCACCTTCTTGTAGAGGTCGGCGTAGTAGTCCGCGTCGGCGTCCTTACCGATGGCGCGGGCCATGGCGGAGAGGATCCGCGCGTCGTAGCCCATGTAGGCCGTCGAGATGAGCGAGATGTTGGTGGGCTCGGGAGCGAGCCAGTCGCCCCAGTAGGAGGCGTCGGGATAAATGTAGCCGGTGCTCCTCTTCTCGAGGCAGGTCATGTAGTCCTTCATCGACTGGTAGTGCTGCCGGATGATAGCCTTGTCGCCGTACTGCTGGTACATCTGCCAGGGTATGATGACGGTAAAGTCGCTCCATCCCGGACCGCGGCCGCAGACGCTCTCGATGTTGGCGGTGTTGGCGCCTTCCTTGGTGCCGCCGAATGCGGGATAGTAGCCTCCCGTGTCGCCGTCGTTGCTCTTCAGGTCGCGGACGGTATAGAACCAGCGGGTGTAGAACGGGGCGGTCATCATGTTATAGGTGGCTGCGCGGCAGAACACATTGGCGTCGCCCGTCCAGCCGAGGCGCTCGTCTCTCTGCGGGCAGTCGGTAGGCACGGCGATGAAGTTGCTCCGCTGGCCCCACACGATGTTCTCGAAGAGGCGGTTGATGTCCTTGTTGGCGCTCTCGTAGGCAGATGTCTGCTCGCCCACTGACTCGAGCACAATGCCCTTAACGTCGGAGACGGGCAGAGGCGCGTCGAGACCGTCGATCGAAACATAGCGGTAGCCGTGCTGTGTGAAGGGCGGCTCGAAGGTCTCGCCCGCGGGGTCGCCGCGGAAGGTGTAATAGTCGGTCGAGATGGCGCTGCGATAGTTGTCCATATACATGTCGCCGCGGCTGCGTTCGTAGTCGGCCTTGGTAAGCGGCGCGCGCGGATTGTCGGGCACCTGGTCGGGGAACAGCATCTCGGCGAAGTGGATCGTGATCTGCTGGCCCTTCTTGCCCTTCATGTTCTCCAGGCGCGGCACGCCGGCGAAGTTCTGCCCCATGTCATAGATGTAGCGATTGCCGATCTTCTTGACCGACTTGGCCGTGAGTGTGACATGATTGCCCACCTTCATGCCGACATAGCCCTGCAGCACGGTCTTGTCCGAGGGCGGAGCGGCGAGGTCGGCCGAGGCCCACGCGGAGTCGTCGAAGGACGCCTCCTTCCAGCCCGCTATCTCGCGGCGCGCATCGTAGATGACACCATGATAGAGGTTGTCGACAAACAATGGGCCGTGGTCGGACACCTTCCAGTCGCGCGAGGTGACGAAGCTCTCCGTCGTGCCGTCGTCGTAGGTGACACGCAGCAGGGCCATGCCCGAGGGCTGATAGCCGTACTGGTCGTCCCAGTGAGCGCCGATGCCGCCCCAGTTGCCGCAGTACCAGCCGTTGCCCAGTTCCATAGCCAGAGCGTTGGTGCCCGTGGTGAGCAGCGGGGTGACATCGTAGGTGTCGTACATGATGCGGTAGCGTGTGTCCGTCCAGCCGGGAGCCAGATAGGCGTCGCCCGCTTTGTGACCGTTGATGTAGAAGTTGTAGAAGCCGCGGGCCGTAGCGTAGAGGCGGGCGCTTTTCACCTTCTTGCTGATGTTGACATTATGGCGCAGGATGGGGGCGCTGACATCGGCGTCCATGTACCAGGTCGTGAGCTTGTCATCGCCCTTGGCCTCGTAGGTCTTTGGGTCGGAGTAGAGCAGCACGCCCCATTTGGGATCGCTGATGCTCAGGTCGTAGATCTCTGCGTCGTAGCCCTTGGGCTGCAGGTAACCTATCTGGTAGAGGTGGGTGTCGATGCGGCCCGCTGTGTCGCGCAGGTCGGTGATGGCCATCATGTCCTTGCCGTCGGCTGTCGTGATGGAGGTGCCATCGATGGCCACATAGATCTTGTACTCGTGCTCGGCCCGGCCATCGATGCGCACATAGTGGGCGTCGAGGGCGTCGGAGCCTATTACCTTGGAGATATCGATGTTGTAGCTCTCCAGATGCTTACTGTTGTGCACGGCGCCGAGCTTCAGGCGGGCGGGCTTGCGGGTGTCGAGCGTGATATAGTTGTAGCTCGAACTGCTGCGCGCGCCGTAGATGAAGGTCACAGGCCCCGGGCGGCCCACGCTGCGGCATTTGAAGCTCAGCGTGAAGTCACCGCGATAGGGCGATACCCTGAGGCTTGGCGAGGTGACCCACTGCGCGCCGTCCCACTTGGAGCCCATGAGCCCCGTCTCAAACCACGCCACTGGCGAGGTGAGCTGCTGCCGCTTGTCGTCGGTCACCGTCACACGCCAGTAGTAGCGTGTGGCGGGCTTGAGGCGCTCGCCGGCATATCTGATGCCCACCGAGATGTCCGAGGCCGTGTTGCCCGAGTCGTAGACATACTTGCCCGCGCTCAGCGAGGCCTCGCTGTCGGCCACCACGAGGCGGTAGGCCCGCTGCGAGGCGCCGTAGCGCGGATTGTCCATCTGCCAGGCAAACTGCGGCTGCTCCACGTCGATGCCGATGGGGTTGGTCATGTATTCCGTGGTGAGCCTGCCGATGCTCTGGGCCGACGCTGTGAAGGCCGTGAGCGTGGCGGCGGCCACCATCAGCCTCAGACGGCGGCTTATGCGCTGTGAGAGATGATTCATTCTTATAGTTTACTTTTGCGGATAATAGGTCTTGGTGCCGATGTTCGAGGCTACTGCGCGCCTCATATCCCAGCGGTCGCTGTAGAGGCCGGCTGCCTTGGCCTGGATCATGGCGTTGCCGATGGCCGTGGCCTCGGAGGGGCCTGCTATCACCGGCATCTGGATGGTGTCGGCTGTGAGCTGGCTCATCACCTTGTTGACCGAGCCGCCGCCTATCACATGCAGTTTGTCGATATCGAACGAGGCCATGTCCTGGAGCGCAGCTATCACCTCCGTGTAGCGGTGGGCGAGGCTGTGGTATATGCACGAGATGGTCTGGGCATCGGTCTCGGGAGCTTTCTGTCCGCTCTCGCGGCATGCCTTCTTGATCTCCTCGTCCATGTCCTCGGGATTGGCAAAGCGCGGATCGTCGGGATTGATGATGGAGGGGAAGTATTTCTCGCTGCCTGCCATTGCCTCGATCTCGGCGTAGGTATAGTTGCGGCCGAAGCGGCTCCAGCACTTGCGGCTCTGCTCCAGCAGCCACATGCCCGTGATGTTCTTGAGGAATCGGGTCGTGCCCTCGATGCCGCCCTCGTTGGTGTAGTTGAGCTTGGAGGACTGCTCGGTCAGGATAGGCTTATCCGTCTCGATGCCCATCAGGCTCCATGTGCCGCTGCTCAGGTAGGCGAAGTTCTTGTCCGCGGCGGGCACGGCGGTCACGGCTGCGGCGGTGTCATGGCCGGCCACGGCTACCACCGGTATCTGGTCTACGCCCAGCTCCTCGGCTATCTCGGGCAGCAGGGTGCCTACTACGGTGCCCGGCTGTGTGAGCGGCAGAAGCATGGAGGTCGGGATGCCCAGCTTGGTGAGAATCTCCTCGTCCCACGTGCGCGTGGTGGCGTTGAGCATGCCGGAGGTCGAGGCTACCGTATACTCGGTGAACATCTTGCCCGTGCAGAAGTAGGAGAGTAGGTCGGGGATGAACAATATTTTGGAGGCGTGGAGAGCGGGGGCAAACTTGTCGGCGCGGGCCTGGAAGATCTGGAAAATAGAATTGAACGGGAGGATCTGTATGCCCGTGTGAGCGTAGAGCTCGTCGCGCGGAACCAGCTCGTAAGCGTGCTCCGGCGCGTCCTTGGTATACTGGTCGCGGTAAGCCCTCGGCAGGCCCAGAAGTGTGCCGTCCTCGGCGATGTAGCCGAAGTCGCAGCCCCATGTGTCGATGCCTATCGAGTCGAGCTTGATGTCCATGTCGCGAGCCACGGCGATCGACTTTTTCAGATTGTCATACAGGCTGTAGACATTCCAGTAATAGCGTCCGTGGATGCCCATGATGGCATTGGGGAAGCGGTGTATCTCCTTGAGGTCGAATGAATCGTTGGTTACGGTTGCAAGCATTGCGCGGCCGCTCGTTGCGCCGACGTCGAAAGCGAGGAAATGATAAGTTTTCATATTATATAAGTCTGTTGTTAGTGCGCTACTGAAGAGAGTCCGCCTCAGCCGCAGCGCCGTTTTTATTGTTCAGTAGTTTTCGATGGCACTGTTTGATATGCTTCGGCCTACAAAGTTAAATGTTTTCTGTTTCCAAGCAAAGAAAATAGTTGTTTTTCTCTTTTGAGAAGTCATTTTGTAAAGTTTCCCATTCTTCCTGCTAAGAAAAACAAAATTCTCCGCCTCCGCACAGGTTTTGCCATCCTCTCTGATAGTTCTCTCTCGCATTCGGGAGCGCATTTACCGTGTTCTGATCCTTATCGCGGCCTCCATGCCGCGGCTCTCGTCCTTTACGCTCAGGGTCATGCTCCCTCTCTGCGCGGTGGCCTGTACGATCACCACGAGCTTGCCCGAGAAGAGGCGCATCCTCGGCTCTGTGAACGGTTCAAGCGACGTGGCGTCGCCGTTGCAGGCAGCCCTGAACCGCCCCTGCCCCTCCACGCTGAAGGTCATCTCGTCTGCGGCGGCGGGCACCTCGTTGCCCGCGCTGTCGAGCAGGCTCACGGTGACGAAGGCCAGATCATCGCCGTCGGCACGTATAGTCCTGCGGTCGGCCTTAAGCTTTATTCCAGCCGGAGCGCCCGCGGTGCGCACCGTCTGTTCGGCGGCCTTGCGCCCGGCTGCGTCGTAGGCCACCACTCTCAGTTCGCCCGGTTCGTAGACCACATTCTGCCACCTCAGACGATAGCGGTCCAGATTCTTCGACTTGCCCTGGCTGACCGTCGAGAGATGATTCTTGCTTATCCTCCCCTGGCTCTTGCCGTTGACAAAGAGCTCGGCGGAGGGATAGTCGGTGTAGCAGTATACGGGCGTCACCTTGCCCTCTCTTCCCGGCCATGTCCAGTGGGGCAGCAGGTGGAGCGTATGGTCGTCCCTGTTCCACACGGAGCGGTAGAGCCAGTAGCGGTCCTTGGGCAGCCCTGCGAGATCGAAGATGCCGAAGTAGCTGCTCCGCGAGGGCCAGTGGCGGTCGTACGGCGTCGGTTCGCCGAGGTAGTCGAAGCCCGTCCAGACAAACTGCCCGATGGTCCAGGGATAGTCGTCCTGCATCATAAAGTCGTCGTCGGGCAGATTGCTCCACGAACCGTAGTCGACGTCGTAGCTGTTACACTGCCCGCCGGAGCAGTGCATCGTGTCGTTGGGCACGGCGGGGAAGTGGTAGACACCGCGCGAACTGAATGTCGAAGCAGTCTCCGACCCCAGCACGAAGCCCTGCGGGAGAGCCTTCCAAGCCGCCTCCCAGCGGTGCAGGCGGTAGTTGAACCCGGGGATGTCGAGCGCCGCTACCAGTCCCGACCGCACGGCGTCGTCCACCATGTCCACGCCCTCGGTCACCGGCCTTGTCGGGTCGAGGCGATGGCACAGCGCCACGAAATGACGCGCCTGCCCGGCGCCCCACTCCGTCGTCTGATCGGGTATCTCGTTGCCTATGCTCCACATCACGATGCTGGGGTGATTGCGGTGGTGGAGCAGCAGGTTGGTGATGTCCTTATCGCCCCACTTGTCGAAGAACAGCGAATAGCCGTTCCTGCATTTGGGGTAGCGCCACATGTCGAAGCTCTCGGCCATCACCATCATGCCCAGCGAGTCGCAGAGCTCCATCTGCATGGTGGAGGGCATGTTGTGCGAGGTCCTTATCGCGTCGCATCCCATCTCCTTGAGGAGCTTTATCTGCCTGATGAGGGCGGCCCTGCTTACTGCGGCGCCCAGGGGCCCGAGGTCGTGGTGCAGGCAGACGCCTCTGATCTTGCGGCTCTGCCCGTTGAGCTGAAATCCGAGCTCGCGGCTCACGCTGACGGTCCTGATGCCGAAGCGCAGGTGCTGGGAGTCGATGGTCCGCCCGTTGTCTTCTATCCTCATCTCCAGCGTGTAGAGATGCGGCTCCTCGGGCGACCACAGCCGGGGCTTCATGACGGTGAGCGTGGTGCCCAGAGAGTCGGCGAGGATATTGTCGCGGCGCGAGGTGAGTACCTTCCGTCCCCGCTCATCCCTCACCGTCGCCACCCAGCATACCGGCCGCTGCGGGCGCTCTGTGAGCCGCGCTGTGACCTTCACCGTGGCCCGGCCGCCCTCTATCGACTCGGTTCTGACGAATGTCCCCCAGTCGTCTATGGCCAGCGCGCGGCTCATCTGCAGCCGCACGGGGCGGTAGAGGCCCGCGCCGGGATACCAGCGGCTGCTCTCCTCGCGGTTTCTCAGGCTCACCTCGATAGTGTTGTCGCCCTGCCGCAGCAGGCGTGTGATGTCTATGCGGAACGCGTTGTATCCGTAGGCCCACCAGCCGGCCGCCGTGCCGTTGACATACACGTGCGGTTCGCTCATCGCGCCGTCGAAGCACAGCACGGCGCGCTCCGGCACAGCGCTCAGCGGCACGGTGCAGCGGTAGTAGCCCCTGCCTATCCACGGCAGGCTCCCCGTGCGCCCCGTGATCTCCGAGGCCTGCGTCTCGCCGTTCTGCACGATGGCCACGGTCTGCATGTCCCATTTCTTGTCAAACGGGCCGCTGATGGCCCAGTCGTGCGGCACGGTCACCTTCTCAAAGTGCACACTGTCGCGCGAGAACTGCCAGTCCCGGAGTTCCGTCTCCCTGCGCTGGGCCTGCGCGAACCCGGCCGTCAGGGCCACGCACAGCAATATCGCGATTCGTCTCATGTCGGTGTAGTTCGTTTTCATAATGCAAAGTCGTCTCATGTCGGTGTAGTTCGTTTTCATAATGCAAAGATGATTAAAAACTGCCTTAATATACCACTTATCGGCGGAAAACTTTTTACGATAACCCACATCCGCCGCGCTTCTGTCCGCCCGCCTCC
>OMUV01000090.1 GCA_900314335.1 uncultured Prevotellaceae bacterium | reverse complement strand
TAGCCGTCGTCGGCCTTGATGATACACGGGTCAGGCACCGACGAAGCGATGATGGGGTTTGTAAAGACCAGGCGCTTGATAGCCGAGTCGCCCCATGAGGACATCACTGCCAGAGAGAGGCAGAGAGTAAGCAATATCTTCTTGTTCATAAGCATTGCCTTTATTTTGAATTTTTGAAATAAGGAGCCTCAGCTGTCTGAGGCAGAACACCGCCCTCTACATAGGGCCAGTTGTCCTTCCATTTTATCTGTACGAGATAGACACAGCGTCCCTTGCCGGCATCGGCCTTGGGATAGCCGTGCATGGGCATCCATGTCTGTCCCTTGTCGTCCTCCACGATCTCGGCGTTGTGGCCCGGACCGGCCACAAAATCATCGCCGCTCACCACCAGTTCGGCCTTATTATTGAGCATTTTGTTGCCGCTCTTATCGAGGTAAGGACCGAGAAGACTTGTGGCGCGCCCCACTACCACATGGTACGTACTGTTTGCGCCCGAGCAGCAGGAGCCTGCCGAGCCGAAGAGATAATAGTAGCCGCCACGCTTATAAATATACGAGCCCTCGGTCAGCGTACCGGCTATCTGCTGCTTCGCAGCGCCGGGCATGAGATGCAGACCATCGTCGGTGAGCTGGATAATATAGATGCCCTTGAAGGAGCCCCACACGAGATAGTTCTTCCCGCCGTCCGAGACATACTGGGCGTCGATAGAGTTGGAGACACCGATATCTTCGCTCAGGAAAAGGGCTCCGCCGTCTATGAACGGCCCCTCGGGACTGTCGGCCCAGGCCACACCGATGCCGCTCTTCTGAAGGTCGCCCCACACGCCGATGGCGTAATAGAGCACATACTTGTCGCCGATGTGCGCAATGTCCGGCGCCCAGATCATAGGGCTCTTGGTAGAGCCGTCGCTGTAGGTGTACTTGACATAGGGGCTCACTGTGCGCGGGCGGGTAGCGTTGGTGAACGCCGTGCCGATGAAGAGCCAGTCGACAAGGTTACGGGAGCGGTAGATAGGCACATTGTGATGATCCTCTGTGCCGTAGAGGTAGAAATATCCGTCGCCGGCCTTGATGATGCAGGGATCGGGCACCGACGTAGGGATTATCGGGTTGGAGAAGACGAGTCGCTTGATTGAGTTGTCGGCCTGAGCGGCAGCAAAGACAAAGAGCGAAATGAATAATATATAAATCTTCCTGTACATATCGCGTAATATCCTTTCCGTATGAGTTTTGTTATTCCGGATATTCCAAACTTACTTAACGATATAGCACTTTCCTGCCGCGATGGATGTATATCTCGCCCTTCCGGGGATTGAGCACGCGGATACCTTCGAGATTGTAGTAGGCGTCATTGTCCTTCTTGTCCACCACAGCATCGTCTATGCCGACTGCTACAGCATCATACATCCTCTTGACCTTGGCATCCTTCCAGCCTGTCCTGCGGTAATAATAGAGCAGGTCGCCCTGAGGCACATAAAGCGTATCGCAGTAGGTGAAGAAACCGGAAGAAACTGTAGGTCCTTTCTCCCACTCGGCATAAAGGGCCTCTATGCTGTCGCCGCTGAATATGTAGTCGCCCAGACCGTCAGCAGTCTTAGACGGGAGCGTCGAGGGCATGTAGACATACTTAAGCGTGGGGATATTGGCAAAGGCATAGTCGCCGATGCTCGTGACATTGCGACCGATGGTGAGCGAGTCGAAGGCCTGCGTGTTGCTGAAGGCCGAGTCGCCGATCACTGTGACAGAAGCGGGGAGGTTAATGTCGGAAAGCTTTGCGCAGTAAGCGAAGGCCTTGAAGGGAATCTCGGTAATCTGGGATGAGAGGTGGGCCGACTTAAGCGATGTGCAGTAGGCAAAGGCCTGCTCGCCGAGATATTTCACCGAGTCGCTCATCGTGATGGTCTTGAGGGCATGAGCGTCCTTGAATATGCGGTCGCTCACGGAGTCGATGTTATCAGGAAGCGTCACGGCAGACATTGCCGTGCAGGCTGCAAAGGCGTCGTGGCCGATATATGTCACGGAAGAAGGGATGTCTGCCTTGCCCAGCGATGTGCAGGACATGAAACTGCATGCGCCAATACTGCTCACGGAGTCGCCGAAATTGTAAGTGGTCATCTTGGAGCAGCTGAAGAAGGCTGCATTGCCTATCTCGTCGATATTATTGCGCCTGTCTGTGGTCATCAATACATTGGAGAGAGATGTGCAACGGCTGAACAGACTATTGGGAATGGCCTTGAGCCTGCACTTGAACGTAACGCCCGTCAGACTGGTGCAGCCCTGAAACGCATTGCCGCCCAATGAGGTGACCGAGTCAGGAATCACCACGCTCCGCAACGCTGTCTCAGCAAATGCCCAGGCACCAATCTTTTTGGTAGTGGCGGGGATTGTGATGCTTCCCAGCGAGGAGCAGCCCTCAAATGCGGCATCGCCTATCGAGAGAAGCTTGGTCATGCGGAAAGTCACAGAGCTCAGCTTCGTGCAGCCCTGAAAGGCGCCGTCGCCTATCTCCTGCAGCGAGAGCGGGATGACCACGGAAGTTATGCCAGTATTGAAGGAGAAGGCGAAATCGCCTATTTTGGTCACCTCATAAGTCTTATCATCGCTGGTAACAGATGAGGGGACGGTGACACGGCCCGTAGCGTAGGTGCCGGTGTCCTCCGAAGCCGCAAGTTCGGCCGTGAGACTGGCATCGTCAAGGATGTAATAGAAATCATCTATCTTCACCTTGGTTTGGGCGGACACCGTAGTGGTGACAATCATAGCTATCGCTGCCATAATGAGCGGCAGAGATCTTAAGCTGAATGTGTGAAGTAAATTCTTGTTCATATTTCGGTTATCTATTTATTTCTGATACGCAATTTCAGAAGAGCAGCACAGTAGGCGCTCTCATCACTTGCACTCTGTTTTTAAAGTCTAAAAATATTCCTACGGAAGCAAAATTAATATTTTTCTCAAACGCTAATATGCCTTCGGCCTCAAAAACGAGAAAATTAACTATCTCTCCTCCATAATTGACTATTTGCGGCCCTATCAGAGACAAAGCCGCAAATAATCATTGCTTTCCGGTGCGTACGAAGACAGCTTGGTTACACCGTCGGCAGGTGGGCGAGAGCCTTGCGTAGCTCATCGTGAGTCTGCTCCGTGGCGGGAATCAGCGGCAGTCGCAGCACGTCCTTGATGCGGCCCTGTAGGGAGAGGAGAGCCTTGATGCCGGCAGGATTACCGTCCACGGACATCAGTTTATAGATATCGTTGAGCTGGCGGTGTATCTCGCGGGCCTCTTCGCCGCGGCCTTCGAGCTGGTCGTGGATCATACGGGAGAAGAGCGCGGTGAGCGAATTGCCGATGACGGAGATCACGCCGGCGGCGCCCAGACCGATAAGCTCGTAGGTGATGGCATCATCGCCGCTGATCACATCAAAGTTCTGCGGCTTGGCCTGCATGATGTCCTCTATCTGCGTGATATTGCCGGAGGCCTCCTTGATGGCCACGATGTTGTCGAAGTCGCGCGCCAGCCGCAGCGTCGTCGCCGCAGTGATATTCACTCCCGTACGACCGGGGATGTTGTAGAGCACGACGGGCAACTTGGTCGCGGAGGCCACGGCAGCGAAATGGCGGTATATGCCCTCCTGACGGGGCTTGTTGTAGCTCGGCGCGGCCGACAGAATGCCGTCGAAGCCAGTGAGATCGGTAGTCCTGATAGCGTTGACCAGACGTGCGGTACAGTTGTCGCTCATGCCCAGCAGCAGGGGCAGTCTGCCCTTGTTGACACGCACCACGGTGCGCTTGATGTCCTCCGCCTCAGAGGGCGAGATGCAGGGCACTTCACTCGTGCTGCCCAAAACGCAGATAAAATCGGCGCCGTTGCTTACCAATGACTCCGTCAGCCTCTCGAGCGAGGGAAAATCAATGCTTCCGTCCTCGTTGAAAGGTGTGACCATCGCGATACCCAGACCGGTAAAAGGATTCTTCTTCATATTATGATTGCTTATTTGCAGGCAAAAGTAATAATAATTGCCCACATCGCGCGTCGAAAGCCCGAAGCTATTTACAAAATGCCGGCAAAACAATCATTTTTCTTTTCATAAGTCATTCGCACGTTCCATCCTGATATTTCGCGGCGATGAACTAAAGGAGCGAAGCACGCCGTAGCTCAATCCGATGTCAGAGCAGGATAACAGGAACATTTTTAGCGATAACGGGGATAAAATACCTGCCACTTTGATGGTGAACGTCGGGAATATGCTATTCGAAAGGAATGGCAGTCACCTCTGACAGGCCTAAAATATCCTTTGCAATATCTTGGAAATCAGTACCCATAAGAGGGCAAAAATTACATTTGAGACGTTTTAAAACATCTCAAATGTAATTTCTCTCAGGTGCCTTGTGAGTATTCCTGTATGCGGAACGTTTTTTTGCGGAGCGTGCAAATGGTGTTCCGGCGAAGCGAAATATTCATCCCTTATGCGTTTGTGAATCACAGATCATCGTGCATGATCCGGCCTGCCGGAGATTTCTCCAAGAGCAATTTGTGAGATACAATATATTATAGGACATGGCGGGCATTTCAAGCTTCCTTGGTCTGAAGATGGCCCGGAAGTTTTCTTCCGAAGCATAAAAGAGGGGCGCGGGAAGCCGGCGGAAGGGAGAAAAGTAATATATTTGCCAGTAGGTTTCGGCGGAATGTTCCGCCTGAGACTACTAAGCAGACACGACAATGGAAGACAGCAATGAGAAATTCATGCGCCGCGCGATAGCCATCTCGGAAGAGAGCATGCACAGCGGCGGCGGCCCGTTCGGCGCCGTCATAGTAAAGAACGGAAAGATTATCGCCGAGTCAGGCAACAGTGTGACCAAGGACAACGACCCCACGGCACACGCGGAGGTGAACGCCATCCGCAAGGCCGCAAAGAAGCTGGGCACATTCGACCTGAGCGGTTGCATCATCTACGCCTCGTGTGAGCCTTGCCCCATGTGCCTCGGCGCCATCTACTGGGCTCACATCTCGCGCATCTATTACTGCAACACGCACACCGCGGCCGCAGAGATCGGATTCGACGACGCGTATATCTACGACGAGATGGCGCTACCCATCAGCGGGCGCCACGTCCCCACGGAGCGCATCCTGCCCGGCGAGGGCGATTATGTGTTTCAGGAGTGGAAGAATTCGAACAGCGTCACACGCTATTGACATAAATAAGCCGGTCGTGTTACCACGGCCGGCTTATTTATATATTTCTTATTGTGGACTTCCGCCCTGCCCTATTGCAGGCGCCATTTCCCATTCTGCCTTATCACCGGCACGGCTATCTCCTCACGCGTCGAATCGCCGAAAGTGATGTCTATGTGCACCACCTTGAAGGCTTTGGAAGCACCGGGCATTTCATTCTCCTTATCATTCTGCTTCTCACCTTCCTTAACTTCACCATCATAACCGACGGCGACAACGCCCTTGCGCTCTTTCTGCGCCTTGGCATTAGCCTGCTTGAGCATATTGACCAGCTGGGCGCGATAGCCCGCGGGAATGCTGTCGTAAGCGGCGACACAGTCGAGATACTGCTCATATTCGCCACGCATAAGATGCTCATAAGCAGCCACGGCCACATCGGAAGGAGAGTCGTAGCTCTTGGCCTTTTTCTCATCCTTTCCTCCGCATGAGAGGAGAAGCACAAGGGCTGCAAGAGCCGGCAGGATGGCGCGCAGATGCATCATTTATGACGGATAAAGACGTTGATAGGCGTACCGGAAAAGTTCCATTTCTCGCGTATCTTGTTCTCGAGAAAGCGGCGGTAAGGCTCCTTGACATACTGCGGCAGGTTGGCAAAGAACGCAAACGACGGGACGCGCGTATTGGGGAGCTGCGTGCAGTATTTGATCTTGATATACTTGCCCTTGGTAGCGGGCGGCGGCGTCTCCTCGATGATGGGCAGCAGGTAATCGTTGAGCTTGGGCGTGGGCACCTTGGTCACGCGATGCAGATAGACGTCCTTGGCCGTCTCGAGCACCTTGAAGATCCTCTGCTTGGTGAGCGCCGAGGCGAAGATGATGGGGAAATCGGTGAACGGCGCCATGCGCGAGCGGATGGTGTCGACGAAATAGTCCTGCGCCTCCTTCGATTTGTCGGCGGCGATGTCCCACTTGTTGACCACCACGACGAGGCCCACGGCGTTGCGCTGGATGATCTGGAAAATGTTCATGTCCTGTGTGCCGATGCCGCGCGTAGCGTCGATCATGAGGATGGCCACGTCGGCGCTCTCGATGGCGCGGATGGAGCGCAGCACACTGTAATATTCGAGGTCCTCGTTCACCTTTTTCTTCTTGCGGATGCCGGCGGTGTCCACGAGGTAGAAGTCGAAGCCGAACTTGGTATAGCGTGTGGAGACTGCGTCGCGCGTCGTGCCGGCGATGTCGGTCACGATGTTGCGCTCCTCGCCGATAAAGGCGTTGATGAGACTGCTCTTGCCCACGTTGGGGCGGCCGACAACGGCAAAATGGGGAATGTTTTCCTCTTCCTGCGGAGCGGTGTCCTCAGGCAGTTTGGAGACGATGAGGTCCAGCAGATCGCCGGTGCCGCTTCCGGTGGCCGCACTCACGGGCACGGGATCGCCGAGACCCAGGCGGTAAAATTCGGAAGCCTGAAAGACGTCGGCGCTCTCGTCGGCCTTGTTGGCCACGAGTATCACGGGAACATCAGAGCGGCGCAGGATGTCGGACACTTCGTCGTCGAGATCGGTAATACCGTTTTTGACATCCACGAGAAAGAGCACGATGTCGGCCTCCTCGGTAGCCACGGCCACCTGGCGGCGTATCTGTTCCTCAAAGACGTCATCGCTGTTCACGACCCAGCCTCCGGTATCCACTACGGAGAATGTGCGACCGCTCCAGAGCACCTTGCCATACTGGCGGTCGCGTGTGGTGCCGGCTTCGTCGCTTACGATGGCGCGGCGTGTCTCTGTGAGGCGGTTGAAAAGGGTGGACTTGCCGACGTTGGGGCGTCCTACGATTGCTACTAAGTTTCCCATTTTTGTAAAGTGGCAGTTAGTTATAAAAAGTGCGGGTCATTTCGGCTCGTAGCCAAAGTTCTCCAGTTCCTTGGCCGACTCGCGCCAGTTGGCGTCTACCTTGACGTAGAGATTGAGATACACCTTGCGGTCGAAGAATTGCTGTATGTCTCTCCTGGCTTCGGCACCAATGCGCTTGAGAGCCACACCGCCGTGACCGATGATGATGCCCTTCTGACTCTCGCGCTCCACATAGATGGTAGCCGAGATGCGCAGGAGCTTCTCCTCCTCCTTGAACTCGGTCACTACCACCTCGACGGCGTAAGGTATCTCCTTGTCGTAATAGAGCAGTATCTTCTCGCGGATTATCTCTGAGACGATGAAGCGCGAAGGCTTGTCGGTGAGCTGGTCCTTGGCAAAGTAGTCGGGCGACTCGGGCAGGAGCTCCACGATGCGGCGCAGCACATTGTCCACGTTGAAGCGGGCCTTGGCCGATACCGGCACAATCTCAGCCTTGGGGAGCTTATCGTGCCAGTAGTCCACGAGCTTGCCCAGCGCGTCCTGATTGCTGAGGTCGATCTTGTTGATGAGCACGAGCACGGGGATCTCGAGGCGGCTCACCCGCTGCAGGAAGTCCTCGTTCTTGGAAGGCTTCTCGACCGTATCGGTCACATAGAGCAGCACATCGGCGTCCTCGAGCGAAGAGACGGAGAATGCAAGCATGTCCTCCTGAAGCTTATAGTTGGGCTTCAACACGCCGGGCGTGTCGGAGAACACGATCTGGTAGTCATCCTTCGTCACGATGCCCATGATCCGGTGGCGCGTGGTCTGAGCCTTGAAGGTGGCTATGGAGACCCTCTCGCCGACGAACAGGTTCATCAGAGTGGACTTTCCGACGTTCGGATTGCCGACAATGCTTACAAATCCCGCCTTGTGCATGCTCTTAGTCTCTCTTTTTCTGGTGTTACTTGACGGGCTTATAGTCGTAGGCCCACTTCAGATAGGATGCGCCCCATACGAAGCCTGCACCAAAGGCGCAGAAGATGAGGTTGTCGCCCTTCTTGAGCTGACTCTCGTAATCCCAGAGGGCAAGCGGAAGCGTTGCACCGGAGGTATTGCCGTAGCGCTGGATGTTGAGCATCACCTTCTCCATGGGCACATCGAGACGCTTGGCTACAGCCTCGATGATACGGATGTTGGCCTGATGAGGCACTACCCAGGTGATGTTGTCCTTGTTGAGGCCGTTGCGCTCAGCTATTGTAGCGCAGGCGTCGGCCATATGCGTCACAGCGAATTTGAACACTGTGCGGCCCTCCTGATGAAGATAATGGAGACGATGATCGATGGTGAAATGGGTAGGAGGACATACGGAGCCGCCGCCCTTCTGTACGAGGAAGGGAAGGCCCTTGCCATCCGTCCTGAGATAGGAATCCATGAGTCCAAGATCCTCCTCTGTGGGCTCAAGCAGCACTGCGCCGGCACCATCGCCAAAGATGGGGCACGTGGAGCGGTCTGTATAGTCGACCATTGAGGATACCTTGTCAGCACCGCAGACAATGACCTTCTTGTAACGGCCGCTGCGTATCATATTAGCGCCGACCTCGAGGCCGAACAGGAAGCCGCAGCACGCTGCCTCCATATCAAAAGCGTAGGCATTGTTCATGCCCAGACGGCCCAGCACGATGGAAGCGGTAGAGGGGAAATGATAATCGGGCGTAGTGGTAGCGACGATGAGGCAGTCGATGTCGAGAGGATCCGTGCCAGTGCGCTCCAGGAGCTGCTTCACGGCCTTGCGGGCCATGTAACTTGTGCCGAGGCCTTCCTCGTTGAGTATTCTGCGCTCCTTAACGCCGATACGGGTCATAATCCACTCGTCGTTGGTGTCTACCATTCTCGAGAGCTCATCATTGGTGAGCACATATTCAGGGACGTAGCCGCCCACGCCCGTAATTATAGCATTGATATTATTAGCCATTATACAAATGATTTATACAAACAAAGACGACTTGAAGACCGTGCATATTATTGCCGTATCCCCAAGTCATCAGCTATTAGTCTCAGGCCAGAGCTGCTTAGGCTTCGGCTGCTTTCTCTATAGCTACCTTGCCACGATAGTATCCGCACTCAGGGCATACGGTATGGTAAACATACAGTGCGCCGCAGTTCGGGCAAACGGCCAGTGTAGGCGCTACAGCCTTATCGTGGGTTCTGCGCTTTAATGTGCGAGTCTTGGATTGTCTTCTTTTAGGATGTGCCATTGTGATTGATATGTTTATTGTTATTATTCTCTATTCTTCGTCCAGCTCGGTAGTGATGCGGCCTATCATCTCGGGATTGCACTGTCCGTCGGGATGAACATGCACCGAGGGAATGTCCAGAAGCAGTGTCTCGTAAATGCGGTCGGAGGCGTCAAAGCGGCCGTCCGTAGCGGCTGTGAGCATATCCTCGTCGTCCTGAGGGCCGGCGGCCGAGTCGCAGAGGATGTGCACCGAGTCGACCGTATCCACGTCGTAGTCCATATCGTCCAGACAGCGCGTGCATGGTACTCTCAGTGTGCCGCGGAGCGCTATGTCGAGGTCGTAATCGTAATCGTCGGCAGCGGCTTCCTTCACAGTGACCGTAACAGCAATGTTGCCGCCGGATATCTCTCCGTCATCTCTCAGGGACAGGAATTCGTCGTCCAGCTGATATTCGCCGGAGCCTCCCTGTCGCGATAACTCTTTGACATTAAATACACAACGCTTCATTGCTACTATCGCACAGTACCGAAATCGACCGCAAATTTACGAAAAATCCACATAACACAATATATATGAGGATAAAATTCTTATCCTCCGCCTTAATTATAGCCCGATAGTGTACAGCAGGGCAGTCAAAACTGTGATCTGAGGCGCCGTTATAGCATAGAGACACGCTTCCCGCAAACCTCCTGGCGCGCAGCCGGCATGTGATGCAACAAGGCCGCGTCCCGGGTGAGGCACGGCCTTGAAATATCAATTGTAAAGCAAGTATTCTCTTTACTCTGCGGCAAGCGTGAAGCGCTTATAAGCTACAATCTTGAGCTCCTTATCCTGCTTCTTGAGCCATGCGGAAACTGTCTCGTGATTGTCGTCGCCGAACTGGAATTCCTGGTCTACGAGGCAGTTCTCCTTGTAGAACTTGTTCATCCTGCCCTTTGCGATGTTCTCGATCATCTGCTGCGAGAGAGAAGCCTTCTTCTGCTCAGCAACGGTAGTCTTGATCTCGCGGGCTTTGTCTGCCTCTTCCTTGGTGAGCCAGCCCTTGGCCATGTTCGACTCGATATGGTCGTCGCTGTCCACGAGGTTGGGGTTGATGCCGGCCTTCTTGAGAGCGTTCTCCACGGCCTTCATCACCTGCTCGTCCTTGGTCTTCTGCACGGCTACCTCATACTCGGTCTTCTTTACCTCTTCGGGTACGGATGCCTCGTCGAGAGCCACGGGCTTCATAGCGGCCACCTGCATAGCCACCTTGTGACCAGCGTCCTCGTTGCTCTTGTTGAGCTGTACCATGGTAGCCAGAGTGTGGCGGCCCATATGGTCGTATACGGAGATGTTCTCGCCCTCGAGATAGCTGTATCCGTCGAGCTCGGTCTTCTCACCGCTGATACCGCCGTAGGCTACGACAGCGTCCTGCACGGTCTGATCGCCGAGCTTGAGGGCTTTCACCTCGTCAAGGCTCTTGGCCTTAGCCTTCACAGCAGCGTCGATAATGTCCTGTGTGAGCTTTACAAACTTCTCGCCTTTGGCCACGAAGTCGGTCTCGCACTTCAGGGCGATAATAGCGCCGAAGCCGTCTGCATATTTCACAAGAACACATCCCTCCGATGCGTCGCGGTCGGAGCGCTTTGCGGCTACAGCCTGGCCCTTCTCGCGAATGATCTCGATAGCTTTCTGAGTGTCGCCGCCGGACTGCTCTAATGCTTTCTTGCAGTCCATCATGCCGGCACCGGTAAGCTTACGCAATTTTTGTATTTCTGCTATTGTAACAGCCATGATAATAATCTGATTAATGGGTTAATAATTATTCTGCCTTCTCAGCAGCGGGAGCATCTGCAGCGGGTGCTTCAGGAGCGGCCTCAGCAGCGGGAGCGGCGGGAGCAGCCTCTGCGGCCTCAGCTGCGGGTGCAGCAGCCTCCACGGGAGCCTCTACGCGTGCACGGCGTGTGCGGTGACGCATACGGGGAGCATCGGCGTCTGCCTCAGCCTCGGCCTGCTGTGCAGCGGCATCGGCGTCAGCCTTCTCGATTTTGTGCTCCTCGATACCCTCGCTTATGGCGGCGCAGCAAGCATCAACAATCACCTCGATACTTGTAGAAGCGTCATCGTTAGCAGGGATAACGTAGTCGATGTTGGAAGGATCGCTGTTGGTATCAACAATACCGAACACGGGGATACCGAGACGTACGGCCTCACGAACGGCGATATTCTCCTTGTACACATCCACTACGAACAGAGCTGCGGGCAGACGGGTAAGGTCGGCGATAGAACCGAGGTTCTTCTCGAGCTTGGCTCTCTGGCGGCTCAGCTGGAGCTTCTCACGCTTGGAGAGGTTCTCGAATGTACCGTCAGCGGTGAGCTTATCGATGTTGGCCATCTTCTTCACAGCCTTGCGGATAGTAGGGAAGTTGGTGAGCATACCGCCCGGCCAGCGCTCTATCACATAGGGCATCTCGAGAGCTTTGGCCTTCTCGGCTACGATGTCCTTGGCCTGCTTCTTGGTGGCTACGAAAAGGATCTTCTTGCCGCTCTTGGCTATCTGCTTGAGGGCGTCGCAAGCCTTGTCGAGCATTACGACAGTCTTGTTGAGGTCTATGATATGAATGCCGTTACGCTCCATAAAGATGTAGGGAGCCATAGCGGGATTCCACTTGCGTTTCAGATGACCGAAATGACATCCGGCCTTGAGTAATGTTTCAAAATCTGTACGTGACATTTGTTGCTTTGTTTGTTTTGTTTACTTTCCTTTTAATTGCTTTTCCAGCATCAGCCACAGGGTAGTCTGCCCTCCTCTTCTCCGCCCGGAGAGGGGCGTACAGAATCTCTGCGGTTTAGATACTAAACTATATATATGCCGGGCTAATTCTACAAGAATTGTTACTGCACTGGCATTAACGCTTGGAGAACTGGAAGCGGCGGCGTGCTTTGGGACGTCCCGGCTTCTTGCGCTCCACCTCTCTGGCGTCGCGGGTGATGAAACCTTCCTTACGAAGAGCAGCCTTGTCCTCGGGATTGATCTTCACGAGAGCACGGGCTATGGCCAGGCGCAGAGCCTGTGACTGGCCGGTATATCCGCCGCCATCCAGATTGGCTTTGATGTCATACTTCTCGGTAGCGTCGAGAAGTGCGAGCGGCTGCTTAACCACGAACTGTAAAATAGATGAGGGGAAGTATTCCGTAATATCCTTCTTATTGATTGTAATCTTACCGGAGCCTTCGCTGAGGTATACGCGGGCTACGCTGCTTTTGCGGCGGCCTAATGCATTTATTACGTCCATTTACCTATTTTATTTATACTGGTTAATATCAATTGTCTTGGGCTGCTGGGCGTCCTTGTCGTGCTCGCTGCCCGCGTAAACGTAGAGATTCTTGAGGAGCTGGCGTCCCAGACGATTCTTGGGGAGCATGCCCTTTACCACCTTGCGGACGAGAGTCTCGGGGCCGTTGGGCTTCCTGAAGATGCTCTCGGGAGTGTGCTTTCTCTGGCCACCGGGGTAGAGAGAATAGGTCAGGTAGACGCGATCCGTCCACTTCTTGCCTGTGAGGCGCACCTTGGATGCGTTGATTATTATCACATTGTCGCCGCAATCTGCGTTGGGCGTGTAGATGGGCTTGTACTTGCCGCGCAGCATCTTTGCCACACGCGTGCAGAGGCGACCGAGCACCTGATCAGTGGCGTCGATAACAACCCATTCCTTGTTTGCGTTCTGCTTGTTGACAGAAACTGTTTTGAAACTTAATGTATCCACTTTCGTGACTTTAATTATACGTTAAACATCAGGCCGGCTTCCGGTTCTAAGCTTCTTTCGGCACGGCCAAAGTTCACGCGCCCCTGCTTTGACACAAGAGCGCCTTTCGTGATTCACTAACCACCGCATCAGGCCAAATTCTCAATATCGATACGGCTATTAACACACGAGTCTGCAGGGTTTTTACACGCCTGCTGATAATAATCGGCGTGCAAAAGTAGCATTTTATTTTCATATAACAATCATAGCCTGATAGTTTTTTCCAAAATAATATGTCATAGGTCAGCGATTTGCGTCCCCGCGGGCCACATCCCGGCGCTATGCTACACGATGGTGATAAAAACGGAGCCATACTGCTTGCTGACCTGCCCTGCCGGTGATTGCACAGCTACACATATAATAAGGAGCGAATTCTCCATCGCACCTTTCCGCCCGACGGAGAGTCGCCGCCCGAAGGCAGGAGAAATTCCATACATATTTTATATATGCGTAATTCGCGGATTAAGATGACCAGGACGCAGAGATGAGCTTGGGCTCTCACGGTTATCATCGCCCGCAGCCGAGAATGAATTCCTCTTATAAATGTCCTCACTCTCCTACCCCGCTGCGATAAATTCGCCCTCCGAAACAACTGCCATTTTCCTCTTGTCGAAAAAGACATTTCCCACATCACATAAAAACCCTTCCGCATGTGTTGTTACTCACAAGGCACTTGAGTGAAATTACATTTGAGATGTTTCAAAACGTCTCAAATGTAGTTTTGGCCTTTTGCAGACACTGATTTTCAAATAGTTACGCGGGGCCAAAAAATCGGCATTCAGCCATCGTCAACAGGGCATGGCAAGACCATCAGGAAATGCATAAATGATGCATATACTGCTTCGGATCGGACGACGGGGTGCGGGCTTAGCCTGAAGTGCCGCCGAGAGTCATCATCGCGCCCATTTATCATCGTCCGTAGCTTATCGCGCATCTCTCCGCGGCTTTTCACATACGGTCGCCTGCTGCATCGGGGGCGGCCATTAGCATTCGGCTTATCCTTAGACTGCTGGCTGTTAACGAAGCGGAATAGCTATTTTCTCTTTTTTAAGTACTACGGTTTGGGAATTGTCGGGATAAGTGGTAATTTTGCAGACATCATAAGAAACTAAACGAGAAAATATATGAACAGCAACATTGACATTCGCGCGCTCAATGAGCAGATCGAGATTGAGAGCGGGTTTCTCACCGACCTGACCGAAGGGATGGGCCGCGTAATAGTAGGACAGAAGCATCTGGTAGAGGCGCTTCTGGTCAGCCTGCTCTCCGACGGGCATGTATTGCTGGAGGGTGTGCCCGGACTGGCCAAGACGCTCGCCATCAAGACGCTCTCGTCGCTCATCGACGCCCGGTTCAGCCGCGTCCAGTTTACCCCGGACCTTCTGCCGGCCGACATCATCGGCACACTGATATATAGTCAGAAGACGGAGAGCTTCGTGGTCAAGAAAGGCCCCATCTTCGCCAATTTCATTCTGGCCGATGAGATCAACAGGGCCCCGGCCAAGGTGCAGAGCGCTCTGCTCGAGGCCATGCAGGAGAAGCAGGTGACCATAGGCGGCACGACATACGAGCTGCCCAAACCGTTCCTCGTGCTCGCCACAGAGAACCCGATAGAACAGGAGGGTACCTACCACCTGCCCGAGGCGCAGACCGACCGTTTCATGCTCAAGGTGCTCGTAGACTATCCCTCGATCGAAGAGGAGAAGGCCATCGTGCGCGCCAAACTGGACAACAAGAGCGAGATCAAGGTGAGCCCCGTGACCGATGCTGCCAGGATAATGCACGCCCGCGAGGTGGTCAAGGATATTTATCTGGACGACAAGATAAGCCAATACATAGCCGACATAGTATTTGCCACCCGCTATCCCGAGCGCTACAAACTGAAAGATATCAAGGAATACATCTCCTTCGGCGGTTCGCCCCGTGCCTCCATCTGCCTGGCATACGCCGGCAGAGCTTACGCGTTCATCAAGCGCCGCGGCTACGTCATTCCCGAGGACATCAGGGCCGTGGCCCACGATGTGCTGCGCCACAGAATAGGCCTGAGCTACGAGGCAGAGGCCGCCGGCGTGAACAGCGACAATATCATCGACGAGATAATCAACAAGATTGCCGTGCCCTAAGCAGGGAGGAGAGACAGGATAATGGATACCGCAGAACTGTTGCGCCGTGTGAGGCGCATAGAGATAAAGTCGCGCAGGCTGAGCAATGACATCTTCGCCGGCGAATACCACTCCGCCTTCAAGGGGAAGGGTATGAGCTTCTCGGAGGTGCGGGAGTATCAGCCCGGCGATGATGTGCGCGATATCGACTGGAATGTCACAGCCCGCTTCAACCGTCCCTACGTCAAGGTCTATGAGGAGGAGAGGGAACTGACCGTGATGCTGCTCATCGACGTGTCCGGGTCAGTGGATTTCGGTTCACGGATGCGCACCAAGCGCGAGCTCATCACCGAGATAGCGGCCACGCTCTCGTTCTCGGCCATTGAGAACAATGATAAGATAGGCGTCATCTTCTTCTCGGACCACGTGGAGAAGTATATTCCCCCTCAGAAGGGCAGCAGGCATATCCTGTATATCATACGCGAGCTGCTCTCATTCCGTCCCGAGGGCAAAGGCACGGACATCGCCGCCGCCCTTGAGTTTATGCTCAAGATACAGCGCCGGCAGTGCGCTGCATTTATCATCAGCGACTTTCTGGACAGCCACGACCTGAGCGACAAGCTCCGGATAGCCGGTCACAAGTACGACCTCGGCGCCATCGAAGTCTACGACATCCGCATGAAGGAGCTTCCGTCCGTGGGCATCATCGAACTAAGGGATGCCGAGACGGGGCACATACAATATGTCGACACATCGAGTCGCCGCATCCGCAATCTCCACGCCAAGGCATGGCAGGACCACCAGCAGCGCCTTCACCAGCAGTTCACCCGCGCCGGCGTGAGGAATGTAGCCATCCCGACGGACGGCGACTATGTGCGCTCGCTGATGCAGCTGTTCGGCGAGCGGCAGGCTTCGGGACGATAAAGCATACTATCAGAGATGACAAGGAAAGCATTCATATATATAATAGCACTGCTCCTGCCGCTCACGGCCGTGAGGGCGCAGGTCTCCGTCAAGGCCATGACGGACAGCACGGCGATACTTCTGGGCGAGCAGACGGCCCTGAGGGTCACCGTAGTGCACCCCGCCGCCACAACGCCCGTCTTCCCGCAGGACCTGCAGCCGCTGCTCAAGGCGGGACTGGAGGTCATCGGCAAGGGACAGGTGAGCTCCGAGCCGGGCACACCGTCCGACGGGATGACCACCACAAAATGTGTCTATACGCTCACGAGCTTCGAGCCGGCGCTCTACTATATTCCTTCTATCAATGTCAAGGTCGGCAAGCAGACTTACCCCACTCCGCAACTGGCCCTCAAGGTCAATGACATAAAGGTGGACACCGTACACACGGACAAATACTACGGTCCGAAGGAAATCACCGACCCCGCCTACACCTGGCGCGATTGGATGAGGCTTTTCCTGCTCGCTGTGCTGCTCATCGTCTGCTGCGCAGGCAGCGCCGCAGCCTACCTGTGGATGCAGATGGCCGGCAGAAAGAAACAGACCAAAAAGGAGGTCAAGGCCGTAGTGCCGCCGCACAAGGAGGCCGAAGCCGCAATAGAGCAGCTCAAGGACAACTACGGGCGCGAGGAACTCACGTCCAAGGACTACTACACCAGCCTCATCGGTATCCTGAGGCGCTATGTAAGCAAGCGCTACGGATTCAAGGCCGATGAGATGACTTCCTACGAACTGGTAGCGCGGCTCATAGAACTGGGCGAGAAGGAAGAACAGCCCGCAACCTCTGAAGGAGAACAGGGCGTTACTGTGGCACGCGTGGAACCGGACTATACGGAGCTGCGCGAGATACTCGCCACGGCCGACCTCACCAAGTTTGCCAAGCTGCAGACCGATCAGGGAGAGGACGAACGCAACCTGAGGCGCCTCTCCGACTATATAGAGACCACCAAGAGCGACAAACCGCCTGTGATAACCGAGGAGGACATCCCCGAGGACACCGGGGAGAAGGTCAGCGACGTGCGCCGCCGGCGCAAGATAGTCTTCGCCCTCTCGCTCGTCGTCACAGTCTTAATTCTGGCAGTCGTGGTATACGAGATACACGAACTGTTGCTATAGAGCATTTGATAAATGATCACATTCGCAAACAAGGAGATACTTTTTCTGCTGTTGCTGCTGCTGCCCTACGCAGTGTGGCACTTCATGCGCCATCACCGCCGCGAGGCCGGCATCACTTTCTCTGACACCAACGCATATCGCGGCATCAGTCCGTCGCTCAAGATGAGGCTGATGCACACGCCGTTCTTCCTGCGCCTCATCACGCTGACGCTCATCATTCTGATACTGGCCAGGCCGCAGGGCAAGAACGCGTGGAAGGACGCGCAGGTGGAAGGCATAGACATCATGCTGGCGATAGACGCCTCTACGAGTATGCTGGCCGAAGACCTACAGCCCAACCGTATTGAGGCGGCCAAGAATGTGGCGACCGAGTTTATCAATTCGCGCCCCAACGACAATATCGGGCTCACGGTCTTTGCGGCCGAGGCCTTCACGCAGTGCCCCATGACTACGGACCACGCCTCGCTGCTCAGTCTGCTGCGCAATGTGAGCTGCGACTACGCCATGCACGGGCTTATCGACGACGGCACGGCAATAGGCATGGGACTGACAAATGCCATCTCGCGTCTGAGGGAGAGCAAGGCCAAGAGCAAAGTCATCATTCTCCTTACCGACGGTTCCAACAACAGAGGCGAGATTTCACCCCTTACCGCAGCCGACATAGCCGCCACCTTCGGCATACGTATATACACCATCGGCGTGGGCACCAACGGCACGGCGCCGTTCCCCTACCCTCTGCCCGGCGGAGGCGTCCACTATATCCAGATGCCCTGCGAGATCGACACCAAGACGCTCGACGGCATCGCTACGGCCACGGGCGGCGAGTTTTACAGGGCCACATCCACCTCGCAGCTCAAGAAGGTGTATCAGGACATCGACAAACTGGAGCGCACCAAGTATAATGTGCGCAAATACTCCAAGCGCTACGACCTCTATCAGCCTCTGGCCATGCTGGCGGTCATCACAATGCTTCTGGAGCTGCTTCTCAGAGCCACGGTATATCGCAGGCTGCCATAAACTATCGAGCATATGCTAAGATTTCAAGACCCGCAATATTTATATCTCCTGCTGCTCATCATAGTATGGGCGGCCATCTACGTCTTGTCGTGCATAGCGAGGAAGAGACGCCTGAAGCGCTTCGGCGACCCGAACCTGCTCAAGGCTCTCATGCCCGACGCCTCGCTCAAGCGGCAGCACCTGAAGTTCGGCCTGGGACTCTTCGCCGCCACAATGCTTATCCTGGCCCTCGCGCGGCCTCAGATGGGCCTGACGGTGGACAACGAGAAGAAGCAAGGTATCGAGGCCGTCATCGCGCTCGACATCTCCAATTCGATGATGGCCGAGGACGTAGCGCCCAACCGTCTGGACTGCGCCAAGCAGCTCATCACCTCGCTCATCGACCGCATGGACAATGACAAGGTGGCGCTCGTGGTGTTCGCAGGCGAGGCGTACAACCAGATGCCCATGACGAGCGACGGCATCTCGGCATCCATGTTTCTCGACGCCATCAACCCGACCATGATCACCAAGCAGGGCACTGCCATCGCCGAAGCCATCAATCTGTCCACGAAATGCTTCTCAAAGAAGGACGGCATAGGCCGCGCCATCATCGTGATTACCGACGGCGAGGACCACGAGGGCGGCGCAGAGAAGGCTGCCCGCGACGCTGCAAAGCAAGGCATCCGCACGTTCGTCATCGGCGTGGGCGGCAGCAGCGGTGCTCCCGTTCCGGACCCCGCCAACCGCGGAAAGTATATCACCAACCGGAGCGGGCAGACCGTCATCTCTCATCTCAACAAGGACATGTGCCGCAGCATAGCCAAGGCCGGAAGCGGCGCGTTTATCTACCTCTCCAACGCCCCTTCGGCGCGCGAGCAGCTGTTCGCCCAGCTCGACAAGATCAAGAAGAGCGACATGTCCTCGGTCGTATACTCATCCTACGACGAGCAGTTTCAGTGGGTAGCTCTGCTGGCTCTCATCGCGCTCATAGCCGATGCCATCATCATGGAGCGCAAGAACCATGTGCTTCGCCGCCTCAACCTCTTTAAGAAACGAAGATGAAGACACGCTACATATATATTCTCACCACACTAATCCTGCTGCTCTCCCAGACGTCCGCGATGGCGCAGCGGGACAACAGGCGCCTGATACGCAAGGGCAACTCCCTCTATATCGACAGCCTGTTCAACGACGCCGAGACCGCCTACCGCAAGGCCGTGAAGCGCAACGAGGCCGACCCGATAGCGCACTTCAACCTCGGCAACGCCCTGCTCCGGCAGCGCAATCCCAAAGACGCCGCCGCACAGTACGAGGCCGCCATCAAACACACGCACAATCCCCGCTATCTGGCCAAGGCTTATCACAACATGGGTGTAATCCTGCAGAGCCAGAAGCAGTATGGCGACGCGATAAAGAGCTACGAGAACGCGCTTCGCAATAATCCCAAAGACGACGAGAGCCGCTACAATCTCGCCCTCTGCCGCCACATGCAGAAGAATCAGAAGCAGAACAAGCAGCAGAATAAGAACAACAAAAATCAGCAGAACAAGAACAATAAAAACCAACAGAATAAACAGGACAAGCAGAAAGACCAGCAGCAACAACAGAAGCAGCAGCAAAGCAACAACCAGATGTCGCGCGAGAACGCCCAGCGTCTGCTCGATGCCGCACAGCAGGAAGAGCAGCGCACACAGGACAAGCTGCGCCGCGGACAGCGCTACAGCAGTCCCAGAAGTCTCGAGCAAAACTGGTAACTTTTCTTCTCCCTCTGTCCTGCACACATCACTATGCCTAAGAGATTATCCATCATACTCGCCCTCGTCCTCACGATGCTCACGCCCTACGCCACGGCGGCCGTGCGCATCAAGGCCAACGCCCCGCGTCAGGTGACCTGCGGCGAGAACTTCCGCATTGAGTATTATGTCTCGACGCGCGACGTCGACGACTTCTCCGGCCCGCGGTTCCCCGCCGCCATCAACGTAGTCTACGGCCCGAGCCGCTCCGAGATGTCCAGCTATCAGGTCATCAACGGCAAGACCTCCGGCAGCAGTTCGGTGACATTCACCTACACCTGTACCATCGACAAGCCCGGCACAGTGACCGTGCCTACCGCTACCATCACCATCGGAGGCAAGGCGTACCGCACGGGGGCTATCACCATCACCGCCACGGGCCACGCCGCGAGGGGCTCATCTTCACGGCAGAGCCAGAGCGATGATGCCATGCCCATGAAGACCGGCGGCAGGATCACCTCCAACGACCTTTTTATCACCGTCACGGCCAACAAGACCAATGTCCACGAGCAGGAACCGGTGGTGCTCACCTACCGAGTCTACACGAGGGTCAATCTCACACAGCTGGCGGGCAATATGCCGGACCTCAAGGGATTCCTGACGCAGGAGGTGCCTCTGCCGAGGCAGAAGTCGTTCAGCATGGGCTCGTACAAGGGCGTGCCCTACCAGACCACTACCTGGTGCCAGTATGTGATGTACCCGCAGCAGACGGGCAAGCTCACCATTCCCTCCATCCGCTTCGACGGCGTGGTAGCAGTGGCCAACCCGAACATCGATCCGTTTGACGCGTTCTTCAACGGCAATCCGAACTTCTCCGAGGTCAAGAAATCGATCATCGCCCCCTCTCTCTCCATCAACGTCAGCAAGCTCCCCGAGCCGAAGCCTATGGAATACTCGGGCGCCGTGGGACACTTTGACATCAAGTCGTCCATCCTCACCGCCAAGCCGCGTACTGGCGAAAACCTGTCCGTGAGAGTGGTCATCACCGGCGTGGGCAACATGAAGCTCATCACCGCTCCGAAGCTGAAGATGGGCAACGACTTCGACGTGTTCCCCGCCAAGCTCACCGACAAGACCAAGCTCACCGACTCCGGCATGAGCGGCACGATGTACTACGACTACGTCGTGGTGCCCCACCAGAAGGGCAATTACACGCTGCCCTCCCTGAAGCTCTGCTACTTCGACACCGGCACGAACACCTACAAGACCACCTCGACAGAGCCGATCAGTTTCCGCGTGGAGCAGGGCTCGCGCATCAGTAACGAGGACGAGGATCTGCTGCGCAAGGACATCAATGACATCTGGCATGGCAGCTACAGCAAGCCCTCCACGCTCTTCAGCCTGAGCTCGCCCGTCTACTACATGCTCTACGGCATCGTCCTCATCGCTTTCATAGTGGCCTTATCCCTGTTGCGCCGCTCCGAGAAATACCGCAGCAACACCTCTCTCAGGCTCAGCCGCAGGGCCGGCAAGACTGCCGCGAAACACCTGCGCAAGGCCGCGCGCCTTCTCAAGGCCGGCGACACGGCGGCATTCTATGATGAACTGGCCTCAGCGCTGCTCAACTACGCCTCGCAACGCCTCTCCATACCGATGTCCGAATTCCGCACGGACGAACTGGCCACAACCCTCGAGCGTCACGGCGTGGAGCAAAGTCTGGCCGCGGAACTGGTAGACGTCATGAAGCAGTGCGAGTTTGCCCGCTACGCTCCGGGCGATCCGAAGACCAATATGGAGAACCTCTACAAGCGCTCCTCCGATGCCATCATCCGTATAGAGGACTCACTAAGCCAAGCAAAATCATGAGAAAAGTCATCACAACACTACTGATATTCGCCGCACTCATCCTGAGCTCCGTGAGCGCCTTCGCCGCCGATGCAAAGGCGGCCTATGAAAAGGGAGCCATGCTGTACGGCAAGGGAGAATACCGCGCCGCTGTCGAAGAATACACCAAGGCAGCCGCAGCGGAGAAAAGTTCCGAGATATACTACAACCTCGGCAACTGTTACTACCGCCTGAGCGAATATCCCGAGGCCCGTCTGGCCTGGGAGCGCGCGCTGCGCCTCGACCCGTCTTATTCCGACGCCCGCTACAATCTGAAGATAGTCGTGGCCAAGATCAAGTTCTCCGGCGCGCAGCCGCAGTCGTTCATATCCTCGTGGGCGCGCGACTTTGTCTACAGCCGCAACATCGCCGACTGGACTCTCTACGCCCTCATCTCGTTCGCCCTCATGCTTGCCTGCTTCCTGGTCTATTACTTCGGAGGCAGGCTGAGCCTCAGAAAGGGCGCATTTGCCGTCTGCATCATCGCGCTCATCGCGCTTGTCACGACCCTCACATGCAGTATCGTACAGACCGTCAACGGCGATGCGCCGACCGACGCCATAGTGCTCAGGGCCGGAGACATACGCCAGTCGCCCTCGCCCCACGCCAAGGCGCTGCAGCATATACTCCCGGGAGCCAAGATAAGACTCACCCGCGACAACAGCGTGAAAGGATGGCGGCAGATATCTCTCGACGGCGACCAGAAAGGCTGGATAGACGCCTCGACAATAGGACTGATATGATACAAATGCCATATAAACCGACGCAGACATGCCCGAAAGCCTTCTGACACTGGACCGCAGCATCACGCTCGCCCTCAACGGCAGCGACTCCCTGTTTGCCGACAGGCTGATGCTGATCTTCACATCCACGCTGACGTGGGTGCCGGTGGGCATACTGCTGCTGTACATCATCATCCGCAACAACGATCTGCCCCACGTGCTCTCCATCTTTGCGGCGCTGGTGCTCTGTGTGGCCATCTCCTCTTCGCTCTCCGAGATATGCAAGGCGCTCGTCCTGCGTCCCCGTCCCTGCAACGACCTCTACCTGATGGGCGAGATAGCCACGGCGAACGGCTACACGTGCTCGGGCTCGGGCTTCTTCTCGGCCCATTCGGCCAACACGATGGCGCTTGCCGTATTTCTCGCGCTGCTGTTCCGGCGCGCGCGCAGCGCAGTGTTCTTCTTCCTCTGGTCCATCATCAACGGCTGGTCGCGCATCTACCTCGGCGTCCACTACTTTGGCGACGTGATCACGGGCTTTGCCGTCGGCGCAATAGTCGGCAGCCTGCTCTTTCTGCTCTACAAGCGTATCTCCCGCCACATGCCGCACTCCTCGAGGGTCGTATCGTCGGAGTACACCCGCAGCGGATACCTCGCCGCCGACATCGACCTTCTCGCCTCCGGACTGCTGCTCACCGCCATAGTAGTCTGCATCATAGCCACCGCATACCCGGCGTGCTGAGCCGGATGCACCGAGGCCGGGAATGAGCGAAAGAAAAGCTGTCCGCAAGTCTCCGCCATCAGAGCAGATTACCGGCATTACGGCCGGGCACACAATTATTAATATAAGCACTATTTACCCCAACTACTCCGCCGGCGGCATGCACCGCCGCCTCACAGCGCGGAGAATAACATTCCGAAAATGAAGAAACTTCTCAATCCTTGGGTCGACGTGCCCAATTACAACTGCATCGGCTGCAGCCCGCATCACCCGTTCGGCTTCCACCTGCAATTCTACGAGGACGGCGACACTATCATATGCCACTGGAAACCGACCCAGAACTATCAGGGATGGATAAACACCGTGCACGGCGGCGTGCAGGCTCTTCTGCTCGACGAAATATGCGGCTGGACAGTGAGCCGCATGATGCAGACCGTCGGCGTGACGACCAGGATGGAGACCAAATACCTCAAACCGGCGCTCACCACCGACCCGCTGTTCACGCTCCGCGCCCGCATCACAGGCCAGAAGCGCAACATAGTCACCATCCATGCCACGCTCACCAACTCCGAGGGCGTGCTGTGCACGGAGGCCACCTGCGACTACTTCACGTTCACCAAAGAGAAGTCCATGCGCGATATGCACTTCCGGGAGTGCCGCGCCGAGGGCGAATAGAGGGCCGGAAGCTATCACTAACAGATAATCGGGGACATGGACAACTTTGCCGCGATAGACTTCGAGACCGCCAATCAGAATCCCTCCAGCGTCTGCAGCGTGGGGATTGTGACCGTGCGCGGGGGCATTGTCGCCGATAAATTCTACAGCCTGATATTCCCCCGCCCCGACTACTTCTCCTACTGGAACACGCGTGTGCACGGCCTGAGGATGGAGGACGTGGAGGACGCACTGCCCTTCCCCGATGTATGGCGGCAGGTGACGGGCATGATCGACGGCCTGACGCTCGTGGCACACAACAGCCGGTTTGACGAGGGGTGCCTCAAGGCAGTGTTTCAGAAGTACGGCATGATCTACCCCGGCTACCGGTTTCTCTGCACCTGCATCGCCGCGCGCCGCAGGCTGAAAGGCGTCCTGCCCAACTATCAGCTGCACACCGTGGCGGCCTACTGCGGCTTCGACCTCCTTCATCATCACAACGCTCTGGCCGACGCCGAGGCCTGCGCCGCCATTGCCCTGAGGCTGCTCTGAGAGAAGCGGCCGAAAAAGGCTTTTCCTATAAAAGACGCCGAACCGAAAAGGCCCGCCAATATTGCTCCTGCTTTCTGTAAAGCGCGTAAGATTTTACTAAAAGCAGTTATAAACATATATCTCAAGCGATATAATTCTTAATAGCTATTAAAGTAGTAGTACTATCGCTTGCGATATAAAATATTTCCCTTATCTTTGCCTGCGTAATGAGAAAATTATTAATCCTCGCCTTGCTGCTCGTCACGACAACGTGCGGCATGGCACAAAAAACAAATAAAAGAATGAAAACAGTGTATGATTTCAGCCTTCAGGACAAGAAAGGCAACAATGTAAGCTTGAACGAGTATAAGGGCAAGGTGCTGCTCATCGTCAACACGGCCACGGGCTGCGGCTTCACCCCGCAGTATGAGGACCTCGAGGCGATGTATCACGAGCTCAAGGACAAAGGACTGGAGATCCTCGATGTGCCGTGCAATCAGTTCGGCCACCAGGCTCCCGGCACGGACGACGAGATCAAGGAGTTCTGCACGCTCAAGTTCGGCGCTGACTTCCCGCAGTTTAAGAAGAGCGACGTGAACGGCGCAAACGCCCTGCCGCTGTACACATGGCTCAAGAGCCAGAAGCCCTGCCTCGGCGGATATGAGGAGAAGCTCGCCGCCATCATGGAGAGGCTCTACAACGAGGCCAATCCCGAGCCCCGCAAGAAGGACGACATACAGTGGAACTTCACCAAGTTCCTCATCGGCCGCGACGGTCAGGTGATAGCACGCTTCGAGCCGACCGTGGACATGAAGGAGGTGAAGAAGCAGGTAGAGGCCGCTCTGTAAGACGCCATGACCGGCAGAGGCAAGACATACGAGCAGCTGAGACTGGACCATCAGCTCTGCTTCCGGCTCTACACGGCCAGCAGACTGGTGACGCAGGCTTACGAGCCGTACTTCCGGCCTCTCGGCATCACCTACACGCAGTATCTGGTGCTTCTGGTGCTGTGGGAGGAGGACAGGCTGCCCGTCAACGACATCGGCAAGCGCCTCTACCTGGGCATCAACACCATCTCGCCGCTCATCAGGCGCATGGAGCGTCTGGGCCTCGTCGGCAGGCATGACAGCGACGTCGACAAGCGCCAGCAGATAGTATTCCTCACCGACAAGGGCAAGGCAATGAAGCGCAAGGCGGCCGCGATCCCCTCCTGCATGATAGGAAAATTCAGGGATCACGGGGTAGACACAGACAAGCTCCTCGGCATCGTCCCCGTCCTCGATGATTTCATCGCCGGGATGTCCAAAGCGGGCAAAACGCCAGACATTGACAGTCAGGGATAAGGCGAGGTTATCTGCCGCTATAAACTACCGATTAACACAGCCCTCAAGGGGTAGAAAGCAAGGTTCACTCATCAGAAGAGGAGCCTTGCTTTTTTATTGGTAAAGTTTCGCTCTTAAAAGCAAGCGGGACAGTCGTTGGATTGAAGTCCTGCCGGAAGCAAAAGAAGCCGTGAACACAGTACGGGCGAGGATTTGCCCGCGCCAGAGCTTGAGATTCATCCGCTAGGCCCCGACTCCGTAGATCAGGCAACAGATCACCGGCCCGCAGGGCTATATGGGCTATCCTAAAGAATGAATATCCGGCACCTGAGACGATGGTTATTGATCACTGAAATGCACGTACAAATCGGCTTTGTAAATCACTGAAAATCAAGACCGCAGAAGGGAAAAATTACATTTGAGACGTTTTGGAACATCTCAAATGTAGTTTTCCTCAGGTGCCTTGTGAGGTCTAGCGTATGCGGAACGATTTTGGAGAGATTGGGGAGTGCCTTTTGCTACAAGCGGAAAAAGCGCACGATTTTCGAATGACAAAGATACATTAGCAGGCTTAGGCGCGACAACTTCCGATAAGGGTAAACTTCTTCGCATTTCCGGACTCCGGAAAAGGCGATTTCCGGGCCTCGGTAAATATCTGAAAATCAAGGCTCGCGGAAGGGCAAAATTACATTTGAGACGTTTTGAAACATCTCAAATGTAGTTTTCCTCAGGTGCCTTGTGAGGTTCCGCGCATGCGGAACGATTTTGGAGATGTGCGATTGAGATGTTCATTTCGATATGATTACTTCCGCCTTTTATGCATTCCGTAGAGCATGCGACAGGAACAGCGCAAATCAAAACAGCGCGAAAAATCGGCTACGCCTCTCCGCCCTACTAATCAAGCATAACTATGTTTACCGGAAGGTAATAATCTCAAACCGGGACAGGACCAAAGCGGACGTATGCACGGGGAAACATTCGCCGCAGGCGATACGAAATCTGTAAAACGCATTCGCCGCCCCTGCTCACCGCATTCCGAGACACCGACATAGCTGCCCTACTCTCCTTCGTCGCGGTGCTCGAAGATGAGAGCCGTAGCGTAGGCGGCGATGCCCTCGCCGCGGCCCGTGTAGCCGAGGCGCTCGGTGGTGGTGGCCTTGACCGAGACGTCGCTCACGGGGATCTCAAGGCAGGAAGCGATGATGGAGCACATGGCGGGGATGTGGTCCCGCAGTTTGGGCCGCTCGAGGCAGATGGTGACGTCTACATTCCCTACGGAGAAGCCGTGAGAGCGCAATATCCCGAGCGTGGCGCGCAGCAGAGCCTTGCTGTCGGCGCCGAGATAGCGGTCATCGGTGTCGGGGAAGTGGTAACCGATATCCCTGAGGGCTGCCGCGCCGAGCAGCGCATCGATAAGGGCGTGGAGAGCCACGTCGGCATCGCTGTGGCCCAGCAGGCCGCGTTCGTAATCTATCTTCACTCCGCCCAGCCAGAGCTCGCGGCCCTCGACGAGGCGGTGGACATCAAATCCCAAACCTGTACGCGGAATCAATAGCATATTTCTGAAAATAAAAAAGCGGAGGCGTTCTCCGGAGCTCCGCTTTGATTGTGATATATTCGTAGTTGTCTTATCAGCGCCGCCTGTTGAAGAGGTCGCGTATGCCGTCGAAATCGAAGGCGAGGGACACACGCAGCGTCTGGTCGAGAGGGTTGCTTGCCGCCGTGCTGAGTACATAGCCGGCATCGAGGGAGAACACATTCATCCTGAATCCGGCACCGACGGTGAAGTACTTGCGGTTGCCCTTGTCCTTGTTCTCATCGTGATAACCGGCGCGCAGGATAAATTTGTCATTATATATGTACTCTGCGCCTATGCTCCACTGTATCTCCTTGAGCTCCTCGCTAAATCCGTCGGGGGCGTCGCCGAAGCTCTTGAATATACCGGTGATGGGCGACATGTCGTAGTAGTCCTTCTGCAGGCGCTCCTGATAAGCCTCGTCGCTCTCATCGTCCTTCTGCCGCGGCATGGTGGGCACGAGGAGCTTGTTGAGGTCAAGGGAGATGGAGAATTTGTTGTACTCGTTGATGGGGACGAGGTAACTGGCACCTATGCGCAGGTTCGTGGGCAGGAAGTAGGAGTTTTCGTCGCCGTATTTCACCTTACTGCCCACATTGCTGATATTCATACCGAGAGCCAGCTGACATTCGCGGCTGCCCATGATGACATACTTGTTCCAATAGAGGCCGATATCGGCGGCAAAGGCGTTGCCGGGCTTCACGTCATCGGAGTAGTGGCCGCTGAGGTCGGAGTAGATGTAGCGGAGGGCTATACCGGCCGAGAGGTTTTCGCTCAGCATGCGCGACACGCCGACGTCGAAGGCGAGCTCATAGGGCTTGATGGTGAGGTTGTCGCCTGCGTCCACCTCGCCGAGCGAGAAATAGCGCAGGGAGGAGGACAGAGCTGTATAGTCGCCGAGCCTCATGTATCCGGCCATATAGCCGAGGTCGATGTCGTTGACTATCTTGCGGAGCCACGGGGTATAGTTGACTGCCAGGCCGGCGCGGCTGATACAGAATGGATATTTGGCCACATTCCAGGCCTGCGAGTTGACATCCGGGTCGGTGGCAACGCCGACGTCGCCCATACCTCCGGCACGTGCGTCGGCTCCGATCTTGAGGGAGTTGACTGCCGTGCTGACCGGGTTGAACTGGTCTTTATCGCCGTCTGCCCATGCTGCTACGGAGAAGGTGAGAAGCAGGGCCAGCAAAGTTGTTATCTTGATTCTCATAAATTCGTTGTTGTGAATGACACAATTATAAAACTACAGAAAGCCCTATTTATTGTTTATCACGATGAGTTTCTTGGTTTTTGACGTCACACCGCCGCCGTCCTCGCTCACGGAGACGCGATAGAGGTAGACACCGCCGCCGACACGCGCTCCGGAGGCGTTTGTCAGGTTCCACGTCACGGGATAGTGGCCGTAATCACTGCTGCCGGTGGTCGTGGTGCGCCATACGAGCTGTCCGTAGGAATCGTAGACCTTGACGGTGAAGGTCATGTCGGTGAGCGGGCGGTCGTATGAGATGTTGAAGACGGCCGTTGTGGTGGCGGGATTGGGATTGCAGCTCACATCGAGGATGTTGGGCGCGAGGCCGCGCACGGCTGTGAAGTTGAGCAGCGTGGAGGAGGAGTTGCCCAGCATATCCCAGGCGCGGAAATAGAGGCGGTGGGGTCCGGGCGCGAGCTCCGGTATCGAATAGCTCACGCTGCCGCTGGTGAATGTACCGAAGTCGTTGGTGAAATAATCGTTGAGCACATAGGACGTTGCGGGGTCGCCGTCGATAGTGAGCTCTATGTCGTGGCCCACGCCGCTGCCGGTAGCGTTAATGCCGCTGCTGTCGGAGAGGAGGGCCACAAAGTAGGGCGTCGTATTGGTCTTGTCGCCGTCGCGGAAGTCAGGATTGTTGAGGTAGACGAACATGGCCGGGCCGATGGTGTCTCCCGCGAGCGATGCGGAGGTGTTGATGGCGAAGTTGGAGTTGGCGCCGTGGTTCTCCGCTGAGCGGTCGTTGCTCACGGCGTAGAGGCTCATAAGACAGGTAGCTGTGGAATAGCTTGCATCGACCGAGACGGGGAACTGGAGGGTGAAGCGGCCGTCGCGCACCGAGTCGGAGCCCTCGAAGAGGCGGCGCGTACGTGTGCTGAAGGTGAAGGGCGTCTGTCCGTTGCCAGCATTGTCCTTGCAGGTCACTGTCTCCAGTTTGTCGTAGATGGTAGCGGTCACTGTGCCGTTGTAGGTCGTCTGCCTGACGCCCGAGGGCGAGGCTACATGGCCCACGACGGTGGCCACAGAGCCTGCGGCCAGATCGATGCGCGAGAGCAGGGCCGACTTGCCGTTGATGCTGTCTATCACCACCCGTCCCGTAGGTCCGGCCAGGCTGAGAGCCGGGTCACCCGTGAGCACATACTTGAGCTTGTTGATGGAGAAATCGAGCATCGAGGACGAGGATACGAGGGAGCACTTGGCGGCTGTCAGCGCAGAGCCCATGGGCATGAGGCGGCCGTCGCTCTGCTCGCTCAGCATGTTGCGCATCAGGTAGGTGTTGAGGTAGAGATTGCGCGTAGAGTAGACCGAGCGCGTGGCGCCGATGAAGGCGACGGGGCCGCCCTCGTTGAGCACGCTGACCTCGCCGATAGTCTCCTCCTGAGAGTCGAACGGGGTTATCTCGCACGAGGAAGTGACCCACACAGAGGGATTGGCTGACTTGAGAGTCTTGAAATCGTTGAGCAGGAGGACCTTCTCGTGGGAAATGGAGGACGGGGCGCCGTGGCCGGTGTAGTTGAACAGCAGGACACCGTTAGTCATGTAGCTCTTGAGCTCCTTGGTGATGTCTGGATACGTGTTTCCGGTGGAAGTCCGCACCACATTGTACGAATCCCAATAGACACGCCTCACATCATAACCGCTGTGATTTTTCTCAATGTCGGAGGCGATGTTCTCGGCGTCGGACATGAGCGAATTGGTAGTGACATCGTCGTCGCCCATGACGATGATCTTGTTTTTCCACGCCCCGACGTGAGCGTTGTACATATAGCCGATGGTCTTATCCACCATGACGCGGGCCTCGGCAGCCGTCCTGACGGGGAATCGTCCCACTGCGACATCGGGCTTCTCGGAGGTAAGGGTGCGCCCTTCCCCGTCGTCGAGGTAACAGAAGTAATCGTCGGTGACATAGCAGGAGATCTCGTTGATCGAGTTCCACGACTCGTAGCAGAGGAGGAAGTCATCGGGCGAGTAGTTCTGCCAGTCGGTAGTTATCATGCGGTTGTCCCAAGCGGCGTCGCCGAAGAGCAGCAGGAAGCGCGGCATGTCGGCCTCGGTAGCGGCGCGGTCGTAGAGCATCTTGAGGTAGCGCCGGTAGGCCATCGCGTCGGGAGTGCCGGAGGAGAACTCATTGTATATCTTGTCCGCCTCCACGACGCGTACCCTGAGGGAGTCGTGCGCCACATGGGCCGCGGCGAGCCGCTGAGCCTCGGCGGTGAGCGCTCCGCTTGCGGGCACGATGATCACCATGTCGACGGCGCTGTCACCGTGCAGGTCCTGCGAGGCGATGGTGCCCACAAGCTGCGGTTCGGGGAAGGTGGCGGAGGTGTTGACCGCCACGTAAGAGTCCGTCACGTCGGGCAGCGTAAAGGTCAGCGTGGAGCCAGAGAGAACAGCGCTCACGCTCTGCTGCGGACGCCCTGCGATGCCCAGGCGCCACACCTTGGTGTCGGCCGTAGCCGAGGCGACGGAGTAGGTGCCTGCGCCGCTGTGCGAGGGGTCAGTGATCTCGAGAAACGGCGAGGACATGTTGAGCAGGCGGGTATAGTTGAAGCGGATATAGTCGAGGCGGGCGGCGTGGCCGGAGGTCGTGGTGAAGCGCACGCTGTTGGTGGCGCCGAGATTGTCGGTGGTGTATGTGCGCTCCATCATGCGGGCCTTATAGCCCTGCTCGCCGAGATTGCTACGGTTTAGGAGCGGGATGGTCATCGTGCCAAGCTCCGAGCCGTTGAGCTCCGTGGCGACCGTGGTGGCCGACGAGGCGTCGGACGCGGAGAACACGACGGTCACTGCGGCCTGCTCACCGGAGACGATGTCGGGCGCTGCGAGCGTGTAAGCCTTCGTATTGCCCGTGGCAAAGTCGTAGGAGTCGAAAAACTGCTGACCGCCGGTATACCAGCTGTAGGCATCGCGCTCGTAGAGCGCATGCCAGGGAATGGTGGTGCGCGGCTCGTCGGTGGCGGTAGCGGTAGGCGCCGTCTCCATGGTGGCCGGACTGTCGCCCTCCGTGAGGAAGTAATAGGCGTAGGAGGAGTAAGGATTGTTGACATGGCGCCAGCGGCTGCGCACATAGCGCCAGCGTGTCACACCCTCTGAGTAGAAGAGGAGCTTGTCGCCCGTGCGTTCGAGGGGAATCTCCTGCAGGTCGTCGTAGTCGGGTTTTGTGCCGCTGTAGGTGATGACCGAGTCCTGCATCAGTCCGCCGTAGCCGTACAGCTTCACGCGCGAGGGATCAGAGAAACCGGCCTTGGATAGGAACGACTTCGTGAGCTGGTAGACGCCGTCGGCATCCACGCGTATCTTGACCCACTTGCCCGAGGCGAGCACGGAGTGGGCGGCGTAGCGCGAGGAGGTCGTAGTAGAGGAGGCCTTTGTGGCGCGCGAGGAGGCCTGCGTCACGGCAGCGCGCGAGGCGGCCACAGCGCCGGAGACGGGTGTGCGCGTCACGGCCAGTTTGCAGCTCGTCAGGCGCATCAGCACACCGTCCTTTCTGACGAAGGGCGCGAAACTCACATCGAGCGATCCTACCTTGCGCTCCACCGTCAGCACGCTCTCGATGGCTATCGTGTCAGCCACGGTCGTACCGTGACGGCGCAACAGGCGTACTTCCTGATCCGTGAGGCGGCTGTAGACGGGATACTCGATAGTCACGGCAAACCGGTAGCCGGCGTAGTCCGCCCCCACGGGGATACGCGTGGAGAACAGAGGCAGAGCCCCGTCGCTCTCTATGGCGAGCCGGGGAATATTGTAAAAGCTCCCCTCGCCTATCACCCTCACGGAGTCCACTCTCTCGCCCCACACGGCGGCGGAGCCCAGCAGCATCGCTGCGGCGAAGAACACGGTAAATATTATGTTGCGCTTCATAATCTATTCATAAGATATTGCGTCCCGGGTCGGGCGCTATTCATTTAATATTATAGCCGAGCAGCTGTCTGCCATTGACAAAGCCCTCGACATGAGTATCGGGGACCACCCTGACAGCCTCAGCGCTGCAGGGCATAAGCAGGATATCGCCCTGACGTATGGAGAAAAATTGCGAGGCGGCCTCTATGGATTCCGCTATGGCGGCCGTGGCGTCATCTGCGCTCACTTCCCGCCTCTCTGTCCCGAGGGTAAAGGTAAGCGTAAGCCCTCCTTCGTCCAGGGGTGCGAACTCGCCCACTGCCACTGCCCCGTCGAAGCCCTCGGCCGCCGTCGTGGCGGCTCCGCGGCGCTTCATATCGGCCAGCATGTCCTGCATCTCAAGCTTGACGGCGGGCGCTACGGCATCGAAGTAGCGTGTGGCGAAGCGCCGCTCAATGCTCTTGCCGAGGCGGCTGATGCGCACCGCCAGCGCACAGCGCGCTTCGCACTCTCCTCCCCAGTCGGGGATGAACACCGGTTTACCGCGCGTCTGCAGCGCCGTATCGGGGAGCGCGCCCACGCGTGCGCCTTGTGCTTCTATACTACATAACGTATCGGCTCCGCCATTATTGCAGGCCTCAAGAGGGTGTACAATGATAATTTTCACTGCGTAAAGGATTTGTTGCAAATTTATAAATTTCCCTTCATTCGACCGCATTCTGAGCCCTCCGCCGTCAATAAGTTTGCCTTGTTAATCCGAACTGCCTGCAATAACATGGAAAATTCCGCCTCGCCGGAGGCGATGACCGCACGCATTGCAGAGACGGAGAGAGCCCATGCGCCGCGAGTCCTATATATATTAATATGCGTGTGCAAGGATTCGGGAGACTGGAATGTGCATGTTCCCGGCGGCTGAAGCCGCCTTCTGAGAACTATGGCAGATTGTATTGGTATACAAAGAGAATGATATGCACCGGAGAGCACGGCACATTCGCCTCGGAAAGCCCGGAAGTCGTCAGGCATAAGTATTTGAAAATCAACGTCTGCAAAAGGCCAAAACTACATTTGAGACGTTTTCAACTACCTCAAATGTAATTTCACTCAGGTCCTATGTGAGTATCCGCATAAGCGGAAGGTTTTTCTGATGTGTGCATAGAGTGCTCCCGGCGATATGCGTAACCATCCTTTTAT
>OMUV01000028.1 GCA_900314335.1 uncultured Prevotellaceae bacterium | reverse complement strand
GATGGGGAATATTCACTATTTGAGCACTACAGAGAGCGGCGGGCAGCACGACTTTGTACATAAGCGCCGTAGAAGCGGTCAAAAAGCAGAAAAAGGCTCTTATAACACGGCTGTTAGGCGAAAAATATCTATATTTGCACGGAATTAGGGCCTTGTGGCCTGTTGTATTATCGATAACTTCAAAAAGACAATAATCAAAATGAGTCTTCAATCCGAAAAAATCAGAGAATTAGTAGAGAAGCGTGCGAAGGCGCGCTTAGGCGGAGGCGAAAAAGCCATAGAGAAACAGCATGCCAAAGGCAAGCTTACGGCGCGCGAGCGCATTGACCTGTTGCTCGACAAGGGCAGCTTTGAGGAATTTGACATGTTCAAGCTCCACAGATGTCATAATTTCGGAATGGAAAAGAAGCAGTATCTCGGCGACGGCGTTGTAGCCGGCAGCGGTACGATAGCAGGGCGTCTGGTATATGTTTACGCTCAGGATTTCACGGTCAACGGCGGTTCGCTGAGCATCACGATGGCCGAGAAGATATGCAAGGTGCAGGATATGGCGCTTAAGATGGGCGCGCCGTGCATCGCCATCAATGACTCGGGCGGAGCCCGCATTCAGGAGGGCATCGACGCTCTGGCTGGCTTCGGCAACATTTTCCAGCGCAACATCGAGAGCTCGGGCGTGATACCTCAGATATCCGTCATCTCGGGTCCCTGCGCCGGCGGAGCCGTTTACTCCCCCGCCCTGACCGACTTTGTCATCATGCTCGAGGGTGTGTCCTACATGTTCCTCACCGGCCCGAAGGTGGTAAAGACCGTGACGGGCGAGGACGTGAGCAGCGAGGACCTCGGCGGAGCCAAGGTGCACGCCGCCAAGAGCGGTGTGGCCCACTTCACGGCCAAGACCGAGGAGGAAGCCGCCGCGCTCATCCAGAAGCTGCTCAGCTTCATCCCGCAGAACAATATGGAGAGCGCTCCGAGGGTGGAGTGCAACGACCCGATAGACCGCAAGGAGGATATGCTCAACGAGATCATCCCCGACAATGCCAACATGGCCTACGATATGTACAAGGTCATCGGCGCAGTGGTGGACAACGGCGAATTCTTTGAGGTACACTCCCAGTTTGCCAGGAACATCATCGTGGGCTTCGCACGCTTCAACGGTCAGAGCGTCGGCATCGTGGCCAATCAGCCCTCTGTCTACGCCGGTGTGCTCGACGTCAACGCCAGCCGCAAGGGCGCCCGCTTCGTGCGCTTCTGCGACGCGTTCAACATCCCCATCGTGACGCTCGTCGATGTGCCGGGCTTCCTGCCGGGCACAGGCCAGGAATACAACGCCGTCATCGATCACGGCGCCAAGCTCCTCTACGCCTACGGCGAGGCTACGGTGCCCAAGGTGACCGTGACTCTGCGCAAGAGCTACGGCGGTTCGCACATCGTGATGAGCTGCAAGCAGCTCAAGGGCGACCTCAACTACGCATGGCCCTCGGCCGAGATAGCCGTGATGGGAGCCAGCGGAGCCGTGGCCGTACTCTGCGCCAAGGAGGCCAAGACCAAGGACGACCCGAAAGCGTTCCTGGCCGAGAAGGAGAAGGAGTACAACGACCTGTTCACCAATCCCTATCAGGCAGCCATGAAGGGATACATCGATGATGTTATCGAGCCGCGCAACACACGCTTCCGCATCTGCCGCGCACTGGCTCAGCTCGCCAACAAGCGCGAGGAGCGTCCCGCCAAGAAGCACGGCAACATTCCTATGTAATTAATCATTCCTTATATATAAGAGAATACCTGCATGAGGCGTACCTTATTTATTCTGACGACACTCGCTATATGCGCCATAGCGCCAGGGGCGAAGGCTCAGATAGCCTCCAACCTCAAGATCAGCGAGGTAGTGACGGACAATCGGAACGGGCTTATCGACGAGACCGGGCAGCACTCCCCGTGGATAGAGATCTGCAACACCTCCTACGGTACGGTCAACATCCAGAGCTGCTATCTCACCAATGATCGCCGCGCTCTGGAGGATATGTCCGTGCCCGAGCGCGTCAAGCTCATGTCGCAGATAGCGAAAGGCGATAAGCGTACGGCTCTCAGCGCTCAGGAGCGCATAGTATTCTATGCCGACTCCCAGCCCAACCTCGGCACGCTGCACACCAACTTCCGCCTGGATCCCGGCAAGAGCAACTTTATCGCGCTCTTCGACGGCGACGGCCACACACTGCTCGACTCTGTCACAGTGCCGGCCTGCAGCAAGCCCGACTGCTCCTATGCCCGCTTCCTCAGGAAGGGCGGAAGAGACTATGTGTGGCTCTTCTGCATGCCCGAGGATGTGACGCCCGGCGTAGCCAACTCGCGCGAGGGCATGAGCGACGACAAGGTGGCCGAGTTTAAGCAGCACGACCCCGACGGCATCGGCATGTCGATCCTCGGCATGGGCATCGTGTTCTCGTGTCTGGCGCTGCTGGCTCTATTCTTCTATTTCTTCGGCAAGATATTCATCTACCGCGCCAGGAAGCAGAGCGCCAGAACCGCAGCCGCGCGGAGCGCCGCCGGGACGGTGAGAGCGGACAGCGCGACCGCCACAGCCGGAAGCGAGAGCCCCGACGAGGAGGTGATGGTCGTCATCGCGATGGCCCTCAAGAGCGCCACGGCCAATGTGCACGACTACGAGAGCGGCGTCATCACCATCAAGGCCCACCCGACACGCTGGAACACCACCGGAGGGCTCGACTACACGACGAACAATAACATATAAATAATGAGAGTATACAACTACAATCTGAATGGCGGCTCGCTGACCGTTACGGTCGATGAGAACGCCGGCACGATAGTGAGCATCGACACCGACGAGAGCAACGCCATCTCCCTGCCCGAGGGCAGCGAAGAGGAGGCGGTAGCTGCGCTGGCGCTCGCTGTAGACCGTGCCATCCACGAAGAGGTACACGACGAGGAGAGCGGCGTCATCACCATCCGCAGCGCCGCATCGGCCTGGAACACGCCGGCTTACAATTTCCGCACTATCAAAAGACATTGACCCAACCCCACAAACGCAAAATCTTCCCAACAATGAAACAATACAAATATCGCGTAAACGGAAAAACCTACGATGTAACCATCGATGAAATCAACGGCAAGAATGCCAAGGTAAAGGTAAACGGCAGAGACTATGACGTCGAGATCGACGGAGAGGCCGGCGACGGCGCCGTGCCCGTGAGCGGCATAGCCGCCGAGGCTGCCGCAGCCCCCGCACCCGCTGCAGCACCCGCTCCCAAGGCCGCTGCTCCCGCTCAGAGCGCTCCCGCTCCCAAAGCCTCCGCAGCTCCCGGCAAGGGAACGCCCGTCAAGGCTCCGCTGCCCGGTGTGGTGTCCGATATCAAGGTGGCCGTAGGCGACGCTGTCAAGAAGGGACAGACCGTGATCGTGCTGGAAGCTATGAAGATGCAGAACAACATCGGAGCTGAGTGTGACGGCACCGTTTCCTCCATCACCGTCAACAAGGGCGACTCGGTAATGACCGACGACACCATGCTTACCATCGCTTGAAACCCTTTAGGCGATGAACGATTTCTGGATATTTCTATCCGGGAAATTCAGCGACTTCCTCAGCTATACCGGAGTAGCCTGCGCCACCTATCAGAATCTCATCATGATCCTGATAGGAATAGTGTTCATCTGGCTTGCCATCCGCAAGGACTTTGAGCCGCTGTTACTTATCCCCATCGGCCTCGGCATCATCCTGGGCAATATTCCCTTCAAGGCTGCCGGTCTCGAGATAGGCCTCTACGAGGACAACTCTGTGCTCAACTTCTTCTATTCCGGAGTCAAGAACGGCTGGTATCCGCCGCTCATCTTCCTCGGCATAGGAGCAATGACCGATTTCTCCGCTCTGCTGGCCAACCCGAAACTGCTACTCATCGGCGGCGCTGCGCAATTCGGCATCTTCGGAGCTTACATGGTGGCTCTGCTGCTCGGTTTTGAGCCCAATCAGGCTGCCGGCATCGCCATCATCGGCGGCGCAGACGGCCCGACGGCCATCTTCCTCTCCTCCAAGCTCTCGCCCAATCTGATGGGAGCCATCGCCGTGTGCGCCTACTCCTACATGGCCCTCGTGCCGGTCATCCAGCCGCCTATCATGAGGCTGCTTACGACCAAGAAGGAGCGCGTCATCAAGATGAAGCCCGCCCGCCAGGTGTCGCAGACTGAGAGGATCATCTTCCCCATCGTCGGCCTGCTGCTCACCACCTTCATCGTTCCCTCCGGCCTGCCGCTGCTGGGCATGCTGTTCTTCGGCAATCTCCTCAAGGAGAGCACCAAGACCACTCGTCTGGCCAAGACCGCCGGCAGCGCTCTCAACGACATCGTGGTGATGCTCCTCGGCCTCACCGTGGGCTGCTCCACACAGGCCAGCGTGTTCCTCACCCGCGACACGATATTCATCTTCATCCTCGGCGCCATCTCCTTCATGATAGCTACGGCTTCGGGAGTGATCTTCGTCAAGATTATGAATCTCTTCCTCCGGGAGGGCAACAAGATCAACCCGCTCATCGGCAACGCAGGCGTTTCGGCCGTGCCTATGAGCGCCCGTATCTCCAATCAGCTCGGCCTGCAATACGACAGCACCAACTATCTGCTGATGCACGCCATGGGCCCGAACGTAGCCGGCGTTATCGGTTCCGCTGTCGCCGCCGGCGTGCTGCTCGGCTTCTTCAGCTGACCTCCGGTAAGGCTTACATAACCCTCCGCAGGGCCTGCATAACTCTTGGTAGAGCTCTCAAGTTCCTCCGGAAGGTTCACAAGGTCCCAGGTAGGGTTCACAAAGTCCCCGGTAAGGCTCGCAAGGTTCTCCGCAGGGTTCACAAGTCAGGATATAACTTTAATGCCCCCAAATATCTCGCGTACATTTGGGGGCATATTCGTTCTCCCCGCGTAGATATGCTCCGCTTCGTTACTTAGTCGTATTCAGGAAAATTGCGACGCCGGGCACAACATTCCGGAAAAGAATATTACGCATTCCGGGAAGCATAATATTACCCTTTGGAACGGCGGCAACCTCTCTATGTAAGCATGGGAACAGGGAAGAAAGCTCTGCCCTGTTCCTCACCGGCCGTCATTTCCCGCTCAGGGCAGGGAAGCATGTAAACGCCTGCTCCTGCACCTCGAAATAGGGTATTATCTCGATGCTGTCATTGCCCTTGAGGCGGAAATGGAGCGGTTTGCCCTTCACGGGCACCAGCGCATCGGCTATGTTCTCCGGCGTGACATCGATGACGAACGCATCCTTGTCGTTAGAGCTTACTGCGGCCATCATCACGCCGGCGTAGAGCAGGCCGTAGTGATTGCCCTGGAACGCCTCGTCGACGCCCGTATATTTCTCGGCCGTGAAGCCTGCGGGGATGTCGAAGCTCACCTTGTCGCCCTTGCGCCACAGGCGGCGGACATTGAGGAACGAGCCCGGGCGGCCCTTTGCAAATAGTTTGCCGTTGACCCTGACGCTCACCTCACCCATGGCCCAGTAGGGCATGCGCAGGTAGAGCGACGTCGGAGCGCTGCATTCGTTGCTCAGCACCTTAAGGCTGACCTGTGTGCTGTAGGGGTAATCGGCCGTCATCTCTATCCGCTGGCTCTTGCTGCCGATGCGCGCCGTGATGGAGGACGAGGCAAAGAGATTGACCCACACGCCGTCGCTCCCCACGCTGTAGATATACTCGGGGAGGGAACCGAAGATGCGTGTGCCCTGCCCCTCGCAGCATGTATTGGAGGGCGCGGCGGCGGGGTCCTTGTGGCCCGTGAGCCGAGCGAAGTAGCGTATCGTCAAGCCGTCTTTCTGATTGGGGATAATGACATTGTAGATAGATTTCTCCATCTCGGCCACATATTTCTCCTCGCCGGGCATGATCCTGTGAAATCTCTGATTGAGCTTCACCCAGAAGGCGTTGCCGCAGAGCTCGCCGGTGTTCTTGGTGAGCCAGTAGGACTTCGGCCCGTAGATAAACTCGCCCTCGTTAATGGCGAGCGAACCGCCGATGTGCTCCCAGTTGTCGTGGAACAGGTCGTAGCCGCCCTGCACCGCCTCGAGGTATCGCTTATCACCCGTGGCGAGGTAAAGGTCCATGTAGGCCTCGAACGTCGTGATGAGGTAATTGTGCGGGCGGTCGTAGGGGAACTGGTAGATGGCCTTCGGGTCGCGCTTTGCGAGGTCCTCCATCCAGTGGTCGAGCTGGAAGTAGCGCTGCGCCGTGTAGATGTCCTCCGGCCGGCCCACGGGCGAGAAGTATGTGCGCGTCATGGGGATTGTGCCCTGCACGCCCTGCTTGCAGCGCTTGAGCATCTCGGGCAGGAAGGGGCTGCTCTCAAACCAGTTCTGGAAGTTCCTCACCAGCGTGAGCGCCTTCTTGTTGCCGCCGAGGCCGGCCTCGATGAGGCCCTGCGTCACCCATGAGCGGCAGTAGGCGCCCCTCTCGCCGTCGAACATCATGTGCTTGGGGAAGGCCAGCAGATAGCCGTCGCTCTCCTTGCAGGTATCGATGAGGTTGACTATGGCGTTCATCTCATCGCGAAGGGCAGGCACATTCTTCCAGCGGAGCGTGTTGCCGGCGCCCATGAGGAAGCGGCCCGCGCAGGAGCCGGGCAATTGCTGGAGCCACATAAAGTCGAACTTCGGATTGAAGGGCTGCACGGGCAGGCCCGCCTTGAGCTTGAAGTTGCGCACCACCTCCTCGTAGGTAAATGAGTGGAGGAGATACTGCACATTGTTGTCCATCACCTTCTCCAGCAGGCCGCCTTTCAGGGCGACGCCGCCGGCAGGCGTCTCCGCCAGGACGGGCACGGGGTGCCACCGGTCGGCGGGGATGACGTTCTGCGGATTGTCCGTGATGACAAACTCGCCGTCAGCCCTGAGCGGGCGTGTCAGAATGTTGGGGTCGTAGGCGGGTGATGGATTGGAGTCGGTGACGCGGCAGCCCTGGGCTACGTCCTTACCGCCCGACATCACCATTATCTTGGTCAGCACGAGGCGCTGCATCCTGAGGTGCGTGGCCGTGAAGCGCACATACCTGCCGCGGGCCCTGACGCCCGAGAAGGTGAGCACCTTGTGCAGAGGGTCGGGAAACTCGTCCACGGTCTCCTGATTCTCATACATCTTATAATGGCGGAAATCCGGATCGTCGGAGACACTGATACTGAAGCGCGTGGGAAACCCGAACGAGGCCTGCCCCCACACCTGCGAGGGCGGGAGAATCTTGACGGCGTCGATGTCCACCGCGCCTCCGAGGTCTATCTGCACCCAGCGTGTCTGATTGTCATTCTCCGCCATGGCGATGTACGGCGGCAGGAAGTTGGTCGCCACGCGCTCCACGCCCATGTCGGCTTCCTTCACCTCGACGGAATCAATGTATGTTATCTGTCCCGCGGCCCTCGGGGACATCATGACGGCAAGCGTACCCATTGCCAGAGGCAACAGGAGTCCCGCTCCGGAAAATCTATTCATTGTCAAATTCTTTAATTAATATTGCAAATATATGATTTTTCAAAGTTATTCGGACAATAGCAAATCATTATTTTGCCGATAACTCAGAAAAAGGGTAACTTTGCAAGGAGTAATAGGGCTTTTATGACTTCAGACAAGCAGATTCTCATTGATCTCAATTCCAAACCGATTTTTCCTCTGCTGATGCAGTATGCCATTCCGGCGGTGGTGGCAATGGTAGCCTCATCGCTCTACAATATCATCGATGGCATCTTCATCGGCCAGGGCATCGGGCCGGGCGCCATCATGGGCCTGGCGCTCACGCTCCCCATCATGAACATCATGTCGGCCTTCGGCGCGATGGTCGGTGTGGGCGGCAGCACGCTGCTCTCCGTGAAGCTCGGCGAGAAGGACTACGACTTCGCGGCACGTATACTGGGCAACGTGATCACGATGAATGTCATCATGGGTCTGGGCCTGGGGCTAATTTTCTACATATTCCTCACGCCCATCCTCAGGTTCTTCGGCGCCAGCGACTACACCCTGCCCTACGCGCGCAAGTTTCTCGAGATCATCCTGGCGGGCAATGTGTTCACCCACCTCTATCTGGGGCTCAACGCCATGCTGCGCGCCGCGGGCAAGCCGCGCAAGGCCATGGCCGCCACGATCATCACGGTCGTCTCCAACGCCATTCTGGCTCCGCTGTTCATCTTCGTGTTCCACTGGGGCATCCGCGGAGCGGCGCTGGCCACGGTGCTCTCGCAGGTGATAGTGCTCATCTGGCAGTTTCGCCTGCTCTCGCATCCCGACGAGATGATCCACCTGCGCCGCGGCACCTACCGCCTGCGCTCCCGCATTGTCAAGGGGAGCCTGGCCATCGGCATGTCGCCGTTCCTCATCAACCTGTGCGCCTGCCTTGTGGTGATCATCATCAACCGCCAGCTCGTCATCTACGGCGGCGACGTCGACGTGGGCGCCTACGGCATAGCCAACCGTATCTCGTTCTTCTTCCTGATGGTCGTCATCGGCATCAATCAGGGCATGCAGCCCGTCGCCGGCTTCAACTTCGGTGCAAAAAACTTCGGGCGCCTCAACGAGGTGCTCAAGTACGCCATTCTCCTGGCCACCGGTGTGTGGGTAGTGGGATTCATCATCTCCTTCTTCTTCAGCACCCCCGTGGCGCGCCTGTTCTCCGATGATCCGGCGCTCATCAGGGAGTCGGCCCACGCTCTGAAGGTGATGAATCTGGTAGTGCCGGTCATCGGATTCCAGATAGTGACTACGGGATTCTTTCAGAGCATCGGCAAGGCGCACACGAGCATCTTCCTGTCGCTGACGCGGCAGCTGATATTCCTCACGCCGGCCCTGCTGATCCTGCCTCACTTCATGGGCGTCGACGGCGTGTGGTATTCCGTGCCGCTGGCCGACCTCACCGCCACCATCGTCACCGCTGTCATCCTCTTCTACAACATCCGCCGCTTCAAGGCGCAGGATAAGGCTCTCGCAAATACAGAAACGAATATATAAAACCCATCCGCCATGATGGAAAACACTTACGTAATCAATATAGGACGGCAGCTCGGCAGCGGAGGCAAGGAAATAGGCCTCAGGCTGGCTACCATGTTCGGCATAAAATGTTACGACAACGAGCTCCTCAAGCAGGCCGCCAAGGAGAGCGGCATCGACGAGGGAAACTTTGAGGTCACCGATGAGAAGAAGCAGGGCACGCGTTCCTTCTTCTCCAACTTTATTCCCTTCATCGGGAGCGGGGACATCTACGGCAATCCCATAAGCGAGGAGACCCTGTTTCGCATACAGAGCCAGACTATCCGCAAGATAGCAGCCGAAGAGTCGTGCATCTTCATAGGACGCTGCGCCGACTATGTGCTGCGCAATAAGAAGCGCTGCGCCAACATATTCATCTCGGCCGACGAGGCCGACCGCATCAAGCGCCTCTCGCTGAGGCGTGTCATCACGGCGCAGACGGCCGAGAAGCTCATACATCAGGTCGACGACCAGCGCTCGCGCTACTACAACTTCTACTCCGACGGCACATGGGGATCGGCCGACACCTACCACCTGTGCATCAACTCCAGCGTCTTCGGCATCGAGGGGACTACGGAATTCGTGGCGCGCTTCATCGAGCAGAAGCTCGGCATCAAAGCCCTCCATCCTCAGAGCCACGACAATCCTCAACACTCATGAAGCGCATAGGACTCCTCTCCGATACCCACGGCTACTGGGACGAAAGATACGCAAAGTATTTCGCTACCTGCGACGAGATATGGCACGCGGGCGACATCGGTTCGATGCTCATCGCCGAGCGTCTGGCTCAGATAGCGCCGCTCAGGGCCGTCTACGGCAACTGCGACGGGGGCGACCTGAGGCTCATGTACCCCGAGAAGCTCTGCTGGAGCTGCGAAGGCGCAGAGGTGCTCATGAAGCACATCGGCGGCTACCCCGGCCACTACGACCCGAGCATCCGCGAGCAGATCTACCGCCGCCCGCCGAAGCTCTTCATCAGCGGCCACTCGCATATCCTCAAGATCAAATACGACAAGGAGCTCCACCTGCTGCACATCAACCCGGGCGCCGCGGGCTTACAGGGCTGGCAGACGGTGCGCACCCTGGTGCGCTTCACCGCCGACGAGGGGCGCTTCTACGACATCGAGGTGATAGAAATGCCGAGAGGCGAAAGCGAAGAAACCATCCGCCCGGTAGAATAAAATCGCGTCTCGTTTTCCGATATTCATATTCCCATAACCCCCGCATCTGACGCCGCTCCGCAGAGCTCCCGCGGGATTTACGGAAATGAATATTCATCATCTATTCACTTTTTATTCATATCCGCAGAAGCCGGTTTATGACGACTTAATGAAGATTTCCGATTCACCGTAAGTAAATGGAAATCAGCGCTTAGAGAAGGGGTGTTCTTACATAGGACCTGAGGAAAACTACATAGGACGTGTTTTTCCTCAGGTCCTATGTAGTTTTCCACTTTTATGGAACTTTTTTCAGATGTGCGGAAACAGTGTATTGCAAAAGTGAATATTCATATTTTATGCATTCCGCAGCGCGCCTTGATAAGAGACATTCTCCGGCATGACGGGCCGGGAAAGCGCACTGCACATGACGGTGCAAACGAGACAGCCGGATGAGCACATAAAAAGCCTTATCGGGCAGCAGTCATCTCAGATAAAAAACGTAAATTTGCATGCGGACAAACTTACAGAGAACCATGGCAGTAAAGACAGGCAAAGACCTTGTGACTATTGAAAGCCTGAGCAAGAAGGAAATAGAATACCTGCTGGAGATGACGGCCGAGTTTGAAGCTCACCCCAACAGGCGCATTCTGGCGGGCAAGGTAGTGGCCACCTTGTTTTTTGAGCCTTCCACGCGCACACGTCTCAGTTTCGAGACGGCGGCCGTGCGTCTGGGGGCGAGGATCATCGGTTTCAACGACCCCAAGGTGACCTCGGCTACCAAGGGCGAGACGCTCAACGATACCATTCAGATAGTGTCCAACTACGCCGACGTCATCGTGATGCGCCACTATCTGGAGGGCGCAGCGACCTACGCCTCGGAGGTGTCCCGCCGCCCCATCATCAACGCCGGCGACGGAGCCAATCAGCACCCCTCGCAGACCATGCTCGACCTCTACAGCATCCTCAAGACCCAGGGCCATCTCGACGGGCTCAACATCTATATGGTGGGCGACCTCAAGTACGGCCGCACTGTCCACTCCCTGCTCATGGCCCTGCGCTACTACGGATGCCACTTCCACTTCATCGCGCCCAAGGTGCTCCAGATGCCCGAGGAGTACAAGCTCTTCTGCCGCGAGAACAACATCTCCTTCACCGAGACGTCCGAATTCAACGAAAGCGAGATAGCCGACGCAGACATCATCTATATGACCCGTGTGCAGAAGGAGCGCTTCACCGACCTCATGGAATATGAGCAGGTGAAGAACATCTATGTGCTGAGGCGCAGCATGCTCCGCCGGGCCAAGAAGACGATGAAGATACTCCATCCCCTGCCCCGCGTCACGGAGATTGCCCCCGACGTGGACAACGACCAGCACGCCTACTACTTCCAGCAGGCCCAAAACGGGCTCTACACCCGCGAGGCGCTCATATGCCACTCGCTCGGCATTACCCTCGAGCAGGTGAGAAACGACAAAACCATCATTTCATAACTTTTGGCAAGGATGAACAAGAAGACCAACAAAGAGGAAATCATCGTGCCAGCCCTGAGAAACGGCACCGTAATAGACCACATACCCTCCGACAAACTGTTCAAGGTGATGACGCTCCTGCATCTGGACCGCCTCAAGAGCCAGATGATATTCGGCTACAACGTGGGCAGCCTCAGAATGAAGGACCGCACCAAGAGCATCATCAAGGTCAGCGACCGCTACTTCTCCTCGCAGGAGCTCAATCAGCTCTCCGTCATCTGCCCCAATGTCACGCTCAATGTCATCCACGAATACGAAGTGGTCGAGAAGCGGCAGGTGGTGATGCCCGACGAGCTGCACGGCATCATGAAGTGCGCCAACCCCAAGTGTATCACCAATCACGAGCCGATGGAGACACGATTCAAGGTCATCGACAAGGAGAAGGGCGTCATTCGCTGCCACTACTGCGAGAAGGAACAGGTCATCTCGCCGGACAATATTATCAAGTAAAGCACAATTACGAATTATCCACAATAATCATATACATATAAAATGAAAAGAGATCCGGAGATATTCAAGCTTATCGAAGCGGAGCATCAACGTCAGTTAGAGGGAATGGAACTCATTGCCTCGGAGAACTTTGTCAGCCCTCAGGTAATGGAGGCCATGGGTTCCTACCTTACCAACAAATATGCCGAGGGCTATCCCGGCCATCGTTACTACGGCGGTTGCCAGGTGGTAGATGTGGTAGAGACTCTGGCCATCGAGAGGGTCAAGAAGCTCTTCGGCGCCGAGTACGCCAATGTGCAGCCTCACTCCGGAGCGCAGGCCAACGCCGCCGTTCTGCTATGTGTGCTCAATCCGGGCGACACCTTCATGGGCCTCAACCTGGATCAGGGCGGTCATCTCTCCCACGGTTCTCACGTCAACACCTCCGGCATCCTTTATAATCCCGTGGGCTACGACATCAACCGCGAGACAGGCCGCGTGGACTACGACGACATGGAGCGCAAGGCTCACGAGTGCCATCCGAAGCTCATCATCGGCGGCGGTTCGGCCTACTCACGCGAGTGGGACTACAAGCGCATGCGCGAGATAGCCGACTCGGTAGGCGCCCTGCTGATGATCGACATGGCTCACCCCGCCGGCCTCATCGCCGCAGGCCTGCTGGACAACCCGCTCAGGTACGCCCACATCGTGACCTCCACCACGCACAAGACCCTGCGCGGCCCGCGCGGCGGCATCATCCTGATGGGTAAGGACTTCCCCAACCCCTGGGGTAAGACCAACAAGAAGGGCGAGGTGAGAATGATGAGCCAGCTGCTCAACAGCGCCGTGTTCCCCGGCATTCAGGGCGGCCCGCTCGAGCACATCATCGCCGCCAAGGCCGTAGGCTTCGGCGAGAATCTCCAGCCCGAATATAAGGAATATGCAGTGCAGGTCAAGAAGAACGCAGCCCGTCTGGCCCAGAGGCTCATAGAGCGCGGCTTCGACATCGTAAGCGGCGGCACGGACAATCACTCCATGCTGGTCGACCTGAGGAGCAAGTATCCCGAGCTCACGGGCAAGATGGCAGAGAACGCCCTCGTGGCCGCCAACATCACGGTCAACAAAAACATGGTGCCCTACGACACGCGCAGCCCGTTCCTCACCTCCGGCATCCGTCTCGGCACACCCGCCATCACGACGCGCGGCGCCAAGGAGGACATGATGGACCTCATCGCCGAACTCATAGAGCAGGTGCTCGATCATCCGGAGGACGACAAGGTAATCGCCGCCGTCAAGGATAAGGTAAAGAGCACGATGAAAGACTATCCCCTCTTCGCATACTAAAAGGGGAATACCCCACATAACACGATGCCTCCGCGCCCAATGCGGAGGCATCGTTCATCCCCGGGGCTTTACGCCGTGCAGCACAATCAGGGCTGCACATGTGACAGCAGGCACATTCCCGTCACCTTGTGCTGAACTGTTCGGATCGCCATCCGGACAGGATTGATAAGCCTCAGCACAAAGCCATCTCTCCATGCGCACAAGAGAGCTCCGATGAAGGCCCCGCCCGGTGCGCGCCATAGAATGAGAGCCACTGCCACCCTTTAAGAGAACAAAAACTACAGAGACATGAAGAGTTTTAAGGAAATATTCGAAAGCAAATACACATGGATCGAAGGATTCATGCGCAATGTGCGGCGCTACAGCAGTCGCACGGCCATGATATGGCCCCTGCAGCACAAGGCATGGACCTACAGCGAGCTCAACGGCGAGGTAAACCGCTTTGTCCACCGCATGCGGGAGGACGGACTCAGGAAGGGCGATGTCATAATGCTCCAGCTGCTCAACTGCCCCGCATTCGTGTTCGCCTACATCGCCTCGCACAAGGCCCACGCGGTCAACTGCCCCGTCAGCTACCGTCTGAGCGTAGGCGAACTGGCGTATGTCATCCGCGAGTCGCGCCCCGTCATCTTCCTCCTCGACACCGCGCACAAGGACGAGGTACTCGAGGCCGTGAAGCTCTCGGGCTGGAGCCCGCGCCGCCTGATAATCATCGACGGCGAGAGCGATGATGAGATCATTTCCTATAACGACTATGTGGAAGGTGCTCCCGTCAGCGAACCGAAAGACGACACGCCTTATAATATCTACGACGAGACTACTCGCCTCTACACCTCGGGCACAACGGGACGCCCGAAGGCCGTGCCGCTCACGAGCATCAACGAGGTACTCTCCAGCCACGACGTGATGATTCACTTCCCCATGAGCTACAGGGACGTGACGATGAACACGACGCCGTGGTTTCACCGCGGCGGGCTCCACTGCGCCGGTCCCTGCCCCACATTCTACGCCGGCGCCACGCTGGTGATCATGGCCAAGTTTGACGCCGTCGCCACGCTCAAATACATCGAGCGCTACAAGATCACCTTCGTCATCGGTGTGCCCACCGTGCTCGAGAAACTGGCCGACGAACAAGAGCGGCAAGACTTCGACCTCAGCGCCCTGCACGGCATAGTGACCATGGGCTCGCCCCTGGAGAGAGCCGCCTGCATCCGCTATCAGCAGATACTCACGCCCAACATCTACAACGGCTACGGCACGACGGAGACATTTTGGAACACGTTCCTGCGTCCCTTCGACCTGCCCGAGAATGCCGGTACGGCAGGCGCCTCGTGTGTCGACGACGATGTGAGGGTCGTGAAAGTCTACGACGACCACCGCGCCGAGCCAGACGACCTCGCTGCAAAGGACGGCGAAGAGGTGGGCGAAGTGATCATAAGCTCGCCCGCCAAGTCGCCCTACTACTACGCCGGCAACGACGTGGAGACCGAGAAGAAATACTACAAGGACTTCCTCTACACGGGCGACCTGGCCACATGGGACGACAAGAACTTTATCACCATCGTGAGCCGCAAGGACGACATGATCATCTCCTCGGGCGAGAACATCTACCCCATCGAGGTGGAAGAGGTGCTCAAGAGCTGCCGCAAGGTCAAGGACTGCATGGTGACCTCTGTGCCCGACAAGATGCGGGGCCAGATCGTGACGGCCTACGTCATCAAGGCCGACGAGTCGCTCACGCCGGAGGAGCTGGACGAGTTCTGCAAAGCCAGTCCGGACATAGCAAACTTCAAGCGGCCGCGCTACTATCGCTTCGTCTCGCAGATACCCTTCAACGCCACGGGCAAGAAGCTCCACTTCAAGATGAAGGAGATGGCGGCCGAAGACCTGCGCAACGGTTACCTCTACCGTGTATAATGGGCGCGGCCCTACCACAAGAATAATTCATAAAGCAATAACCGTCATGATCAAGATGTACGTAATGAAGACCTGCCCGTACTGTGAATATGTAGAGCGGCAGGCAGCGGGAGACGACCGCTTTGAGATAATAGACATCGGGCAGGACGTCAGGCGCATGAAGGAGTTTCTCCACCTGCGCGACACCCATCCCGCCTTTGCCGAAGCGCGCAGCGAGGGCGACGTAGGCATTCCCTGCTACGTACTGGAGGATGGCAGCGTCACGCTCACCTCGCTCGATGTAGGTCTGCAGCCCCTGACCGACGCTCCGACGTGCAGCTTGGGCGGCGGTGGCTGCTAGAGCGCGAATGGCGCGCCGATGTCAATCAGAAATGACAAAACCGGAAAAAGACATTGCTCTAAGGTCACAAAAACGACAGCAGCAATGCCTTTTTTGTAGAATATAGGGCCGGAAAGGAAAAGATTTTCTGCCTAATTTTGCATCAGAAAAATCAAAAACCACACATGAACTCAGCTATAAAAAAAGTCGGGGTATTTGTCCCCGTTACCCTTGGTATGCTCACAGCTTTCGGCCCGTTTGTGACAGACTTCTATCTGCCCTCCGTGCCGGAGATGACCGACTATTTCCATGCCTCTCCCTCGGCGGTAGCCGCTTCTCTGACGGCGGGCATGATCGGTCTGGCTGCGGGACAGATACTGATAGGGCCGCTGTCGGACAAGTGCGGACGCAAGTTTCTCCTGGTGCTCTCGATGCTGCTCTTTGCCGTGTCGTCGTTTCTATGCCTTTTGGCTCCGGACATCAATACGTTCAATCTGCTGCGCATCCTTCAGGGCATGGCCGGCGCCGGAGGCGTCGTGCTCTCCAAGAGCATGGCCACGGACATGTTCACCGGCAAGCCGCTCTCCGACTTCATGGCTCTGCTGGGCGCCATCAACGGCATCGCGCCTATCTTCGCCCCGGTGCTCGGCGGCGGACTCTCGATGTTCTTCTCCTGGAAGGGTGTGTTCTGTGTGCTCCTCGCCATCGGCGTCATCCTCATGTGCTGCTCCATGCGTCTGAAGGAGACGCTCCCCAGGGAGAAGCGCAACGACGGCAGTCTGCTGGTGGTGTACAGCAAGCTCTTCCGTGTGTTCTGCAACAAGCGGTTCACCATGAGCACACTGAGCATGATGATGACATTCATCACGTTTTTCGCCTACATCTCCGCCTCCCCGTTCATCTTTCAGAAGATCTACGGGCTCACGCCGTTCGAGTTCAGCCTCTGCTTCGGGCTCAACGCCTTTACCATCGGCATCGGCACACTCCTCTCCACCCGCTTTCACCACAGCAACACGGCGCTCAAATGGGGCAGCATCGATTTTATGGTCTCGGCCCTTCTGGTAGCCGCGTGTCAGGTGTTCTCCGCGCCGCTGGCCGTGCTCATGCCCTGCTACATCTACCTGCTCATGTCCTTCGGCCTCATGCAGCCCGTCTCGATGTCCATCGCGATGGACTCGGAGCGCAGCAATGCCGGCGCGGCGAGCGCCATCTACGGTGCGGCGTCGTTTGTGGCCGGTTCGATAGCCTCTCCGCTGGTGACCATGGGCAATATCATGACCAGTTCGGCCGTTGTGATAGTAATCGGCGCCCTGCTCTGCCTCGCCATCACCCTGCCCCTTTGCAGCGAGATAAAGCGCGAGGCCATGAACAAGGCCCGGTAGAAAAACTAAATGGTATGAAACGATGCGCATGGGTAAATGAGAAAAATCCCCTCTATGTAAAATATCACGACGAGGAATGGGGCGTGCCCCTGCACGATGACCGCAGCCTCTTCGAACTACTTATTCTCGAGGGCTTTCAGGCGGGACTGTCGTGGGAATGCGTGCTCAATAAGCGCGCCCACTTCCGGGAGGCCTTCGCGGGCTTCCGGCCGGAGAAGGTCGCGGCCTTCACGGAGGCGGACATCGGGCGCCTCAGGGCCGACAGTGGGATAATACGCAACCAGAGCAAGATCAGAGCCGCCGTCGGCAATGCGCGCGCCTTTCTCGACATCGTGCGGGAGAAAGGCTCCTTCGACAGCTACATCTGGTCCTTCACCGGCGGCCGCCAGATACGCGAGCCCTACAACCTGCGTACCTCCTCGCCGCTCTCGGATGCCGTCTCGGCCGACCTGAGGCGCCGCGGCATGAAATACGTGGGCACCACCATCCTCTACTCTTTCCTTCAGGCCATCGGCGTCATCAACGCCCACGGCGAGGAGTGCGACATGAAGGACGCAGGGATAAGGACAAAATAAAACTTCGCCCGAATCTTCACGACTCAGACGAAGCAGAAAAATACACACAAACCTTATAAACCTATTTTATTATGAATTGAAAAGGCGCTTTTAGAAGTCGCCGCCGCCCATATTGCCCGGGCCGCCGAAGCCACCGCCTCTCTGACCGCCGCCAAAACCTCTGCCGCCGTTACCGCCGCGTCCGCCAAAGTTGTTATTGCCCTGACGGTTCATCCTCGGGCGATAGTTGAGCGCCTGATATGCCTTGGCTGCGCCTATCTTGTCCTTGAGCTTGGAGTAGTACTCCTTTTTGAGGCTCAGCCGGCTCTCCTCCTTCTCGATGGAGGCCTTCATCAGGCTGTCGGCACGTGCATCTGTCATCTTCGGGCGTTCGCCGCGGGCTTTCTTGCCCGCTTTTGCTCCATTGCCCGGCTTCATCAAGGCCATCTCCTTGGTCTTGTACTCGGTATAGAGAGTCTTGAAGTCGGTAGTCTGCTCATCTGTGAGCTGCAATCTCCTTGCTATCTCTTCCGTCTGAGCAGTGATGAACTTGGTCATCATCTCCTGCATCTTGCTCTCGTCCATCTCCTGCGCCATCGCGCTCTGCATGCCTGCTACGGCTACTATGACAGCCGCAAATAACATCTTTTTCATGTGTCTGTAGTTTTTATTGTTAATCATTCCGGCCCGCTCACCGGGCTTCAATAATTTAGACTTTACAGCCACCAACGAGTTTAATCGCAAGCTGCAAAAAACGAGATACACCGACCAATGTCATACTCACATCGACAAATGGTCTATAACCGCGTTCCGGAGCTTTTACTAAAAATAGGGTATTGCCCTACACTCTCATTTCATTTGCAAAAATAATGCATTTTTTATTTGTTACAAATATTTTCGTAATAAAGTTCAGATTTTTTTGATTATACCCTTCATTTGCATAGTTACAATACAAAAATCGCAACTCTGAAAGCCTTTGTCAGAGCGCTCTCAACCGCCATTGGCCCGCTCTTGCTGCTGGAGCAAAAAATTTTGCCTCACAGACCGGATTTTTCCACCAATTCAGCCCTGCCGGGCATGGAAAACGGCGCCCCCGGGGCAAAATATTGAATCATCCCGGCAACATGAGGCGACGCATCCGAATGTAGGATCAGGAGACAAACTTGCATTACCTGTAGCACACAGCAAAGCGCTCTGGCGCGGATAGAACGCACGCCCGATTATGTGTTTTCATATATTCGTGAATAGTTTCATGTCGTCACGTGTAAATATATGAAAATCAACCTCTCCATAGGGCCAAAACTACATTTGAGACGAGTAGAAACATCTCAAATGTAGTTTTCCTCAGGTCCTATGTGAGATACCGCGCATGCGGAAGGGTTAATGGAGTGTTGGGGATGCCTTTTTCATAGAAGCGGAAAATGGGTGCGTATTTCGTATAGCGAAGTTATAGCAGGGAGTATCGTTGACCACAACGGCCGCCAGCCGCCGCCATAGTGAATAGAATGGCATATTTGCTATACGTCTCTCAGTCTGTCATGCGTCCCTTGCACCGCAAATTACTTCGCGCTTTGCCCTTTTGGGCATGCGGGCCGCGCTACAGCGGTACTCCCAGCTGTTTCCCGTGCACAGCTATCTCCACGTCCGCATTCGCGGCGCTCCAAAGGACAGTTTTCACCCCTTTACAACATATTGAAAATCAACGCTCCCAAAAGGCCAAAACTACATTTGAGACGAGAAGAAACATCTCAAATGTAGTTTCCCTCATGTCCTATGTGAGTATCCGCGTATGCGGAAGGTTTTTTCAGATGTGCGTATATTCCCTTTTCCGCGATGCGGATTATTCGCTCTTTATTCATCACGGCGGATGAGTGAAACGCTGCACACGGAGAAGAAACGGATTACAGAATTCTTCGGGCCCGGATCCGCTCTGCGCATAGAGGCCGGAAACTTGTCGGACAGCCCTGATTTTATATTGCTGAAGCCCATAAATTCTTCCGCAAGCGGACGCCGGAAGGCGATGTGCGATTTCGTCAGAAATAATTGACCCGCAAGAGGGCTTAATCCGTTTATTATTCATATCTTTGCAACGGAATATTTTAAAATTCCCATAGGTGAGAGTAAAAGATGTTATCTTGACCCTTGAGCGTTTCGCGCCACTGCCGCTGCAAGACAGCTATGATAATGCAGGCTTGCAGATAGGACAAACGGAGGCCGAAGTTTCAGGGGTCTTATTGTGTCTGGACGTGACGGAGGACGTGGTGCGCGAGGCCGTAAGCCTTTCGGCCAATATGATCGTGGCCCATCATCCGCTGCTGTTCCATCCCCTGCGTCACATAGCCGGAGGCAGCACGGCCGAGAGGGCGACGAGCCTGGCCATAAAGCACGACATAGCCATCTACGCCGCACATACCAATCTCGACAATGCTGAGGGCGGCGTAAACTATCGCATAGCCGCAAAGCTCGGCGCCAAGGTGCTCTCCTTCCTGCGCCCCATATCCGAGAGTGCAGGCAGCGGCGTGATAGCCGCCCTGAGCGAGCCGCTCACTCCGGAGCAGCTGCTTGAAGAGGTGAGCAGCACATTCCGCGTGGAGAGCCTCTGCCACAACGACTACCGCGGCGGGAGCCCCATCTCGCGCATCGCCATCTGCGGCGGAGCCGGAGGATTCCTCCTCCGCGACGCCATAGCCCGGGGCTGTCAGGCTTTCCTCACCGGCGAGATTGGTTACCACGACTACTTCGGCCACGAGGACGAGATTATGATCCTTGAGGCCGGGCATTACCAGAGCGAGCAGTACACCATCGACCTGCTGGGCGACATCATCTCCGGCGCCCATCCCGCGCTGCCCGTATTCAGGACCAAGATAGATACAAATCCGATAAAATACTATACAAAATGGCAAGAGAAGAAAAGACAGAGCAAGGAGAAATGACTGTAGAGCAGGAGCTCAGATCGCTCTACAAGCTACAGACACTGCTCAGCGAGATTGACAAGATCAAGACGCTCCGCGGCGAACTGCCCCTTGAGGTGCAGGATCTGGAGGACGAGATAGAAGGACTCCATACCCGCAACAGCAAACTGCAGGACGAAATCGAGGCCTGCCGCCAGAACGCAGCCGACAACCGCGGCAAGATAGAAAAGTCGCAGACACTCATCACCAAATATCAGGAACAGCTGGACAACGTACGCAACAACAGGGAATATGACACGCTGAGCAAGGAAGTCGAGTATCAGACGCTCGAGGTGCAACTGGCTGAGAAGAGGATTAACGAGGCTAACGAGAAGATAGCCGAGCTGCAGAAGGACGAGGAGGAGAACAACGCCAAGATAGGCGACCTCTCGCAGACCTTGTCGCAGAAAAAGTCAGAGCTCGACGGCATCATAGCCGAGACCAAAGCACAGGAAGAGGAACTCAGGTCACAGGCTCTCGACCTCGAGGAGACCATAGAGCCGCGTCTGCTCAACGCCTTCAAGCGCATCCGCAAGAACAGCCGCAACGGCCTCGGCATAGTATATGTGCAGAGGGATTCCTGCGGCGGTTGCTTCAACAAGATTCCGCCCCAGCGCCAGATAGACATCCGTATGCGCAAGAAGATTATCGTCTGCGAATACTGCGGACGCATACTTATCGATCCTGAGCTCGCCGGCGTGACGGAGGAGAAGGAGCAGGAGAGCAAGCCCAAGCGCAAGACCCGCAAGGCTACTACGCGCACACGTACCGCCGCCACCAAGGCCACGGCCAAGAAAGCCGATGAGCCCGACGTGCCCGAGGCTGAAGCATAACACGGCCCCGTCCTCCGCACGGAGAGCCACTTTAGGCTAAGCGACGCAAGTGAAGCCGCAGGGTAGAAATACTCTGCGGCTTCACCTATTATATATATGCGTGTCGCCTGTTATATTCTCGCCGGCTGAATCGGATTACGAGCATACCTATTATATATATGAGTATAGCAGCCCACGAGAGGTCGCAACACGACATCATTTACCGCTACTTGTATATATATGCGTCCACGCCACGCGAGACAGATTGCAGGCTGCCGATAGCCTTTCCGGTCTTTATCCTATCCGGCCATGACATATTTTGCAGTATAGAATTGTCATTTGCAAAGCCTCGTAATTTGATTTTTTTGTTATCAACTAAATTTTTAACATGAATATTTCTGGAATTTCTATTCTCAATTAAAATTTAGCAATATCTTTGTAGAGTATTAACACCAACTTAATATCAGTATGAAAAAGAACTACTTCTTCAGTCATCTGGTGCTTCTCGCAGCCATTGCGGCCGTGGCGATCGTGCCTGCACGCGCCCAGCAGCTGGTCGACGGGGTGTATCAGATCAGCAACGCCGAGGAGTTTGTCAACTTTGGCAACATGGTTGCCGCGGGCGCAGACTCCATCAAGGGCGAGCTCACAGCCGACATCGATTTATCCGGTGTGGAGTGGGCGCCGATTGGTACGGAGGCCGTTCCGTTCTGCGGAGAGCTCAACGGTAACTTCCACCGCATCAAGAACCTCGTGATCGACAGTACAGCGGACTACCAGGGCCTGTTCGGCTACATCGGCAGCTCCACGTTTCGCAACCTGTTCATCGACAGCTCCTGCTCCATCACGGGCGGCAGCTATGTGGCCGGTATCGCAGCCGGCGGCACAAAGAGCGGCACAGCGTATTTTATCAACTGCGGCAACGAAGCCAACATCACGGGTACCGGCGCTAATGTCGCAGGTATCGTGGGCGTTAGTATGGCCAACGCTGTCAAGTTTATCATCAAGAACTGCTACAACAGCGGCACCATCTCCGGCGGACGCGAGAGTGCAGCCATCAGCGGCTGGGGCGCAGGCAATGCCGAGGTAGACGGTGTCATCAACACTGGCGCCGTATCGGGCCTCGACGGCAACAACAGCCTTATTCGCTCGGCAGGAAGCCTCAACAACGCTTACGACATCAACGGCCTGCAAGGCACTGCCATTGACGCAGACGCTCTGGCCTCAGGCGCCTTCGCATACATGCTCAACGGCTATCAGGCGGACAGCGTGAAATGGTGCCAGAACATCGACGCCGAGGGCAAGGATGTGGACGCATTCCCTGTGCCCGACACTGTCAATCATGCCAAGGTATACCCCTCAGGAGAGCTGCGCTGCGACGGCACTGTACTTCCCGACCAGGTATATACCAACATTTATGCTGCGCCGGAAATTCCGGACCACGACTTTGTCGACGGCGTTTGCACGGTATGCGGCACACCTGAGCCCAACTATGTGCCTATGAACGACAGTGTTTACGAGGTCAGCACAGCAGACCAGCTCAACTGGATAGCTGTGAGCGTCAACAAGGCTACGGGCAAGAAATTCTACGTACGCCTCCTGGAGGACATCGACTTCAGCGCCTACACTTCGCAGGGCACTGTAATCGGTATCGGCGGCCACGATTATCAGGGATGGTTTGACGGCCAGGGCCACACGGTGAACATAGATTTCGAGACAGACAAAGACTACACCAGCCTCTTCCGCTTTGTTAAGAACGGTGTGGTTAAGAACCTCGTCACCGAGGGTACTATCGTCACGAGTAGCCAGCACGCAGCCGGTGTAGTAGCCTACGTCGTAGACACTACCAAGGTTATCAACTGTATAAGCAAGGTGAACATCGTCACCACATTTACCGGCGACGGCTCTTGCGGTGGTATCGCCAGCGTTGCCAACAAAGGCAGCAAGATAGTCAACTGCGGCTTCCTCGGCTCTATCGCCGGTGACAATGCAGGCTGCTGCTGCGGTATCGTAGGCTGGAGCTCCGATACCGGAGGCATGACTGTCGAGAACTGCTTTGTGGCCGCTGACCTCCAAGCCGCTACTGCAGACAATCCGAGCATGGTATTCGCGCGCAACTCCCCCAAGCTTATCAATTGCTACTATACCAACGCAGGCAAGTTTACTCCTGACGCCGGCTCAACCCAGATCGACGAGACCGGCATCGACAACGGTATGCTCTGCTATACTCTCAATGCCAAGATTGATACAGTGGTATGGTTCCAGAATCTGGACAACGGTCAGGACGCCGATGCTTATCCCGTACCCTTCAGCGATCACGGAATAGTATATGCCACAGGTTCCGTTCACTGCGACGGTACGCCGGCCGAGGTAAACGGATATTCCAACACCGAGGGCACCGTAGTAACCCTGCCGCACGACTTCCAGGAGGGCGTATGCTCTTACTGCCACACCGTACAGGAGGACTACATGCAGCCCGTGGACGGATATTATGAGCTAAAGACTCCGGGCGAGCTCAACTGGTTTGCAAGAATGGTGAACCTTAAGAAGGAGAACGGCGGAATGAATGCACGCCTCATGAACGACATTGATTTCAGCGAAATCTCTGAGAGAGACTCCGTACGTATCGGTATAAACAATCAGATAGACTATACCGGCACATTCGATGGCCAGGGTCACAAGATTACAGTCAACTACAATACCAATACTACCCCCGCCGCTCTGATACTGAGCGCCAATGAAGCTACGATCAAGAACCTCCACGTCACCGGTAAGCTTACCACTATGAACAAATATGCCGCCGGTATCGTCTACTGGGCCGGACACAGCGTGATGGAAAACTGCGTTTCGGACGTAGACATTGAGAGTGGCCTTGTAGGCGACGGCACATTCGGAGGTCTCATCTCCTGCCCAGACACTCACACTATTATTAAGAACTGCGCTTTCTACGGCAAGATCAACGCACCTCAGTCCTTCGGTAACGGCGGTATCCTCGGCTGGAGCGGCGGCGGTGGCGGCTGCGTGATAGACAACTGCGTCATGGCAGCCCAGATGACTGTTGCCGAGGGCGACAACGCTGTGATGGGCCGCAACAACCCGACGATAAGGAACAGCTACTTCGTAGATCCCAGCATGGTCACCATCAACGCTACAGCACAGGAGGTAGACGCCTCGCAGCTCAGCAGCGGAGAGATAGCCTTCAAGCTCAACGCTTACCAGAACGGCGGCACTCCTTGGGTGCAGACCCTCGGCACGGATGAGTATCCTTATCCTACGGGCGACCACGAAAAAGTATACGCTACCGGCAAAGTAATATGCGAAGGTGCTATGCTCGAGGTCACATACACCAACACAGAAGGCGAACTCACCTACGCTCCTCATGAGTACGGCGATGACGGCATCTGCACCATTTGCGGCGCCCGCCTCATCAGCACTCCGGCTCAGCTGCTTGCAGCCTCCAGTGACTTCAACAACGGCTACACGCTTCCCGACGTCACCCTCCGTCTGGCTAACGACATCGACATGACCGGCATCACCGACTACGCAGGCATCGGCACGGAGGCCATACCGTACAGCGGACACTTCGACGGACAGGGCCACAAGATCAGCAACCTCAAGATTGAGAACGATCTCAAGAACCAGGGCCTATTCGGCGTGATTACCAGCGGCGCATTGATAGAGAACGTAGTAGTCGACTCCACTTGCTCCGTGAAGTGCAACTCCTACGCAGCCGGCATCGTCGGCATGTCTGCCAGCACCTCTACCGGCATCGTTACGATACGCAACTGCGGCAATGAGGCCAACGTCACCGTTGATTCTAATACGGGCGTCAACGCAGCCGGTATATTTGGTGTGAACATGGGCAGCGCTTCGCAGGTGAGAATCTACAACTGCTACAACACCGGTAACATCAGCGGTCATGCAGAATGCGCAGCTATCTCCGGCTGGCTCGGCGGCAACGCAGAGGTAACCAACGCCTACAACATCGGTAAAGTAGAGGGCCTGAGCGGCACCAACACGTTCTATCGCTCCGACTCCAACACCCCGTACCTCACCAACTGCTTCGAGACAATCGGCAATCAGGTAGACTCTGTGACCATCGAGCAGGTGAACAACGGCGCTCTCTGCTTCATGCTCAACGACAGTGTTCAGGGCGGCTCGCCCTACTACCAGACGCTCGGCACCGAGATGCACCCCGTGCTCTTCGGCAGCAACAGCAAGGTGTATGAGGTCAACGGCGCTTACACCAACGACATCGTTGGCATCGATGAGACGAAGGTTACGCCGCGCGCAGCTGACGGTCGCAAGCACATCTACACCGTAGACGGCGTTGAGATACCCGCCCTCCAGAAGGGCATCAACATCGTACGCGAGGCCGACGGCAGCGT
>OMUV01000021.1 GCA_900314335.1 uncultured Prevotellaceae bacterium | reverse complement strand
GCGATGTGCTTCATCTTGCGGCGCCTGACGAGCGAGTACTCGCCGCTCTTGCTCTCGATGTAATCGTAAAGCATGAAGGCCTTGTCGAGCAGCATGTCGCGCAGCGGGTTCTGCTTAGTCTCGCCCTCGTACATCCAGAGGTCGGCGAGCATCTCGAGCATGCGTATGCGGCGCTCGGGGCTCCAGTGGTCGGCGGCGTAGGCTACGGCTTCCTGCCATGTCATATTGCGGAGCGTGGTGTACGAACCGAGGTAGGCCGTGTAGAGGTCCTCGAGCTTCTGCTGGCCGTCGGGCTCTTCGCGGCGGCCGAGCCACACCTGCAGCGCGCGGCCGAATTCCTCGATGATACGTATGAAGTAATCTCTCTGTAGCATAGCGATGGTGTGTCAGAGCCCGGGGAAGCGGGCGTGGGCGGCCTGCGAACTGCGGATGAGCGTAATCAGTCCCTCCGGGCCGCGGTTGAAGAGCAGGTCGACGATGCTCAGGTTGGGCCGGAAACCGTAGTGGGCGGAGAACATCTGCACATAGCGGTCGGGCGTAAAGTCGGGATCGGCCGCGGGATGCTTGGGATGGATGGCGTCGCGGTAATCGTCGGCATCGAGCGCCTCGGCATCGGCGTAGGAATCGGTGAGGCGGATGTCGGGAGCAATGTCGAGCAGGGAGCAGATGAGGGCGACGAGGCGCTGATTGAAGTCGAGGAGCCCGCCTGCGGTCTCGGAGTAGAACGGGCGGAAATCGTCGGCGTAAAACTCGAAGAAGGGCGAGCGCTCGTAGGCGGCGCTGAGCGCCTGGAAGTGGAGCCGGCGCCAGTCGCCGTGGTCGCTGATAAGCACGTCGCGCATCTCGGCCTTGGGCGTGGGGACGGTGACCGGCACTGTGAGCACCTGCTCGCCGGCCTCCGTGCGTATGACACAGCGGTTGCGGAAGGTCTGCTTCATGTAATGGTCGTGCTGCTCGATATATACCGTGGGATATGCGACGAGTTTGGTGAACCACTGCACGGGCGGCAGATAGGCAGAGGAAAGAAGAGCTGCGGATTTCACTTGATGATGTTTTAGATGGCCTTGAACATTCTGCCGGCCCTGAGGCGGCTCCGTAGCGGGGCGTGCGGGCGGAGCGAGAAGAATATGCCCACCACGCGGCCTATGATGTGGCTCTCGGGCAGCAGCCCGAAGAAGCGCGAGTCGAACTTGTCGCTCTGCGCGCCGCTGTAGGCCCAGAAATAGTCCTGCGTGAAGGCGATAAACTCGGCGCTGTGGCCGTCGACCATGAGTGTGTCGCCCTTGAGCGCGGCGGTGTGGCAGGGTTCGTGGAGATTGAGCGCCGAGCAGAGCAGCGAAGCGTTCCAGGGCGTGACCCTGACGGGGACGTCGCGGGCGGGAATGGCGAAGGGGAAGAAGCCGCGGCTCGGTGTGCGCCTCAATAGCCCCGTGCGGCTCACATAGACCGTATCGCCGGGGAGCGCGAGGCATGTGCCGAAGACGACGGGCCGACTGAGAAGCGTATGCAGCGAGTCGGAGGGGAGATTGAAGGCCATGATGTCGCCTCTCTCCGGGCGGCGGTAGCTAAGGCGGCGCGAGAACTGCAATCCGGGCCACGGCAGTCTGAGCCCGTAGCTCAGGCGCGAGACCACTACCCTGTCGCCCTCCATGAGTTGCCCTACGCGCGGCGGCGAGACCACTGTATATTCCGTGGCCACCGTGACGCTGACCAGCCATAAGAGCAGGGTGACCGCAGCAAAGGCGATGACCGCCGTCCATACCACTTTACGCCGCGTTAGCAAGGCCTTATCTCTGTTTGATGCTTTACTTGATATTGTCTACCTTACGGAAAATCCTGCTCCAGCGTATCTTGCCGTCGAGCAGCGAGTAGTCCTTGTCCAGCGAGAGCCAGATGAATATCGGCTTGCCCACGATGTGATCCTCGGGCACGAATCCCCAGAAGCGGGAGTCGGCGGAGCGGTCGCGGTTGTCGCCCATCATCCAGTAGTAGTCCATCCGGAACGTGTACTTGTCCGTCTGACGGTCGTTGATGTATATCTTGCCGTCGCGCACCTCGAGCTTGTTGCCCTCGTAGATGCGTATCGGGCGCTCGTAGAGAGCGTAATTGTCTTTCGTAAGACGGATGGTGGCGCCCTTTTTCGGTATCCAGACGGGCCCGTAATCGTGCGTTGTCCAGTTTTTCACCATGTCCAGCGGGTAGAGGTCGGAGCTGTAGGGCGGCGCCACGGAGATAGCCTTGACGATGTCCCGTCTGGAGCGCAGCACACTGAGCGCATGGTGCGTCAGGGGCATGTAGCGCGTCATCGGGTCGTAGGGCGAAGGCTCGCTCAGGTCCTCCTGCGAGATGCCAAGCTCCTTGATGAGGTCGGTGGGCGGGTTGACGCGGAATGTCACTATGTAGCCGTACTCCACCTCGTCGGGCTCCTTGTTAGCCTTGCCGTCGAGATAGACTATGCCGTGCTTTATCTGGAGCGTCTGCCCCGGCAAACCCACGCAGCGCTTGACATAGTTGGTGCGGTGGTCCACAGGGCGGCTGATGACCTTGCCAAACTGCTCGGGATGGGCCACTATGTAACTGCGGCCTGCGGCATACTGTGCGGCGAAAGCATCCAGCTGCTCCTGCCAGCTCATGCCCGTCATGTCGCCCGGCGGCAGGAGCTCCGCGCCCGCCTGATAGCAGAGGCCGTAATAGTCCTGATTCTCCACAGCCGTGGCTACCGTGTCGCCGGAGGGGTAATTGAAGACGACGATATCGTTGAGCTTCACATTGCCAAAGCCCCTGACGCGCTCATACTTCCACCTCGGCCACTCGAGATAGCTCTTGGTGCCGGTGATGGGGAGGTTGTTGGCCACCATGGGGATGGAGAGCGGCGTGATGGGCTTGCGCGGGCCGTAGCTCATTTTGCTGACGAAGAGATAGTCGCCCGTGAGGAGGCTCTTCTCAAGCGACGAGGAGGGGATGACAAAGTTCTGGAAGAAATAAAGGTTGACAAAGTAGGCGGCCACGAGGGCGAAGACGATGGCGTCCACCCAGCTCATGATGACGCGGGCGCGGCTGCTCTTGAGCTGCCTCCACCAGTTCCAGTTCACCTTCTTGGATATATATATGTCGAAGATGAACGGCAGCACGATGACTCCCCAGAGGCACTTGATCCAGATGAGGAAGGCTATGATGCACACACACCAGACACAGCACCAGAAGATGCGCCGCCGGAGCGGGCGCTGGCGCGGCGTGTCGGGCTTTTTGTTAGCGTTGTCTGTCATAATGGGGACGATAGATTATAAATGAAACAGGTCGTGCATCGTGAGCATACCGGTGTGCGTGGCCGTGTACTCGGCAGCGAGCACTGCGCCGAGGGCGAAGCCTATGCGCGAGTGGGCGTCGTGGGTAATGGTGATGGAGTCGGCCTCGCTGTCGTAGATCACGGAGTGGATGCCCGGCACCTCGTCGCGGCGCACGGAGTCGATGGGGATAATGTCGGGGGCGACATTGTCCGTGCCGCTCTTTGTGCCGTCGGGAGCGATGAGCACGCCCTTCTCCCAGCCGCTCTTGCGGTCCAGGTGGGCTATGATGCCCTCGGCCAGCGTGATGGCCGTGCCGCTGGGCGCGTCGAGCTTGTGGATGTGATGGGTCTCGGTCACGCGGACGTCGTAGGAGGGCTGCGAGTTCATCAGCTTGGCGAGATAGACATTGAGCGCGTTGAAGAGCGCCACTCCCACGGAGAAGTTGCTGCTCCAGAAGAGCGTGTGCAGCCCGTAGGCGCAGAGCTGGCGCATCTCGTCCTCGTGAGCGCTCATCCAGCCCGTACTGCCGGAGACCACCTTCACGTCGTGGGCAAAGGCCTTCTTCACATTCTGGTAAGCAGTCCCCGGAGAGGTGAACTCGATAGCCACGTCGGCGCTGCGGAAGGCCTCGCTGTCAAAATCCTCCTGATTGTCCACATCAATAATACACACTATTTCATGACCACGCTTTAGGGCCACCTTCTCGATCATGTGTCCCATCTTGCCGTAGCCTATCAAAGCTATTTTCATATCTTATATATTAAGCCATGCAAAGTTACTAATTTATTTTTTAGCAGTCCCTTGTAGCGCCCCTATAGAATCAAGCCGCCCTGTCCCGCGTAAGGACAGGGCGGCTTGCAGCCTTTCAGAGGCGCTCACGGGCGTCGCAAAGGGAGACGTCGGCGCGCTCTCAGGCGCACTCCTGGCCGTCCTTGCTGCAGCGCTCCTCGATGACGCAGGTCGTGGGGCGGGCGTAGCGGTCGAAGGTCACCTTGCCTATCTTGTCGGCCACGATATGCCCGGCGACGGGGTTCTTGACCTCGGTGATGCTGCCGCGGATGTCCGCCTCGACGGTCGAGTCCTCAAACATGCGGTCGGAGGCGGCGTCAATGGTGCAGTTCTCCAGCACGAGGTTGTCCACATAGCAGAAGAGCTGCTCGCCGGCGAAGTGGCAGTTGACAAAGCGCACGTTCTTGCTGTGCCAGGCCGTGTACTCGCCGTCGATCTCGGAGTCGTAGACCGTCACGTTCTCGCACTCCCAGAAGCTATCCTTGGTCGTGATCTTAGCGTGGTGCACCTCGACGTTCTTGCAGTACTGGAAGATGTACTTCGCATCGCTCTCCAGGCCGTCGACGTATATGTCGGAGCTGTGCATGAAGGGATATGTGCCCTCGTGCAGACGCAGGTTCGTCGCCCGGACGCCGTTGACGTGCCAGAAGGTCTCGTCGGCGTCGTTGATGCGCACATTCTCCAGCGTGAGCCCGTTCATCTCGCGGAAAAACTTGGGCCCGTCGATCACGGAGTCCTTCATAGTCATGTTGTCGCTGTACCAGATGGCGGAGCGGCTCCCGGGCGCGAAGTAGCAGCGTGTGATCAGACTGCCGTCCACATGCCACCACGGATATTTGCCGTAGAATTTCGAGTTGTCGCACTCGATGTTCTTACAGAATTTGATGCCCGACTCTCCGTCCGTGATTACAATGTTCTCCAGACGCGTGTCGCTTACGCCGAACAGAGGGCGCTCACCGCCGTACTGCTTGTTGCTGATAGTATTCATATATATAATAGTTTTATTTCCCTTGTTGTTGTCTCCGGGGAGCCTCAGGCGTGCCGCGCTCCCCCGCTCTTTCATTTCAGGCTGCAAAATTATGAATTCCCTTGCAGTCCGGGATATGATATTGTGCTCAATGCTTGTGATTTTCGGAATTTTAATATTCCACATCCCGCATTTAAGGCTCCCGTAAGGAAGCACAAGAGCGCGCATTCAGACATTTGCAAAAGCTATGCCACTATTATTCCCCTAAAGGCATCGGATGTCCCGTATCATGTCACGGATTATTGGGGCATTATTCATATCGCCTGCAAAATTATAATCATTTTCCGAAGGAGCTGTTATAAGAATTGCGGATAGATTTACATATTTCCGCCGTCGCGTACGGCCTACGCGACAAGGGCAAACGACAGCCGCAACTCGCAATCCGCTACCCCAAAGGCAGATAATTATCACAAGCGTACTTCGGAGAGCTCACATCTCCGGCATGATGCGACTGGGGAAAGCAGGGAAATAGGTAAATTTGCCGAGAAAGCAAGAATCTTCGTTATGGAAAGCAAGAATATCACCCTCTCGCCGGAGATAAGGGAGCGTGTGCCGGCCTTCGTGGGCGGCGCGCTCTACGCCTCGTTCACCAACACGCCCTCCGACGAGGCGCTGCTCTCCGAGATGCGCGCCGAAGAGAAGCGCGCGGCGTCGCTCTACAGCGTGGACACCATCAAACTCATCCCCGGCATCGCGGCCACGCGCGCGGCCTACAAGGCCTGCGGCAAAGACCCGTCGCGCTACCGTCCCTCCGACGAGCAGTTGCTCCGCCGCGTCATTCAGGGCAAGGAGCTGTGGAGCATCAGCACCGCCGTCGACATCGGCAATCTGGCCAGCCTCCGCAGCGGCTACAGCATAGGGTGCTTCGACTACGACCTGATCTCGGGGCCCGACATCACGCTCGGCATAGGCCGCCACGGCGAGCCCTACGAGGGCATAGGCCGCGGTGTTATCAACATCGAGGGCATGCCCGTCTACCGCGACGCCGTGGGAGGCATCGGCACACCGACCAGCGACAACGAACGCACCAAGATGACGCTCGCCACGACCCACATGCTCGCGCTGGTCAACGGCTACGACGGCGACAAGGACGCCGTGACCGCCTGCCTCAACTTCATGAAGGACGCCTTTGAGCGCTACCTCGGCGCCGAATGCCGCACGGAGTACTTCTGACGCCTTCCCTTCCGCCCCGCGGAAATCCCCATCGGAGAAGAAGAAATTCTACTCGCAGATAAAAAAATTTATCTCGCAGTGGACGATCGTTCTACTCGCAGATAAAAAAATTTATCTGCGAGTAGATTTTACCCCTCTCGCAGAAGCTGAAAATCACGTGGTTTGTATTAACTGGGAGGGCCGCAACAACGCGGCCCGTACCGCCGCATAGGGAATAGCGCAACGAGATGCGAGAAGGGCTTTGCGCCGCATTAACTGGGAGGGCCGCTGCCCTCAGCGGCCAAGAGCGAGCCAG
>OMUV01000059.1 GCA_900314335.1 uncultured Prevotellaceae bacterium | reverse complement strand
CCCCTTATCAACTATATGATTTTCAGTCCCTGCGAGACGGGCAAATTCTACTCGCAGATAAATTTTTTCTTCTGCGAGCAGAACGATCGTCTACTACGAGATAAAAATTTTTATCTCGTAGTAGAATTTTTCCTCCTCCCACGAGGATTTTTCTCACCCCACGAGAATTAATTCTTGTCGCATGAGAATTATTTTTCGTCCGCATGAGAATTTCCGCCATCGGGACGCGCTCGCAGCGCGTGGGAAGCGAATGGCAGAGCGCGGCAATAAGTAGGGCCCGCAATGCGTTCAGCGGCATTGCGGGCCCCTCTGTGTCCCTCAATAGAAAAGATGTTATTTCGATTATTTAAAGTTTATCCCCATAGCCTTGGCCATATACTTGGGGATAAGCGTATTGTCGATGCGTCCGTGATATTGCTCGGCGCCTGCACCTATCGCGAAGACAGGTACGTAACCGTCGGAGTGTCCTCCGCTCTGCCAGCCTACCAGCGCGCACTCGTCCATCACCTTCTTGGCGGTAGTCGAGATGCCGTTGGTGCTGTCATATTCGTTCTTCTGACGCGCTGCGCCGGCCTTGGTAGCCTCGAAGGAGGCTTTCAGACGGTTCTCTTGATCTGCGCTTATATTCACATGGCTCCAGAATCCGAATCCGTCGGTGAGCAGGGCTTTCATGTCGTCCCACGTCACATTGTCGGCTCCTTTGCTCTTAAAGAGCGAGTCGGCGCGCACGGAGAATATGGCGGCGGTATTGCGCTGATACTGCAAGCGGTCGAGGTGCAGCTCGTACGGACCACGGCCCAGGGCCAGGCCTCCGGTCTCATGGTCGGCCGAGATGACGATGAGCGTCTCCTTGGGATGCTTCTTATAGAATTCGTAGGCCACCTTGACAGCCGCGTCCATATCGATAATCTCGTTGAATGCGGCTGCGGCGTCATTGGAGTGGCATCCCCAGTCTATCTTGCCGCCCTCAAGCATAAAGAAGAAGCCCTTCTTGTGGCGGTTCATCAGGTAGTCGATACCGCTCTCGGCTATCTGCCGGAGCGTGAGGTCGTCGGCCTTGCGGTCCAGCTTATAGGGCAGGCAGGAGGTATTGATGCGTGCCGCCTCGGGCGTCTGGAAGAGGATTATCCTGTCGGCGCCGGCCTTCTTGGCCTCGAAATCCTTGAGGCCGCGGGCTATGGTATAGCCGCCCTTGCGGCACAGCTCGTAGAGGTCCTCTCCGTTCTTGTTGGGCTGGAGAAACTCGGAGCCGGCAAAGAAGTCAAACTTGGAGTCAATCAACTGCAGACCTATCTCGTGGTACATGTTGCGGTTCTTGACATGGGCATAGAATGCGCCGGGCGTGGCGTGGTCCACGGATACCGTGGTCGAAATGCCGACGGCATATCCCTCGTCGCGCGCCTCCTCGGCGATGCTCTTGACGCGCGTGGTGAGGTCTTTCAATACGCCCAGAGCGCCGTTCTTAGTCTTATTGCCGGTAGCGAGGGCCGTACCTCCCGCCGCACTGTCGGTCACGCCGTTGGTGGCAGACTGAGTGTTGACAAAAGCGCTATTGGGAAAGCTCGGGAAGCAGAGCGGCTCTATGCCTATCCTGCCCTTCAGTGCGCCGAGATACGTCTCGGTACCGTTCACTTGGTTGACGCCCATTCCGTCACCGATGAAAAAGAATACATACTTGGCCTTGGGCGCAGCCGCGGCCATCACAAATGCGGCAACGACCGCTACAAACAGAAAAAATCTTTTACGCATAATATATATACTGTATTTGAGTGCAAAGTTAGGGAGAGGAAATTACAAAACTGTTATCATTTGAACACTTGCTTCATGGGGCGGCCCACCCATACCTGCGGCGTCTTGAGGCCGAAAATGTAGGCGGTGGTGGCCGCTACGTCATACTGCATCATGCTCTCCTTGAACGGGCCCAGGGGCCTGACGCCCTTGCCGGAGATGATGAAAGGCGTCTCGTACTCCAAAAGCGAGCGTCCGCCGTGACCCTTGCCCACTCCTCCGTGGTCGGCAGTAATAATAAATATGGTATTGTCATAGATGCCGGCGTCCCTGGTAGCCTGGATTATCTGTCCGATATGCCTGTCCAGCACGCTGAGCGTGTCGTAGTAGGCCGGCGTGTCGTGGCCTATCTGATGGCCCACGGCATCGGGCTCGTCGTAGGAGACAAAGGTGAGCGTGGGCTTATGACGCAGTATCATCTCACAGGTGTGCTTCGTGGCGCCGCTGATGTTGGCCTCGCTGTCGCGAACGATATATTTATAGTTGACGCAGGCCGTGTCGATGAGGTCACCTATCACGTCCCACCAGCCTACCCAAGCGGTTACGGCCTTAGGGTATTGCTCCCTGAGGAGCGAGAAGACCGTGGGGATAAGCCCGCGTGCGTTGGCTGCATTCTCCGGCAGCGGCGTCGTAGGCTTGCGACTGTTCCATTCGGTGTAGCCGTGTATCTCCGTGGGGCAGCCGTTCCACATCGAGGCCCAGTTGATGGCGCTGGCGGTAGGGAACACGCTGCGCTTGTGCAGCGTATAGGCGCCGCTCTGCATGAGGAAGCGGATATTGGGAATGTCAGCGGCCTTGGGTACGCTGTAGGCTCCCCAGCCGTCCAATCCGATAAACACTACGTGCTCTGCCCTCCGGCCTGCCGCTGCGGGCAAAGTCGTGAGAGCGGCCAGCAGAATGGCCGAAATCGTTACAAATCTCTTCATGGCAAAATATTCTTTGTTAGTTACAGTCACGGCAAAGTTAAAGATTTTTCATCAAATAATCAAATAGAGCATATCGCGCACTACGCCGGCTATATATCCCGCACCACGCGGCAGGGATTGCCGTAGGCCACCTTACGTGGCGGGATGTCGTGGGTCACAACACTGCCGGCGCCGATGACGCTCCCCTCGCCTATCGTCACGCCCGGGAGGACGGAGACATGGCCGCCTATCCACACCTTGTCGCAAATTCTGATGGGGGCGGCGGCTTCCAGGCCTGCGGCGCGGCGCTCCACGTCGACGGGATGATAGGCGGCATAGAGGCCCACCTGCGGGCCGATGAGCACATCGTCGCCGATCTCCACGCTCGCCGTGTCGAGGACGACGAGCCCTGCATTGGCGAAGAACCGGCGCCCTATGTGGATGTTGTAACCGAAGTCGCAGTGGAAGGGCGAGAGTATGCGGCAGTCGTCCTGCATGGAGCCGAGCAGCTCGCGCAGCAATGCGGTGCGCGCGGCGGTATCGCTGAAGGGAATATTGTTGTAGCGAAAGAGGAGGTCTGCGGCGCGGAGATATTCGCTCCTCAGGTCCGGAGCCTCGGAGGGATTGTAAAGCATCCCCGCATCGCGCATTTCTTTTGTGGTCATAATTCAGCTTTTTTGCGGTTTCTCCGAGAGAGAAACGTTGACGGAGTGTATGTATTTCAGGAGCTCCTCGCGGCCCGTCTTTCTCAGGGCGGAGGTCACGAACACGGGCGGAAGCTCTTCCCAATGCTCGGAGAGGGCTGCGAGAAAATCGTCGATATTGCGGCGCGTAGCCTTGTCGCCGGCCTTGTCGGCCTTGGTAAAGACGATGGCCACGGGGACGCCGTGCTCGCCGAGAGAGTTGATGAACTCCAGGTCCACAGGCTGGGGCGGCACACGGCTGTCCACCAGCACGAAGAGGCAGGTGAGCGCGGTGCGGCCGTAGACGTAGGAGTCGATCATCTCTTTAAGGCGCGCCACATCGCTCTTGGAGCGCCGCGCGTAGCCGTAGCCGGGGAGGTCGACGATATACCATTTGCCGTTGATGATGAAGTGATTGATGAGCATCGTCTTGCCCGGGCGTGCCGAGGTAAGGGCCAGTTTTTTGCGGCCGCAGAGCATATTGATGAGGCTGCTCTTGCCCACGTTGCTGCGCCCTATGAAGGCGTATTCGGGGCGGCCGTCCGAGGGGCAGCGCGCTATGTCCGTGTTGCTCATAACAAACTCGGAGGTGACTATCTCATATTTGCTTCTGCGGGGGTACGGCGCCTTTTCCATCATGGGGTTTGTCTCATTAATATTTGCAAAGTTAGGAATTTCCCGCGAGTTTTCTTAACTTTGCATTACATATTAATAAATGCCGGCGGCGCTCTCCGCCCCGCGCACCTTAGGAAATGGAACAACAATACCCTTCCAAGCTCCTCGGCAAGGCCGTAGAGGAATTCTCGCGACTGCCGGGCATAGGACGCAAGACGGCCCTGCGCCTCGTGCTGTTTCTGCTGCGCAGCGACACAGAGGTGAGCGACCGCCTGGCGGAGGCCATCACGACGCTGCGCCACGAGGTGAAGTATTGCAGGATATGCCACAACATCTCCGACACGGACGTCTGCGACATCTGCGCCAATCCGCGCCGCGACAGCACGACGATCTGCGTGGTGGAGAATGTGCAGGACGTCATGGCCATCGAGAACACGCAGCAGTACAACGGGCTCTATCATGTGCTGGGCGGCATCATCTCTCCGGTGGAGGGCATCGGCCCGGGCGACATAGAGATCGAGTCGCTCGTGGAGCGGGTGAAGGCCGGCGGCATCAGGGAGGTGATCCTCGCCATGAGCCCCACGATGGAGGGAGACACGACCAATTTCTACATCTCGCGGCGTCTGGCCGGCACGGGCGTCAGGCTCACAGTCATCTCGCGCGGCGTGGCCGTGGGCGACGAACTGGAATATGCCGACGAGGTCACGCTGGGCCGCTCCATCATCAATCGTACCGACTTTAACAACTGATACAAATGCAAAACAACGAAGAGAACACCATCAAACGGCTGTCGATAGAATTCTCGCTGCTCTACGCGGGATATATCCTGACGGCGGCACTCTTTGCGCTGGTCTACGAGTCGCAGCCGCTGGCCAAGGGATTTATGGCGGGCAACGCGACCGCCGCGTATGTCATCAACACCGTGTGCATCATGCTCACACTGCTCATTGTCCCGCTCTCCATCAAGGTCTTCGGCAACATGCTGACACGCCATCTCTCGCTGAGCTTCCCCGAAAGGGTGGCCCGCTACCGCATGCTCTGGGGCACACGCATCGTGTCCTTCGCCATCGTTACCATCTTCGATTTGTGGGCTTATTATGCTACCGTTAATAATATCGGAGGCTTCTGCGCGTTAATATGTATAGTGACATCGCTTCTCTTTATCCCTTCCCGGAAACATATCAGAGATGACCTGAGCGAAGGAAAGAAGTAGCCCACGACGGCCATCCTCAGGAGCGGCCATAACATATAAAAGACGGACAACATTGTGGAAAAACTGAAAATAACCTTTCTGATACCTCCTCCTCTCAAGGGACAACGCCCTGCCGAGAGAAGTTCGGGGTGTACACATGTAGTATATCCGACGCCCAATATCTATGAATTGACTACGGCGGCCTATATCGAGGCTTCCGACCACTTCGAGGTGGCTTACCACGACTTTACCTACGAGAAGGACGACTTCTGCCAGTTTATCAGGAACGACGACAGCGACTTCTATTCCATATGGACTGTCAATCTCTCGGTGGAGAACGACATCCACGCCATAGAGACCATCCACTCCCTGAGGCCCGAAGCCTACTGTCTGCTGCTCGGCCCCGGCCCCACCTATTATATCAACAAATGTCTCTGCCACGACCGCGTCATCATAGTGCGCGGCGAGCCCGACCTGGCCCTGAGGGAGCTCCTCGAAGCGTTCTACAGCGGAGAGAAGGACAGCTGGCAGGCTACGGACGGCATCTCGTTTCTGCGCGGCGGGGACGTGGTCAACAACAGGCCGCACGCCCTTATCAAGGACCTCGACATTCTGCCGTTTCCCGCCCGTCATCTGCTGGGCGACCGCCGTTATCACAACCCGAAGCTCAAGCTTACGCCCTACACGCCAGTGCTGACCTCGCGCCAGTGCCCGTTCAAGTGTATCTACTGCGTGCCGAGCTCCCTGACCTTTGCCCGCGAGATAGAATACCGCCGCGATAATGGCCGCAAACCGCCCGTGTCCTTCCGCTCGGTGGAGAATGTGACCCGCGAGCTCGAGCAGCTCGCCGCCGAGGGCTACAAAGCCATCGGATTTATGGACGACAATTTCCTCTGGGGCGAAGGGCGCACACGCGGACTCACGGATGCGCTGCGCCGCCTCCATCTGGCCTGGGGCTGTCAGGCAAGGGTGGACGAGATAACCGAACCGGTGGCGGAAATGCTGGGCAATTCGGGATGCCGCTATGTGGACCTCGGCGTGGAATCGTTTGACGACAAGATACTCCGCTACATCAAGAAAGGCATCACACGGGAGCAGATCTACAAGGCCATCGGGCTGCTGAAGAAATACAACGTCCCCGTCAAGCTCAACATCCTCATCGGCACCTCGCCGCTCGAGACACGGGAGAAGCTCCGGGACACCATCCGCCGGGCGCGCCAGCTCAAGGTGGACCAGATAATGTTCAACATCGTCTCGCCCTTCCCCGGCACCGAGTTCTACAAACTCGCGCGCCAGAACGGCTGGATCACGACGGGCGACTATGTGCCGACCGATGTGCAGCGCAGCTCCATCGTCAGCTACCCCAACCTCTCGGCCCGCGAGATGGAGAGGATACTCTTCTACGCCAACCTGCGCTACTTCCTCTCGCCCTCGTTCGTGTTCTCGCAGCTCCGGCGGTTCCACTCCTCGGGCGAATTCTTCTCCGCGCTGAGGGCGCTCAAGATAAAACTATTCGGATAAAGAAACATGCGACTATCCATCATTCTCATCACCTGGAATGGCAAGCGCTTCCTGTCTCTCTGCCTCCGCTCGCTCGGTTTCCTGCTCTCGCAGCCTGACGCCGAGATCATCGTGGTGGACAACGGCAGCAGCGACGGCACGACGGAGTACATGCGGGAGCACTACCCCGACATCCATCTGATAGAATTGGGATACAACCGCGGCGTGGCCTACGCCCGCAACCGCGCTCTCGAGCGGGCCAAGGGCGATTATCTCTGGATACTGGACAACGACACAGAGCCCACCGAGGAGACTGCCCGGGGAATGATGGAATATATGGACGCTCACCCCGAAGTGGGCATCGCAGGCTGCCGGCTGGTGGACGCAGACGGCCTCGTGCAGGAGAGCTGCAAGCCCTACCCAGGCATAGGAGAGAAGGTGAGGAGCCTGCTGCACCGCCACGGCTACCGCTACGCTTACGGCATCGAGAGGATGCAGCACCGCTTCGAGCCCGAGTATCTCATCGGCGCCTGCCAGATGATCAGGCGAGAGGCCTACGAGAAGGCCGGCGAGCTCGACGAGAAAATATTCTACGGCCCCGAGGACGCCGACTTCTGCCTGCGTGTGCGGGCCGCGGGCTATCATCTCGTCTACCTCCCCGAGTATACCATCCGTCACCACTGCCAGCGCATCACGCGCCGCAAACTCCTTTCGCCCATGGCGCTCAAACACATCCACGGGCTTCTGCACCTATATATAAAATACAAACGATTTTTCTGATGCTGCTGAGCGGAGAGAAATTATTCCTCAGGGCTCTCGAGCCCGAAGATCTGGCCGAAATGGCCAAGATAGAGAACTATACCGGATTCTGGGACAGCACAAACACCAATGTCCCCTACTCGCGCTATTTTCTGCGCCGCTTCATCGAGGATACCACGGGCGACATCTACAAGGACGGCCAGCTGCGCCTCGTGGCGGCAGAGAAAAAGACGGAGACGTCCGTGGCGTTTGTCGACCTGAGCAATTTCGACCCGCGCAACATGCGGGCCGAAATAGGCATCCTCGTCTTTCCCGATTACCAGCACATCGGCTACGGCACCGAGATACTCTCGCTGCTCGAGGAGTACGCCTACCGGCAGCTCCTCATGCACACGCTCTACGCCGTAGCCGCCGAGAGCAACACGGCCTCCCTGCGCCTGTTCCGCAAGGCCGGTTACCGTGACTGCTGCATACTCACCGACTGGCTGGCACTGCCGCGGGGAGAATTTGCCAACGCAGTGCTGTTTCAGAAAACTTTATTGTAATCCCCCTGTCTTATCTCACACCGACGGGCACCGTGGGCGGCAGCTCGCGATTGCGCCTGTCCGTAGCCTCGACGAGGCGGTCGGCCAGAGCGGCAAAGGCCCGTCCGGCCACAGAGTCGGTATCGATGACCGCCGGGATGCCCTCGTCGCCGCTCTCGCAGACTGACTGCACGAGCGGTATCTCGCCCAGCAGGGGCACCTTCATCTCCTCGGCCAGCCGCTTCACGCCGCCGCGCCCGAAGATGTAGTACTTGTTCTCCGGGAGCTCCGCGGGCGTAAACCACGACATGTTCTCCACCAGCCCGAGTATCGGCACATTGACCTTGTCGTTCTGATACATGTCAATACCCTTGCGCGCATCGGCCAGAGCCACCTGCTGCGGTGTACTGACTATCACGGCTCCCGTCACGGGCACGGACTGGAGGAGCGTGAGATGAATGTCGCTCGTGCCGGGAGGCGTATCGAGGATGAAGTATTCCAGGTCGCCCCAGTCGGCCTCGAAGATAAGTTGCCTGAGGGCGTTGCTCGCCATGGCTCCCCTCCAGAGCGTGGCGGTGTCGGGGTTGACAAAAAAGCCGATGGAGAGCATCTTGACGTTGTACTTCTCGGCGGGGATGATGAGCTGCTTGTCGCCCACTGTCTCGCCGAAAGGCTGGAAGCCCTCGAGATGGAACATCTTGGGCATCGAGGGCCCGAAGATATCGGCGTCGAGCAGGCCCACACGGAGGCCCTTGGTGGCGAGCGCCACGGCCAGATTGGCCGCCACGGTGCTCTTGCCCACGCCGCCCTTGCCCGAGGAGACGGCTATGATGTTCTTGATGTTCGGCAGTATCGGTTCGCTCTTCTTTGGCTCCTCGGCGCGGGCCACCGTGATGTTCACCTCGATGTCCTTGCTGACATATGTCTTGATCGAAGCCTCGGCCGCGCGGACCACCGAGCGGGCAAACGGGTCGGTCTCATGGGGAAACTTGATCGTGAAGGACACCTTGTTGCCGTCGATGCGGATATTGTCCTCCACCATGCCCGACTCGACGATATTCTTCTTCGTACCGGGGTAGCGCACCTGCGAGAGGGCGTCTATGATAAGTTTGGGATAGATAGTCATTATATATAATAGGTATTTATTTCGAAGTTTCAAGCGACGAACGCTTCTGGCGGTGATAGCTGCGGTAGGAGTCGAGCGGTATCTCCACGTCGGGCTCGGTGAGATCGCCGTCAGCGGGCAGGGCGAAGGCGATGTATTTGATGCTTATGCCGCGCTCGAGCCACTGCTGCTCATAGTAGGTCTGTATGTCCGTCACCTCGGCCGCTACGCCTGCGCCCGGAGCGTAGATGTCCTCCGAGATGGCGAGCAGCGGCAGATGATTGCGCTCCACGACATAGCGCGTGTAGGTGAAGAGGAACCGGCTGTCGGTCTTGACCCTGATGACGCCGCCGTCCGGCATTATCCTGCGGTAGCGGCTGAGGAAGTAGGTGGAGGTCATGCGCTTCTGCGCGCGCTTCATCTGCGGGTCGCTGAACGTGAGCCATATCTCATCTACCTCGTCGGGCGCGAAGAGGCGGTCTATCTGCTCTATCTCCGCGCGCAGGAATGCCACGTTCCTCACGCCGTCCCTCAGCGCCGCCGTCGCACCGGTCCACATACGCGCGCCCTTGATGTCCACGCCGATATAGTTGCGCTCGGGGTGACGGCGGGCCAGCTCCAGAGCATACTCTCCCCTGCCGCAGCCCAGTTCGAGCGTGATGGGATGATCATTGCCGAAGGCCTCGCAGCTCCAGGAGCCCACCAGCGGGCAGCCCTCCGTCGCGAGACGGTGAAATGGATACTCGAAGACATTGGGATATGTCTTCATGTCAGCAAATTTGGAGAGTTTGTTCTTGCCCATCGCTATTATTTTAACTTGCCCGTCGCCATCGCATGCCCTGCGCTATCATTTTAACATGCCCTGCGCTTTTAAGGCCGGCCTCGGGCTTGGCAAAGTTAATCATTTGTCCTCACACTCCGGCGTGCATAAGCCGTAAATATCACCCTCGCGGCAGGAGGGAATATCCGGCGAGACGGTATCGGCTACAATACGCGGATATCGCAGGCGGAAGAGAGAAAACGAAGCTGCGCCGTAAAACTCTATTACGACGCAGCCGATATAGGATTGATGCCGAGGGCATCGAGACTCAAGTGCCGAGAGTACAGAGACTTGGGTATCGATGGATACCGAGGCCTTTCAGAGAGCGTCGGCGACAGGCTCCGGACTTATCTCGGCCGCTTCCTCTGCCAGCAGGTCTTCGTAGAAGGCAGCCATAGTAGTCTGGAAGTACGGGCCGAGCCAAAGGAATCCGATACCGAAGGTCAGGATGCAGAGCAGGATCCAGCCGATAAAGCTGAGGCAAAGCACGAAGAACTGCCACTTGTGTCCTCTCATGAGCTTCATACTGCGCTCTATGGCGCCGTTGTACTTGAGCTCCGGATTGTCTGCCAGCACAAACTCGGTCATGGCATAAGACAAGCTCTTGACAATGCCCGGCACGAAGAGCAGCAGCGACCAAAGGAAGATGTACACGGCCTTGAGCAGCAAGGTCAGGAATATGCGACCGAATTGGGAGTAGCCGCTGAAGATGTTGCCGACATTCACTTTGTCGCCTCGGCGCATGATGCGCAGATAATAGCAACTCAATCCCCAAGCCAACGGCACGGCGAGCAAGCTGTACACATCGACAAGGAGCTGACCTGTTAAGGTATCTCCGTCTGCGTTACCATCCAAGAACCATCCCGATATGTAGAGCAGGATATTGCCTCCGCCAACGATGACGTAATAGACAAGGAATGTGAGCACCGCGTTTTCCCATTGTCCTTTCAGGGAGGCAAGTGCTGCGTTCTTGAGTTCTGATATTCTTTTCATATTATAGGGGGTAATTGATGAATATACGGTGGATGCATGCGGATAGCCGGGCGCTTAGTCGAGCACCGTGACCCAGTTGTGCACATCGGGCTCTTCTCCGAGCTGTATCTTGCGGAGGTGATTGTAGAGCTTCGTGCTCCAGGGTCCGGGCTTGCCGTCCTTGCTTATGACGTAGCTCTTGCCGTTCTCGAGGTCGTCGATCTTCTCGATAGGACTGATGACGGCAGCTGTGCCGCAGGCTCCGGCCTCCTCGAAGGTGCTGAGCTCCACCTCGGGGATGGGGCGCACCTCCACCTTCATGCCCATGTCGCGGGCTATCTGCTGGAGACTGTTGTTGGTGATGGAGGGCAGCACGGACGATGACTTCGGCGTGATGTAGGTGTTGTTCTTGATGCCGAAGAAGTTGGCTGCGCCACACTCGTCGATGTATTTCTTCTCCTTGGCGTCGAGGTAGAACTCGCAGGAGTAGCCCTTGTCGTGGGCGATCTTGTTGGCCGCGAGCGAAGCGGCATAGTTGCCGCCCACCTTGTAGCGTCCTGTGCCGAGCGGAGCGGCGCGGTCGTACTCGCGGATGATGACGTAGTTGGAACTTGCGAAGCCGCCCTTGAAATACGGGCCTACCGGCGTGACGAAGATGATGAACAGATATTCGCTGGCGGGATGCACACCCACCTGAGCGCTCGTACCGATGAGCAGCGGGCGGATATAGAGCGATGCGTCGTGACCGTAGGGCGGCACAAACTCGCGGTTGAGCTTCACGACCTTAGTCACCATCTCCTCGAAGAGCTCCGTCGGCACTTCGGGCATCAGTATGCCGCGGCATGTGCTCTGCAGGCGCTCTGCATTGGCACGCATGCGGAATATTCTCACCTTGCCGTCCTTGCAACCATGCGCCTTGAGGCCCTCAAAAGCCTCCTGACCGTAGTGCAGACACGTGGCGGCCATGTGGATGTTGATGGTGGTCTCAGAGGACACCTCTATCTCGCCCCATTTGCCATTGCGGTAATAGCAGCGTACATTATAATTTGTCGGGATATAACCGAACTTCAGATTTGACCAATCCAATTGTACCATTTCTGCGAATATTTATATTATATGTATAGTTCTCTACAAAATTACAGATTTTCAAATTAGCAAAAACACTTTCGCCCTGATATTTGCTGTCGATTAAGGCATTATTTAGCAAGAGGTATGCATTTTCGGCGCCGCAGGGCGGAATTTCGTAAAGCAGCCTTGCATTAATCCGCCCTATTCCCGCCGTCATGCGACCGGAGGAGCAAGAATATGCGAGGCGGGCGGTCATCCCGATGATGAATATTACGCCTTTGGAGAGGCCATAATCCATCGCCGGAAATGGCGAAAATCATCGCTTGTAACTATCTGAAAATAAGCGCTCCCGGAAGGCCAAAACTACATTTGAGACGTTTTGAACTACCTCAAATGTAGTTTTCCTCAGGTCCTATGTGAGTATCATGGTATGCGGAAAGTTTTTTCGGGTGTGCGGAAATGGTGCATCCCGCGAAGTGAATTTTGCCTCTCTCACACATCACGGGAAGCATACGAAGCGATGCGCGCTAAGGGGAAATATTGTGCGCCGGCGGCGGGAGCGTCATCCGCACAGACTTGTCCGACAGCACGGCCGTCCGGGCGGAGATGGATAAAATTAAGTTAGGAGACTTTTTTGCATTTAACTATTTCTTTGTGCAGAAAGCGGGAAAAATGGAGCTTATAATTAATATCGGAACAATTAAAATCGAAGGAATAGCCAATTTAGTTAAATATCGAAAGAAAAACAAATGATAAATCTTGGTAAAGGAAAGACAAATAATAATTTTGCGGTATGAAAAAGTCATCGATAATCATCGTTTCAGTGTTGATGGGCATTTGCTTCGTCATACTGTTCATACTACAGCTCAGTTACCTGCGCGTAGTGATCGACATGAGGCGCGAGCAGTTTATCGAATCCGTTAACAGGAGCATCACGCGTGTGTCGCACACCCTCGAGTTTGAGGAGACACGCCGCGGCCTTATCAACGACGCCAGACAATATATCACCAACGACAGCACGATAGAGAAGCGCGACACCATGCCGCGCATGCGCAAAGCTCCCTCCGGCAAGGGGGCCATGGATCAGGAGATGCTCTATCCGCTGCTCAAGCCTATGCCCGGCGGAGGCGACGAGAGCGAGAAAGTGCCCGAGGCCATACTGCGCCAGCCGCCCTTCCCGCGCAACGATGTCTCGCAAGACATGCAGGACGTCATCAAGAAGAGATACGTCTACCAGTACAACGAGCTCAACAGGGTGGTCTACATGCTGCTCTCTGAGTCGAGCAGCAAGCCCATCCGGCAGCGCATCAGCTTCCGCGATCTCGACCGCACGCTGCGCTTCGAACTGGCCAACAACGGCATCAACATCCCCTACCACTTCCGTCTGCTGGACCATAACGGCAAGGAGATATACCGCTGTGAGGACTACGACCCCAAGGGCGAGGAGCACGCTGTGGCGAGGATACTCTTCCCCAACGATGCGCCGGACAACATGACCATCATCAAGCTCCACTTCCCCGACATGGACCGCTACATATTCCAGAGCATACGGTTCATCGTGCCGGCCCTCATCTTCACGATATTCCTGCTGCTGATGTACATAGTCATCATCATTCTGGTCATCCGCCAGCGGAAGTATACCGAGATGAAGAACGACTTTATCAACAACATGACCCACGAGTTCAAGACACCCATCTCGACCATATCTCTCGCTGCCCAGATGCTCAACGATCCGAGCGTGGGCAAAAACGAGAAGATGTACAAGCACCTCAGCGGTGTGATAAGCGATGAGACCAAGCGCCTGCGCTTCCAGGTGGACAAGGTGCTGCAAGTGTCGCTCTACGAGCATGGCAAGGCGCGCTACAACATGCGCGACATTGACCTTACTAAGATCATCGAGGACGTGGTGCACACCTATCAGATCAAGGTCAAGAACGTCGGCGGCACGCTCATCACCGACCTCCGGGCCGAGAACAGCATGATCCACGGCGACCAGACCCACCTGACCAATGTCATATTCAACCTCCTAGACAATGCGCTCAAGTATCGCAGGGAGGAAGTGCCCCTCAGGCTCGAGATAGCCACCAAGAACGACGGCGAGCATATCATCCTGAGCATCGAGGACAACGGCATCGGCATCAAGAAGGAAGACCTGCACAAGATATTCGAACGCTTCTACCGTGTGCACACCGGCAACCGCCACGACGTCAAGGGCTTCGGCCTCGGCCTGGCCTATGTCAAGTCGATCGTCGGCATCCACCACGGCAGCATCCACGCCGAGAGCATCTACGGGCAGGGTACCAACTTTGTAATAACATTACCAACCATAAAAACTAACTAAACAATGGAAGAACAGATTCACATTCTCCTCTGCGAGGACGACGAGAACTTAGGAATGCTCCTGCGCGAGTATCTGCAGGCTAAAGGATACGATACAGAATTATGCCAGGACGGAGAAGCAGGATTCCGTTCGTTTATGAAGAACAAATTCGACCTCTGTGTGCTCGACGTTATGATGCCCAAGAAGGACGGCTTCACGCTGGCCAAGGACATCCGTCAGATCAACACCGACGTGCCCATACTCTTCCTCACGGCCAAGACCCTCAAGGCCGACATCATCAACGGCTTCAAGATCGGCGGCGACGACTATGTCACCAAACCGTTCTCCATGGAGGAGCTCGTATTCCGTATTGAGGCCATCCTGAGGCGTGTGCACGGCAAGAAGACCACTGAGCAGACCAGCTATCAGATAGGCAAATTCTTCTTCGACACCCAGAAGCAGACGCTCAAGCTCGGCGATGACATCACCAAGCTCACCACCAAGGAGTGCGACCTCCTCAAGCTTCTCTGCGAGCACGCCAACGAGATCCTGCAGAGAGACCTCGCGCTCAAGACCATCTGGGTGGACGACAACTACTTCAACGCCCGTAGCATGGATGTCTACATCACCAAGCTGCGCAAGCACCTGCGTCCCGACCCCGATGTGGAGATTATCAACATCCACGGCAAAGGCTACAAGCTCATCATCCCCAACGCCGCAGAGCAGGCTCCCGCCGCAAACTAAGTCAATCAGGATAAATGACATCATTCTCCCGCACCGCCCAATCGACGTGCGGGAGATTTTTATTGTCCGCGGCGGGACGCTCTGCCACAGCCGGACATTTATGATATGATACACACAACATCTCATCTCTCTCACGATTGCCATGCCCATGAGGAGCTTCCCGTCATCTCTCGTGGCGAGGCCGTCAGGCGTCTTAGTTCCTGGGCCGCGGCAGACATACCCTTCTTCTTCCTCGTCGATTACAGCGGCGAGCGCTGGAGTGTGGAGCGTCTGGAGGACCTGCGGCCGGAGGCTCTGCTCTACGCCTTCCCCAACGCCGATAATGCCGCCGGTATGGCTCCCGCTGACCGCTCTCCGCTTCGCTGGCAGCCCCATCCCCCGTCGCGCGAGGACTACGCGCGGCGCTTCGCCGTCGTACAATCGGCCATGCGCGCGGGCAACAGCTACCTGGCCAATCTGACATGCCGCATCCCGGTAGACTGTAACCTCAGCCTGCGCGACATCTTCCTCCGCAGCCATGCGCGCTACCGTCTGCTGCTGCCCCACCGCTTCGTGTGCTTCTCGCCGGAGACCTTCGTGCGCATCGAGAGCGGCCGAATCTTCAGCTACCCCATGAAGGGCACCATCGACGCCTCCATCCCGGGCGCTGAGAGCCTGCTGAGAAACGACCCGAAGGAGAGCGCCGAGCACGCCACCATCACCGACCTCATACGCAACGACCTGAGCCGCTTCGCCACAAATGTCCGCGTCCTTCGCTACCGCTACATGGAGCGCATAGCCACGAGAGGCGGGGCGCTGCTGGAGAGCAGCACAGAGATCTGCGGCGACCTGCCCGCCGACAGGCCTGCCCTACTGGGCTCCTGCCTCGCCTCGATGCTTCCCGCAGGCTCCGTCACCGGCGCCCCCAAGCAGCGGACCGTCGATATGCTCCGCCGGGCCGAAGGCTACGACCGCGGCTACTACACAGGCGTGGCCGGCATCTTTCAGCGCGGCAGTCTCGACAGCTGCGTGCTCATCCGCTTTCTGGAACAGGACGGCGGGCAGCTCTTCTACAAGGCCGGCGGAGGCATCACCGCTCAGAGCGACTGCGACAGGGAATATCAGGAAATAATAGACAAGACTTATGTACCGCTGGATTGAGACCATCAGAACAGAAGGCGGGGCGCCGCAGCATCTCGCCCTCCATCAGGCGCGCCTGGAGCGCACGCTCCTCCACTTCGGCCACCGCGGCCCGATGCCCGTGCTCGCGGACATCCCCGCCCTGCGCAGCCCAGCCCCGCAGGGCATCTTAAAGGTGCACATCGACTATGACATGAGCGGCATAACGGGCGTGAAGAGCGAGCCCTACGTCATGCGGCGCATCAGGCGGCTGCGCCTCGTGGAGGCCCGCGACATCGACTACACCTACAAGGCCGCTGACCGCCGCGCTCTCGAGGCGCTGCTCGCGCTCCGTGGCGAGGCCGACGAGGTGATCATCGTGAGGCGCGCTCTCATCACCGACACCTCCTACAGCAACCTCGCCTTCCGCTCCCGCGGGCAATGGTACACGCCCGCCACGCCCCTGCTACGCGGCACAATGCGCGAGAGCCTCCTCGCCTGCGGGCTGCTCCGCGAGGCGAACATCACGCCGGCAGACTTGCCGCTGTACGATGCCGTCTGCCTCATCAACGCGATGATGCCCCTCGGGAGAATGACGCTGCCCATCGACTCCATCATATGAAACAGCGCCCCGCAAACTTTACGCAGCCTTGCGCCGGCGCAGGAGAATGCGCACCGCAAAGCGCGGAATAAAATAAGTTTACTACCTTTGCATGAGAAGCGAAACCGCAACACTGAGAGACATGAGCACAGACATCACGGACAACGGCATTACCATCCACTTCGTCGGCGACTTCATCGCGCCCCGCGCCGCGGCGGTGGAGATGGACAGCGCGCTCACTGCGCTGCTCGCCGGGGCGGACTATTGCGCGGTCAACTTTGAGGCGCCCGTCGCCTCCGACGCTGCGCCCGCGCCCAAGTCCGGTCCGTCGCTCTCGCAGGATGCGGCCTGCCCCGCACTGCTCCATCGCGCGGGCTTCAATGTATTTCCTCTGGCCAACAATCACATCATGGACTACGGCGCCGAGCCGGCCCTGCACACCGGGGAACTGCTGGCGAAGGGCGGACAGTGCTTCGGGCTGGGCCGCGGAAGCGGGGCCTTCGCGCCGCTCTACCTCTCGAAGAACGGCATCACGGTCGCCCTCCTGAGCGCCACGGAACTCCAGTTTGGCATCATCCACGACCTCTGGACACAGAGCGGGGACACGGGATGCGCCTGGCTTCTCCACCCGCTGCTAACCGATGCCGTCAGCGAGGCGCGGCGAAAGGCCGACTTCGTGATCCTCGTGGCCCACGCGGGGCTCGAGGGGGAACTGCTGCCGCTGCCCGAGTGGCGCGATGTCTACCGCCGCTTCATCGATACGGGCTGCGACGCGGTCATCGGAGGCCACACCCACACACCGCAGGGCTACGAACTGTGGCACGGCAAGCCCATCTTCTACAGCCTGGGCAACTTCTGCTTCCCCGCAGGCATCGCCGCCACGCGCTGGGGCCACACGGGCGAGTGCGTCAGCCTCACCATGACCCGCGAGGGCCTCTCCTTCGCTCTCCGCGGCACCATTTGCGACAACTTCCGCCTGAGCCTCATGCCGGAGACCGACTGGCAGAAGATGCTCTCCCATCTCCAGTCGCTGCTCTCCGGGGACGGGTACATCGGGCGCGTGAACGAGATGTGCCTCCGCCATCTGGCGGACTACTACAAGCTCTGCAGCATGGGCGGATACATACATCCCGACGGCCACATCCTCAAGTCCATCGTGCGCTTCCTGCGCGGACGCTGCCGCGCCGTACACATGCTCAACAACCTCCAATGCGAGAGCCACCGCTGGACTTTTGCCCGCGCGCTCCGCCTGAAAGACGGCATCCGTTAACCTGATCCTGAACGCTCCGGACCTTATTTTCTATGTCAATAACAAGAAAGCTAAAAACCACTCTGTCGCACAGCCCGCTCTCCGAGCTGCTCAATTTCCTGTACACCTACGCCTGCTACCGTTACATCTTCCACTTCGCCCGCACAGGGCGGGCCGAACTCTTTCAGCGGCGGCAGACGGCCATCATCCTCTCCTACGCCCGGCAGCACAGCCGCTATTTCGGCGGGCTTCTCAAACCGTGGAACAGGATCACGGCGGCGAACGCCATCGAGGTGCTCCACAGCCTGCCCGTGCTCGACAAGGCCATCATCCGGCGCGAGGGCGAGCGCATATTCAGCGATGAGACCGACTCCAAGAAGAGCCCGCGCATCAGCACAGGCGGCAGTTCGGGCTCGCCGCTCTACTTCCCGATGCTCCACTCGCCCCTCAAGTTTGAGGCGGTCCACCAATACTACCTCCGCAGGCGCATGGGCTGGCGTTTCGACCGCCCCATGGCGGCCATCGGCGGTTTCACGCCGAGCGACGAGGACCTCAGGCAGCACCGGTACTACTCCGACGCGCGCGCCAACTTCCCCTACGGCAAATACGTGTTCTCCTGCTTCCACATCAACGACGAGACGGTGAACTATTACATCGAGGCCCTCAACAGGATACGCCCAGCCATCCTCGTCTCCTACCCCTCCGCGCTGGCGGAGCTCGCGGCCTCAGCCATGCGCCGCGGCCTCAGGCTCACATTCCCTCTGACGGCCGTCTACGTCACGTCGGAGAATTTCACCGACCGCGACTACCACACCATCCGGCAGTTTCTCTCCTGCCCGATATGGGAGCAGTACGGCCAGACCGAAGCGGGCATCTTCGCCTGGCGACAGGAGCATGAGACATGCCTCACAGTCTCGCCGCTGTACGGATATACGGAGGTGCTGGACGAAGAAACGCTCCGCCCCGTCAAGGTGGGCGAGAAGGGCGAGATATTCGTCACGGGATTTCACAACCGCGGGCTGCCGTTCATACGCTACGCGACGGGCGACTACGCCGTCTACCAGGGCCGGCGCGAGGACGGCGCCATTCTCATAAGCCGTCTGCAGGGCCGCACCGGCGACTACCTCATAGGCGCCGACGGACAGAAGGTATTCGTCGCCGGGCTCAATCATTACCGCGCCTTCGACCGCATGGCTTCATGGCAGATGGAGCAGAGCGAAAAAGGCGTCGTGGTGATGAGAATAATACGCGACACCGGGTTCTCGGAGGCGGACGAAGAGGAACTGCGGCGCGAATTCGGCAGCAAGCACCTGACCATCCGCTTCGAGTACCCCGCGGAGATCGCCAAGAGCCGCCGCGGCAAACGCATCTTCGTCATCCAGCACCTCAAATAGCCGCGGCAAGGTTTTCTGTATTAAAGAAGGATTCCTTAGTAGTCCGGACGGAGTTCACTATAGTAAAGGAATATTATTCCGCATTCAGGTCGGAGTCCCCGCGGGACAAGACAAAGTCATCGTGAGAGCAGAAAAAGTTCCCGTGGGAGCAGGAAAAATTCTACTCGCAGATAAAAAAATTTATCTCGTAGTAGACGATCGTTCTACTCGCAGATAAAATAATTTATCTCGCAGTAGAATTTACCCGCCTCGCAGAGGCCGAAAATCGCATCGATGGAAAGTTTGTTTTGCGCGGCGCTGGCTGGGAGGGCCGCTGCCCTCAGCGGCCGCATGCCCAATAAGGCAAAGCACGAAGTTATTCGGGATGCAAGCGACTCACGATAGACAGAGAGGCGTACAGCTCAT
>OMUV01000016.1 GCA_900314335.1 uncultured Prevotellaceae bacterium | reverse complement strand
GGGGCGGTCAGAACCTGCGCCACCAGCTCTTCTTGCGCGGCTGCAGGGCGCTGTAGTCCTCGCTCGTGATGTCGGCGTAGGTGCGATTGTTCTTGATCATGTCGTAGATTACGCCCCAGTCGGGCAGTCCGCCGAGGTTGTGATCGTCGATAAATAGGTCCACTCTGAGTTTGCGCGAGTAGTCGGGTTTGTCGGGAGTCTCTTCGGGATAGTTTTTGTTGACGGCGAAAAAGCGTAGGCCCCTCTCCTCGCACCATTTGATGGCGTCCTCGAGATACTGGCCCTCGCGGGCGGTGTTGAGCACCAGGATGTGCCCGTCCTCCATGAGTTTCTTGAGCGTCAGGACGGCGAAGGGCTTCTCCTTGCCTATCTGCGGGTATTTGTGCTCCACGATCGTTCCGTCGAAATCAACTGCTATTTTCATTATCTCAGATATTTCTTTTTTCCGTTTACTATGTACAGGCCTCTCTGAGCGCTCTCGTCGCCCGGGCATCTGAGGCCGTCGATGGTGTATATTACAGGATGCTGCGCGCTCTCCCGAACGGGCGTCACGGCTGTGATGGCGTCGCCGCCGATCCTCAGCGCGCTCGCTGCAGCGGGGCTCAGCAGCCATCCGCAGCGGGAAGGCAGGAGCCAACTGCCCGCGGCCGCGGCGGCGAAGGTGATGCCGTCGGGGCAGAGGAAGAGGAATGTCCCCTCCGTCTCGTCGGGGATGAAGCGCGTGAGGGTGCCGAACATCTGTCCCTTCTGGCGCGGGAGAACGGTGGGCGGCACGGGCTCGTCGGCGCGGGCCGTGAAGGTGAGCGTGCGGTAGGCGCCGTCGCCCGTGATGCGCACGATGTACGGCCGGAGGGCTTCGATGCTGGTGACAGAGTCGAGCGTGATCGTGCCGTCGCTTATGGAGGCGGGCGTGAACACCTGCATGCCATGGGGAATGCTCTCCGGGGTGAAGGGCAGGCAGAGCGTGCTCCATCCGAGGGTGGGGAAGGTGCGTGTGTAGCTCAGCATGCCGCTGCCGGGGCTCAGGGCGCACGGCGTGACAAAGGCGGCGGGGTCGCTCAGGGCGAGCGGGGCTGTCAGGCGGGCTGTGCCGTCGCTGTCGACGGATATGATGCGGCCGGAGCGCGGGGCGCGGGCGGCGTCGGCGCTTCTCATGAGCAGCAGGCACGAGGCGGGAATGTCCGTGAGCGAGTCCGGCATCTCGGTGGGCAGCATGGCGCCGGTCATGTCTATCGAGGTGACGGCGGAGTCGGCATATGTCCTGATGAGGGCGGGAGTGCAGTGGCCCGTGAGGCGCAGTGCGCCGTCGGCGGTGCGCTCGGCGGAGATGTCGGAGAGGAGAGGCGCGAGGTATGTGCGGCTGTAGCGCGAAGCGTCATAGGAGGCGGCGGGGATGAAACCGAAAGCGAGTGTGCTGCGCCGCCCGCTGCGGTGAGAGAGCAGTACCAGCAGCAGCGTGTCCCCCTGATGCGCGACGGCGATAGCGCCGTGCGAGATGGTGAATGGTTCGTCGGGCCGGCCGGCGCTGAGAGCGGTCATGCAGGTAGCATCATCGGAGCCGCCCACTGCGAGATAGCGCCCCGCAGAGTCGCGCAGACGGAAACCGCCCGCAGGGTCGTCCTCGCGCGTCCAGTGCATGTAGGCGGCGGTAAAGACTACGGCCGAGTCGGCAAAAGTGCAGCCGCGGGCACGGGCGTAGCAGAGAAATCCGGCGGCGTCGGTAAGCGCAGCGGCAGCAAAGGTCTCGCCCCCGCTCTCAGCCATGATAGCCACGTCAGCGCCCGCAGCGGCCATGTCAGCGCTCGCGGCGGCGGTTTCGGCGCTCTCTGCGGCGATGCCGGGTATTGCGGCGGCGGCACGGGGGCTCGCCGGGGCGCGCACTGCGCTCAGGAGCAGGGCTATCAGTATAGTGGCGGCGGTTCTCATCATTGTTTGCAAAATTAGCAATTATCTCGTAATCCGGAGACTCCTGCCGCGGCCGTCCTGCATGGAGAAGAATTATTCTATTCTCATAAATGCTTTTCTCGTCTCATAAATGAATTCCGCCTTCTTCGCCGGGGAGAATTTATTCGTCCTTTCGCCTTGCGCCCGGGTGGGCCGAAAGCCCACGGCGTATAGCTATAATCTGCGACATGACGAAATGCCTTGCGCCTGCGAGGCCGAAAGGCCCGCCGGAGGACCGCTTTTTTTATACACAAGTCATATTTTTAAACAATAACGTGGGCAAAAAGCAAAAATATCGTAACTTTGCAAGCATCGTGTTACTATAACTTTTCTGACATAATGACCATCTTAAACAAAATGTTGGGCTTTGACCCGCGTACCATGAAGGCCGGCACGGAGATAATGGCCGGCGCGACGACTTTCTTCACCATGTGTTACATTCTGGCGGTCAATCCGTTCATCCTCTCCAAGACGGGTATGGACCAGGCGGCTCTGTTCACGGCCACAGCGCTTGGTTCGGCCATCGCCACCATCCTGCTGGCCCTGATGGCGCGACTGCCGTTCGCTCAGGCGCCCTCCATGGGGCTCAATGCCTTCTTCGCCTTCACCATCTGCGGCGCGATGGGCTATTCGTGGCAGCAGGCGCTGGCCATCTCGCTCGTGGAGGGTGTGATCTTCATCCTCATCACGGTCATCAAGCTCAGAGAGTATATCCTCAACGCCATTCCCATCAATCTGCGCCGCGCTATCTCGGTGGGCATCGGCATGTTCATCGCCTTCATCGGTCTTAAGAACGCTAACATCATCGTGTCCAATCCCGAGACCTTCGTCAGCCTCGGCGCATTCACCCATGTCTCGGTGCTGGGCATCATCGGTATCCTGCTCAGCGGCATCCTCATGGCGCGCAATGTCAAGGGCGCGCTCTTCATCAGCATCATCATCACCACCCTCATCGGCATCCCGATGGGCGTGACGGTGATCCCCGACCACTGGATTCCCGTGTCGATGCCGCAGAGCCTGGACCCCATCTTCATGCAGTTTGACTTCTCCGGTCTGCTCAATTACAAGACCGCCATCGTCATCATCTCGCTGCTGCTGGTCAACATCTTCGACACCATCGGCACGCTCGTGGGCCTGGCCTACAAGGCCGGCGTCGTGCGCCCCGACGGCAGCATTCCCCGCGTCAATCAGGCCATGCTGAGCGACGCCATCGGTACGACCTGCGGCGCATGCCTCGGCACAAGCACCCTGACCACCTACGTGGAGAGCGCCACGGGCATCGCAGCCGGCGGCCGCAGCGGCATGACGAGCCTCACGGTGGGCATATTGTTCCTCCTGTCGCTCTTCCTCTCGCCCATCTTCCTGCTCATCCCGGGTGTGGCCACGAGTGGCGCTCTGGTGATGGTCGGTGTGCTCATGCTCGACAGCGTGAAGCTCCTGGACATCAAGAATGTCAGCGACGCCTTCCCCGCCTTCATCACGATGATCACGATGGTGCTCTGCTACAGCATAGCCGACGGCATCTTCCTCGGCATCCTCTCCTACGTCATCATCAAGTGCTTCACGGGTCAGCTGAAGGACCTCAACGCGACGCTCATCATCCTCTCCGTCATCTTTATTCTCAAATTCATCTTCGGATAATTCTGTGAGGAGAATGATTTTCCTGCGGAAATAATACAGGCTCCGCAAATAGCACATACACAGAAGGCGCATGACCCGGGTCATGCGCCTTCTGTGTATTATCCCCGCGGGAATGCCGCCGACCCAACGGCCGCCAGCCGCCGCATATGGTATAGAAGGGTATAATGCGCAATGCGACATTCTTCCTGTTGTGAGTCCCATGCTTAGCTATTTACTTCGCGATTTGCCCTTTTGGGCATGCGGCCGCTGAGGGCAGCGGCCCTCCCAGCTAACGCCGCGCACAACAATCTGCTCGCCGGCATTCGCGGCGTTCCCATAAGGCGGTTTTTGGGCCCTTTCTAACTATATGGTTTTCAGTGCTCCGCAAAGGCCAAAACTACATTTGAGACATTTTGAAACATCTCAAATGTAGTTTTCCTCAGGTCCTATGTGAGGATCCTGTTATGCGGGAGCGTTTTTTCGATAAGCGGAAAAAGGTTCGGTATTCGTATGGCAAAATCAGATCGGCCGTACAGGAAGATGACAACATACAGATGTAAGATTCGTGTACTGCAAATGCGCGGATTATAGCCGGGAGGGCCGTTGCCCACAACGGCTGCCATCCGCTGTAAGTGAGAGCGCGCGAAGGATGGCGCGATATACATTTGGGACGCTTGAGCAGGGCGCGCTGCGTAAGCATACGAAAAGCCCCGACAGCCGGAGAACGGCCGCCGGGGCTTTATGGGATGATGCTGCGCGGGGGCAGCGTGACGGGTTACAGTTTCTCGAAGCGCGCCGCCCAGCCTCCGCCGTTCTTCATGGAGATGCGGAGCGTAGAGGAGGCGTCTACTTCCTGCTCCGTGCGCTTGTAGTCCTCCGCATTGCGGTTGGCGTTGACGCCGTCGGCTACGATGACGGCCTTGTAGCGGCCGCTGCCGAGGAAGGAGAGCGGGAGCGTGATGTCGCGGCCGTCCCAGTTGTTGAGCGCGCCCACATACCAAGTGCTGCCCTTGCGGCGTGCGCCGACGATATACTTGCCCACTTCGCCCTGCAGTGTCTTGGCCTCGTCGAATACGGTCGGCACCTTGGCGATGAAGTCGGTGCACTGCTGATTCTTCTCATACTGGTCGGGCGTGTCGGAGAGCATCTGCAGCGGTGAGTCGTAGACGATGTACATGCCCATCTGGTGGGTGCGTGTGCCCTGGCTCATCGGTTTGTCGTTCACGGGATGATAGGCATACTTGGTGGCGTTCCTCATGGCGCCGGGCGTGTAGTCCATCGGGGCGATGATCTGGCGGATGTAGGGGATCATGGCGTCATAGCCGGGCATATTGCCGTCGAGGGTGCCGTTCTTGCCCTGCTGCCACTTGCACTGCTCCAGACCCCTCACGCCCTCGCAGGAGAGGATGTTGGGGTAGGTCACCTGCAGGCCCTTGAGCTGCATGCCGTGGTAGTCCACTGCGAGGTGATTGTCGGCAGCGGTCTGTGTGATGCGGCGCAGGGAGGACATGACATACTGGTCGTTGGCGTTGATGAAGTCTATCTTGAGGCCCTTCACACCCCAGCTCTTGTAGAGCGGGAAGGCCTGCTTCATATACTGCATGCAGTCCTTCCACATGAGCCATATGATGACGTCTACGCCCTTGGAGGCGGCGTAGCGGCATATCTCGGGAATGTCGCAGTCGGCCTTGTACTTGAGGATGTTGCCGTCCTTCCAGCCGTCGTCGATAATGATGTATTCGAGCTTGTTGGCTGCCGCGAAGTCGATGTAGCGCTTGTAGGTGGGTGTGTTCATGCCGCTGGCGAAGTCAGCGCCCGTGATGTTGAGCGCGTTCCACCAGTCCCACGATACCTTGCCGGGCTTTACCCACGAGAAGTCGCCCTTCGAGGTGCCGGCGCAGAGCTTCTGGACTATGGCGCAGTCGGCCAGCGCAGGGTCATTGTCCACGATAACGGCCACCTTCCAGGAGAGCGCCTGACGGCCGCCGATGCGGGCGATGTAGTCCTTGCGGAAGAGATTTACAAAGTTGTCGTAGCCCTGACCGTTGAGGTTGGAGTTTTTGAGGTCGGGATAGCCGGCGAATTCACCCCTGAGGCCATTGCCATGGGAGAAGTCGGAGTGGATGTACATGCCGGGATAGTCCAGGTCGCCCACGTCGGTCACAGCCACCTTCACGCCGCCGCCCATGTCGGCCAGCAGCGGCAGGATGCTCAGTTTGTCAGAGGGCATCTGCGAGATGGGCGCCTCGTTATAGTACGACTCAAACGAGCAGGAGTATCTCTCGCCGCCGCAGTTCTCCGTCACCCAGGGAATCCAGGCCTTGGCGTCGCCCGTGAGATTGTACTGCACCATCTCGTTCTTCACATTGACCGAATCCCTGCCCGCCGAGACGAAGCGGTAGGCCACTGCATCGTCGTAGACTCTGAACTCGGCCGTGTACTTGCCGCCCTTGAGCGAGAGGCTCTCATACTGGTCGCGCACGGTGGCGTTCTTGTAGTTGACGGTCTTGATGGTGCGGTCTACCTTCGCGGTCTTGCCGCCCGTGGCTCCGGGGCCCCAGACGCTGCCGTCCGTGAGCGTCACGGAGGCTACTGACGGCGCGATGATCTCACGCCCGCCCAGCGAGGCGCTCCATGTGAGCTGGCTCCCCGTGTTGACTGTCAGGACGAGCTTGCCCGAGGGAGACTTGAGCGTGTAGGTCGAAGCATCCGCCATGCCCACGCCGATGAGCGCGGCGGCAGAAAGAATCACTTTGAATAGTTCTGTTTTCATTAAAAGGAAGTTTTATCGTAAATGTATGATGATCTCATGATATCCGGAGCCGCTCTCCGGGACCCGCACGAGCCCCGCGGAGGCGCAGATGAGGCTACAGCGCGGCTCACTGCAAATTTAACGATAATATTTCTGCCCGGCAAAGAATCACCGCGCAAATATTAAGAGTCATTATGCTAAACGGAAAATCATATAAAATGAGTATATTTGCAAATTATAAAATCCAGAATATGAAACTATCCCACAATGCCCTCCGCGGCGCAGCCGTAATCGCCGTGATTCTCACCACCGTATTGCTTCCCTCGTCGTGCGACGACAATGTATGGCGCGCCGCCAACTGGTTCTCCGGCTCCTGGTATACCACGAGCGACGACGGCTACTACATGACCCGCCTTGACCTTTACGATGACTTCACGGGCACCATCACGCAGTATGACGGAAACACGATCACCGACTACGCCCGCTTCCAGTGGGAGGCCACGCGCCACACCATCGTGTTCTACTACACCGACCGCGAGCCCGAGCAGTGGGACATAGACTTCGACGGCCGCAACGCCTTCCGTCTGTATCTCGGGGACGGAGATTATGCTCTCTTTGTCCGCGACTATTGATTCTGGCACGGGCTTTGCAAACTTTGTATATTACATTCTAAAAACAATCGATATGGAAACGACAGTGACAAAAGACAATTTTGATGCTCTCCTCGCCGGAGGTAAACCGATGATGGTAGATTTCTACGCCGACTGGTGCGGCCCATGCCGCCACATCATGCCGTTCGTAGCCGAGATAGCCGAGCAGTATGCCGACAAGGCCGTCGTAGGCCGTTGCAACGTTGACGAGAACGGCGATCTGGCTGCGCGCTTCGGCATTATGTCCATTCCCGCCATCCTCTACTTCAAGGACGGCAAACTGGCCAATACCATCGTCGGCGGAGTGCCCAAGCAGCAGCTCGAGGACGCGCTCAAGGCCATCCTCTGAGCCATCTCTTCCGACCCACATCCTTCAGGCTGTGTCCCCGCGGGCACAGCCTGAACTGTTTCCGGCCCTCCCGACGGATCCCATACGCTCCCGTGAGGGCCTTTCTACATTGCCGTTTCCCCCGTCCCGCCCGCCGCGCGATACGCCTGCGCGCATATATATTATAAGGCGTATTCCCGGGGCCGTAAGGTATATTTTCCGGGCTTTTAAAGTATATTCCCGGGACCGTTCGTACGGCATTTTCGACCCTCTGTAAGTTCTTATAAATCAGCGCCCGCAAAAGGCCAAAATTACATTTGAGACGTTTTCTACTACATAGGACGTAGTTTTACTCACATAGGACATAGTTTTTCAGCTGTGCGGAATGCTTTTCCGCTGGTAGCGGAAAGAAGGTATTCTGACCCGGTAAATCCGCCTTTTCATCCAACATATCTCTCCCGCGGGGCATATCGCGGGGCTGTGGAGTGCTCTTTGCGTCGCCTGATGCCGCGCCGCACGGTGCTTGAGGCGGTTTATATTCGGCGCAAAGGGCTGAGGGTATTGAAAAATTACTAAATTTGCCTCATATAAAGTGAGGCAGATGAAATATTCCGTAATCATACCCGTCTACAATCGCCCCGAGGAGCTCGACGAACTGCTCGGTTCCATCGCCGCGCAGCCGCGACCCGACGCCGAGGTGATCGTGGTGGAGGACGGCTCGGCCGTTACGAGCCGCGAGGTAGTGGCGCGCTACGAAGACAAGTGCAACCTTCAGTATATCACCGAGGAGAACGCCGGTCCCGCCATGGCGCGCAACAACGGCGCCGGCCACGCCACCGGCACATGGCTCATCATCCTGGACAGCGATGTCGTGCTCCCGCCGCATTACTTTGAGGCGCTGGACAGCGGCATCGAGAGCCTGAAGCCCGACGCCTTCGGCGGGCCCGACCGCGCCGCCGACTCCTTCACGCCCATCCAGAAAGCCATCAGTTACTCGATGACCTCCTTCTTCACCACCGGCGGCATACGCGGAGGCAAGAAGAAGATGGACAAGTTCTTTCCCCGCTCCTTCAACATGGGCATAAGGCGGGACGTATATGAGAAGCTGGGCGGCTTTTCCAAGATGCGCTTCGGCGAGGACATAGACCTGAGCTATCGCATAGTGGAGGCGGGCTACAAGACGGCACTCCTGCCCGAGGCATGGGTATGGCACAAGCGCCGCACCGACTTCCGTAAGTTTTTCCGCCAGGTGTTCAACTCCGGCATTGCGCGCATCAACCTCGCCATACGCCACAGGGGGACCATGAAACTGGTGCATATGCTGCCGGCGGCGTTCACCGTGGGCTGCTTCGTGCTGCTGGTGGGCGAACTGTTCTGCCGCTGGAGCCTGCTGCCGCTGCTGCTCTACGCGCTGCTCGTCTTCGCGGGCTGTCTCGCCCAGAGCCGCAACCTCAGGGTGGCCGCTCTCGCCGTGCCCGCGGCTTTCATCCAGCTCACAGGCTACGGACTCGGCTTTCTGACCGCAGCTTTCAGGCGTTATGTACTAAGGAGCAAGGAATATGAGGCCTTCCGGGAAAATTTCTACAAATAACCTCCCTCCCACGGGGCATGGCGCCGCCGGGGCAGGCATGCCGGAGCGCGCGAAACCCGTGCTGGCGGTTATAGCCCGCAACACGCTCGCCGCGATGGGCCTCGCCGCGCTTATCGAGGAGGTGATGCCTATAGCCGAGACACGCATCTACAGTTCGCTCTCGGAGGTGAGCGCCGAGATGAGGCACAGGTGCTTCCACTTCTTCATATCGATGGGCACGCTGATGGAGGCGCCGGAGTTCTTCCGCCGCAACGCCGCCAAGACGATCGTCATCACCGAGGGCGTGAGCCACGGCATGACGCCCGCGGGCTTTCGTACGCTCGACGCCACGCTGCCTCGCGGCGCGCTGCTCAAGAGTTTTCTGATGATGGAGCAGGCTGCTCACGGCGGGGGCCGTCGTCTGCCAGAAGAGGTGCGCCGCCACGCGCTGCCCGATGCCTGCGGCGGGACACCGCTCACAAGAAGAGAGACACAGGTGCTGGGGGAAATAGTGCGCGGCTATATCAATAAGGAGATAGCCGCCCATCTGGGCATCAGTCTGACCACCGTCATCACCCACCGCAAGAACATCGTCGCCAAGCTCAAGGCCCACTCCGTCGCGCAGCTCACCATCTACGCCGTGACCAACGGCATAGTGCGTCCGGAGGAGATCTGAGAGGCGCCTGCGGGGCGGAGCTACAGCGCCAGTTCGAGCCCTATCATCACGTTCGTCCCGTCGGTGAGCGGCGAGTTGAGGTAATAGTATCGCGGGCGGTAGTTGAGCAGATTGTCGAGGGTGAGATTGAGCCTGAGATGCTTTGAAAACCGATTGCACACAAACAGTTTCCACATCGTATAGGCGGGGTAGTGGACGGAAGTCATGCCCTGCGAGATATCGTAGTAGTTTATGTATTCCTTGTTGTCCATAGACGAGAGGAGACGCCCGTCGAGCGCTATGTCAAGGCCGTAGCGCGGCGAGAAGTCGCGGCTCCAGTCGATGTGGCCCGTGAGGGAATGGCGGCGTGAGGGAAGGTACGGGCTGGCCAGCGCTTCGCCGTCGCGGGAGCGCATGGTCTGCTCGTGGACATAGGCGTAGGAGAGGCGCGCGCTCAGTCTTCGGCTCCAGCGGGCCCGCGCCGAGGCCTCGATGCCCGAGACGAAGAAGCGGCGGATATTGACGTAGGGCAGGCGCGGCGTGAGTTCGTCGGCCGAGGCGTAGTAGGGATTGCCGGAGGTGATCTTGTTGCGCACGCTGTTGCAGTAGCCGTTGAGCAGGAAGCTGTAGCGGCCGCGCGTGTATTCCATGGAGAGATTGAAATTATGGCTTGTCTCGGCGCGCAGGCGGGGATTGCCCTCGATAGTCCAGATGCCCATCATGTCAAAGTTGTAGTACATCTCTTTGAGCGTAGGTGCGCGGAATCCCATGCCGTAGCCGAAGCGCACATTGAGGTGGGGCAGCGGTGTGTGGCGGAGGCTGACCTTGGGCGTGAGGCGATTCATGTCGCGGTCGGGGTAGTAGTCGTAGCGCAGGGCCGCCACTATCTCCCAGAGGTCGTTGATGCGCATGTCATACTGGGCAAAGGCGTCGGCGCTCTTGTCGCTGCGGCGCGCGGGAGAGAGCTTGGTGTTGAGGAGATAGTCGTAGAGGAAGTCGGCGCCGGCTGTCAGCACGTCAGCTCCGATGTTGCGGTTGTAGAGCAGGCGCACGGCGTTCTGCACGTCGGAGTAGGAGCGCACATCGAGCCCCTGCTGCCGGAGATAGGAGGATTTGTCGTACTGGTCAAAGCTCCAGGCGGCCTCGAGAGAGCTCTTCCTGTCCACAGTCCACACTGTGCGCAGCCCGGCATTGAAGTCGCGGTAGCGTTCGGGCGTCTCGCGGCTCCGCTCTGTCTGACGGAAGAAATAGCCCGCGCGGCCTGAGAGGCGCAGCGAGGGAGACAGGCGGTAGCTGAGGCGGTCGTCGAAATGCCATGTTTTGTCGCCGAACACGGTAGATACCACCCGGGCTTTCGCTTCTGCGTCGCTGCTCAGGGAGTAATTGTCCTCCGCGCTGCGCAGCAGGGAGAAGGTGTTGCCGAGATGGCTGTCCGCTGTCTCAAGCCGCGCGCTGTAGCGCTGCGAGTCGTGACGGCCAAGGCGCGCTGCAATGGTCACACCGAGCGGTTTCACTATCTCCTTAGTGATAATATTGATGACGCCGCCGGCTGCATTGCTGCCGTAGAGAGCCGAGGATGCGCCCTTGACGATTTCGATGTGGTCGATGTTGAGAGTCGAGAGGCGCGAGAAATCTACGTCGTCCATCGTCTCGCCCGCGAGGCGTTCGCCGTCTACCAGCAGCAGGACGCTCTGACCGCCGAAGCCGGAGAAGTTGAGATGCACCTGCTGATTCTGCGCATAGGTGAACTCGACGCCGGGCAGCACCTGCGTGAGCAGTTCCCTGATGTCCGTGGCGTCGGAGAGGCGTATGTCCTCCTGCGAGATGACCTGCGTGAGCACGGGAGTCTTGAGCAGCGGCTTGGGGGAGCGTGTGCCGGTGACCACCACCTGTCTGAGCTCCGGCATGACGAGCGCCGAGTCGCCCTTCTGCTGCGCCGCGGCCACGGCGGAGGTCATGAGCGCCAGAGAGAGCGCACAGAGCTTCAGGGAGAATGGTCTTGGCAGCATGTCAGTAGGGGAAACGGTATTCTATGGTGAGCTTGCACTTGGTGCCGGCTGAGTCCATGTAGCTCTTTAGCCTCAGCGCGGCGCAGCGACCGTCGGGAAGGCGCAGGATAAAGACATGGCCGTTGTAGGTGAATGTGGGCGGAATGGGCGGGATGTTGACCGTGAGCCAGGAGGAGAGCACCTGATTGATCTTAATGCCCTCGGAGCCCATCAGACAGGAGAGCATCGCAGTGCGGTCGGTCCATACATCCCTCTCCGACCATGTGTCCGCCTGGAACTGTGCGTCGCGGAATGCCGCACTGCTGTCCGGGAGCTGGGAGAGCGAGGTGTAAGAGGTCTCATATACCGCGCAGCCGTTGGTGCGCACATTGTCGCGGTGGACGGCAAAGGTCCAGTGGGGCGGCTCCGCCTGCGAGGCGGTGGGGCGATAGGAGCGCCGCTCATAGACCGAGAGACCCTTGCCGAAGATGTCAAACCAGTAGGTGTAGATGCCCGCGCTGTCGGCGGGCACGGCCTCCACGCTGTCGCGCGGTATGGGGCGAGCATCGTGGGTCCTGAGCGCGCGGTAGAGAGCCGCACTGTCGCCCGAGGAGCGCAGGGTGAGGAGCGAGTCGAGGTCCACGTAGTACCAGTAGTCCCAGTCGGCGGCGTCGATGTATATCTCGTCGGCCTTCAGGCGCTGCTCTCCGCTGTCCGAGTCATTGTCATAGATGCCGGAGAATACGCCCTCGCACGACGTCAACGCCACAGCCAGCGCGCCGCACACAAGGACGGCGGCCCGGCGGCCCCACTCTGCCATTGCCCGCACGGCTTACTTGCTGCTGCCCCTGTATACGGTCACTATGTCAAAGGGCATCTTGCCGTAGCGGTAGGTCTTGTCCACCTTCACGCGGCCCGAGCCGAGCGGTGTGATGCGCACATAGCCCGAGGTGAGCGTGTAGTCGCTGTCCATCGTCGTTATGCCGTGGCTGACACACTTGACATGGGCCACAACACCGGCGCCCTCGAGGTTGAGGTAGAATGTGCCGGTGGTCTTGTTGTAGGGGATATTCTTGATGGTGAGTGTGCCCTGCGTGACATCGCCTATGAAGGTCGAGGCGTAGGTTACCTCATTCTCGGTGAGCGTGACGCTGCTGTCGCCCGCCGAGGTGATGACATAGCGGCAACCCGCTGTCTCGTAGGGGCCGTATGTGCCGCCGATGGTCAGGGTGTCCGTGCCCGTGTAGGTGCCCGCTACTCTGTCGGCCACCGAGGGCGTATCGTCGTTGTTGTCGCTGCTGCACGCCGTAAAGCCCAGCGTGATCGCCGTCAGGGCGATGCTGAAAAAAAGGATGGATTTTCTCATTTTAATGATGTATTTTTACTGTGCAAAAGTAGGTAAAGCCGTCCTCATGGGCAATCCTCATTTATTATGAATTTGTCAAAGCCGCCGCGCTTGCCTCCGCGGAATGGAAAAAACGGAGAAATAATTTGGTGGGGATAAAACAAATGACTATTTTTGCAGTCGCTAAACCGAGCAAGCCGCATTTATTGGTATTTTGAAATAGAAATTTTACAACAAGCGAACTTCGCTCAACGGAGAGGCAGAACTTTGTAGCCGTTCGCAAGGGAGATGTGAGAGTCTGCATAGTTCGATCCGCTAGCTCAGCTGGTAGAGCACAACACTTTTAATGTTGGGGTCATGGGTTCGAGCCCCATGCGGATCACCAGGAGGGAAGCTTTGAGCTTCCCTTTATTGTTTTCTGGC
>OMUV01000084.1 GCA_900314335.1 uncultured Prevotellaceae bacterium | reverse complement strand
GCCCGCGAGGCCATCGTAGCCGAGGCCGAGGCAAAGGCCTTCTCGGAGGAATAATTCTCTGGCCATTGACGCGCTCCCGCCGCAGGAAGCATCCTTTTCATCCGCTTATTCCCAAGTCAGCTTCAATAAGACTATTGCTAAAAATTCAGGCAGAAAGAGAAATGATTCTCCTTCTGCCTGAATTATTTTTCTAAGGCTGATGGCCGCGCGTGCTTCTACTGATGCGCAGTGTGCTTCGGCACCTATACTTTCTTATCGCTTAAGACCTTTGACGTAGTCCGGGGACAGCTTGCGCAATTGCCACGATCCTCCGCTGATGTCCTGATAGAGAACGATCTTGTTGTTGCTCAGTTTGGGATTGTAGATTATCCGGTCCGCGGTGTTACTAATTGTGAAGCTTAGGCTCGTGCCTATTCGTTGCACCACCTGTGTCGTAGCGGGAGTGGGGGAGCAACGTACTGCGGATAGTTGTTCGCTCTTGTCTGCCTTATTGATGTATGCGTCGCAGCCCACGTTGCGTATGGTATAGACCGGGCTGCCATTATCCATCCCGGCACTTTGTATCTGCCAGATGAAGCATGGATCGCTCTTATCCAGTTTCTTGAACGTCAGTTCTCCGTCGGGCGAGGAAACATAGATGGCCTCGTCCGGGTCTTGCCGGCCGAGGAACCCATGATAGAGCGATGTGATGTAATAGTATCCGCCGTCGGTGTCCAGCTTGACCAGAGAGCGTTCCACTGAGCCGATGTCTGAGCGGAGGGCATCCTTCATTGCTGCTGTTACGGGGCGGGAACCGGCATAGAAGCGATTGAGGATCTTACGATAATCAGTGCCGAGCTTCTGGATGGCAGTACTGTCGTTGCACATACCTGTCTCGTTGCCGTAGGAATGGATGTATGTCGCGGCGCGTTTGATCAGGCCAGCGAGCTCTGCATCAGCCTTCATTTCTCCTGCGTATTTGGCGTACTTGAAGAGGGTAAGGATATCTCCCATGCAGCAGCTTATCCATAGGTCGTCCATATTCTCGCTGCCGCCATTCTCCCATGCGGTAGGTATCAGTCCCGAAGGCTTCTGGATATTGGTCAGCGAGTTGGCGAGAGCTATGCCCTTGGCCAGCGCAAGTTTGTCGCCGGTCACCCGCCACAGTTCCAGCAGCGCTTCGGCCATGCTTGCGGCGCTGTCGTCCACGGCCATGCGGTAGAAGTATTGCTCCTCGACAGCTGGTACGAGCCAGCTGCCGAAGCCGAGGCTCTGCGGCCCGAGCTCCCAGATGGTGAACTGGTCCTCGCCGAAGTCTATCACATCGCGCGCCATCTCAATCTGCTGCTTGGTGGCCTTGCCGCTCTCGAGGACATAGATGGCGTAGGGCACACCCGTCCAGTGCGACAGATTCTCATAGGGCTTCAGCCCCGTGACTGATACGTCCTCAAACTGTCCCACCATTTCAAATTTTTCGAAAGCAAAGTTTTCCATCCAGTTCTCGGCCGCGCTGCGCATGTCCTCGTAGTCGTTGATGGCATACTGGTCGTGCATTCTCCGGAGCACACCGAGCAGCGGGTGGAGGCGAGCGCACACCTCGTTGACGCCCTTTCCGGTGGCGGTGTAGAGCTTGATGGGGATGCTTCCGTCGGCGGCCTGCAACTTGCGGTAGGTGGCCAGTATCCCTTTCACCTGCGTCATATATCGTTCGTCGCCGGTAGCGTCGTAGAGGTCCAGGAACGCCTGAGCCGCCTTGCAGGCCTCCATGCTCATCGTCACGCCCTTGTTGTAGGCGGAGGCGAAGTAGTCGCCGTAGTAAGTGGGAGGAAAATAGGCCAGAGCGCTGTCCTTCGTCCAGGAGATGCGGAGCATGAACTCGCCCGCGTTGCGTGCTATGCGCATGGCCAGCGCGCTGTCCGCGGGAGAGCGTTTGGCGAGCATCAGTTCGCACCTTATTGTGGCGCTTATCGTCTTGCAGGGATATGTGTTCATGCGGAAGGACATGTCCGGTGTCTGCTGCGTGGCCCACTTCTGTATCTGTGGGATGCTGTGGATGAACCTGAGAGCCTTGATGGCGCATTCCTCATAGGTGGAGGCTGGCACATTGTATGGCCCGGAGAAGGGGTAATCCCTGAAGAACGTCCTTGTGCCGGCAGTGTCCTTTGTCACATTGCCTGCGGCGTCGACGGCCACGACAGAGAGCTGTGCATTAAGCCCTGCGGGGATATCGTTCCATATGGGCGCGAGCGACAGGTTGGGCTTCTCTGCACGGAAAGTGTACTCATGCCCGCCGGCTTTCACGATGTAGGCGTACTGGCTTGCGCCGCTGACGTCCAGGAAGTCGAAAGCGGGAGCGTAGAGAAAGCGTGTGGCGTAGCCGTTCCAGTAGGGGTTGCGTCCTTCGTAGCCGGGTCGTATCGGGGAGAGGTATTCCTTAGCCGCCTCGGCGTTGAGATTCTTGTAGTCCAGGCGGGGAAATTGCGCCGTCGCAGTCATAGTGATCATAGCGGCGGCCGCAGTTATTATTGTCTTTGTTCTGAAAATCATTATATGCTATTTTACGATTATTTTCTTCCGGCCTATAATATATAAGCCTTTTTTCAGCTTCTCAGCAGCCCGTGAGGCGTCCACTCCGTGCTTTACCTCGATGCTTTTTCATGATATATTAGGTTTTATAGTTTGGTATAATGCAAAAGTAGAAACATTATTTCGAAAATCAAATAAAACCACAAAAATTCCGTGGCATTCCGGGGAGTGAAAATGAGGGGTCCGATGGCCCCTTGTAACTATCTGAAAATAAAGCCTCCGTGAAGGCCAAAATTACATTTGAGACGTTTTGAAACATCTCAAATGTATTTCTCCTCAGGTCCTATGTGAGTATCCGGATATGCGGGAGAGTTTTTGCGATGAGTGGAATGTCTTTTCCAAAATGATGGAAAAGGGCGATTGTTTCGGATGGCGAAATTATATCGGCGGTGCCGGATGGCGAGGACTTCGATAAGTGGGAAGCTTGTATAGTTTGCACGAAGCCTGAGCTGGTGCGCGAGACCCACACCAAGGCTTTCCGCATAGTTCGGCTGGGAGTTAGAAAAGCGCGATACGGCATTGGACGTGAAGTTAATTGAGCGTACAAAAAGGGCGAAGCGTTTTGTGCGGCGTTAGCTGGGAGGCCGTCGAGGCAGCGGCCGCTCCAGTTAATCGAAGTGCGAATCATTTGAATCAGCTCAATTCCGCCTTTAAAATTCTCCATTGTCTGCTTGTTTTTACACCGAATAAAATTGCGCATTGTGCACATTTCGTTACACACAAAGCACAATATGTACACACTTTGAATTATTTAACGTCCAAAGTGACTAATGTGTCCAAAAACGCCGAAAAAATGTCCACCCAATTCCCGCTCAAAATTTTGCGTGACCGAACAAATGCAGTAATTTTGCCTCGTTAACGCGGTAGAAATCACGCACTGCGTGCGCTCCGCATAATTCTGTAAGATGAAACGAACACTAATTGTCCTGATGATGTTTCTCGCTCTCGGCGGAGCGAAGGCACAGACCCTCTCGCTGGACAGTTGCCGCTCCATGGCGCTCAGCAATAATAAGCAGTTGCTCATCTCTCAGCAGGAGATCGAGAAGGCGGGCTACACACACAAGGCCGCCAAGACCAATTACCTGCCCAAGCTCAGCGCGACGGGAGCCTATGTGCGCAACAGCCGCGAGACGCATTTGCTGAAAGGTTCCACGCGCAGCGCTCTCAACAACCTGGGCGGCGAACTGGCGGCGCCGATGAGTCAGGCCATACAGCTGATATCGCAGACCAATCCTCAGCTTGCCGCAGCCCTGTCACAATACGGCACAGAGGTAGCTTCGGGATTCAACGAAGTGGGCACGCATATCAATAACGCCTTCCGCACCGATACGCGCAACATCTTTGCCGGCGCGCTGACGCTGACGCAGCCGCTGTACATGGGCGGCAAGATACGCGCCTACGACCTTATCACCGACTATGCCCGCCAGGTGGCCGAGGAGCAGGACCGCGGGACACGCCAGGACGTTATCCTCGCAGTCGACGAGGCCTACTGGAGAGTAGTCTCGCTCGTCAACAAGCAGAAGCTGGCCGAGAGCTATGTCAAACTGCTGGCGCACCTCGACTCGGATATGCAGAAGATGATCAAGGAGGGCATGGCCACGCGCGCCAACGGGCTCACGGTGAGCGTGCGCCTCAACGAGGCTCAGATGGCCCTCACCAAGGCCGACGACGGGCTTGCCCTCTCGCGCATGGCGCTCTGCCAGATATGTGGTATGCCCCTCGACAGCCGCTTCACGCTCGCCGATGAGGAGCGCCGCAACCTGAGCGACGTCAAGTCGGACCCCACATTCGACATCACGCAGGCCTACGTCAACAGGCCCGAGCTCCGCAGCCTTGACCTCGCGACCAGAATCTACGACCAGAAGGTGCAGATAGCCCGCTCCGAGTTTCTGCCGCAAGTAGCGCTGACGGGCAATTATTTGATAAGCAATCCATCGGTTTATAACGGTTTCGAGAAGAAGTTCAAGGGCCTCTTCAATGTTGGCGTGATGGTAAGCGCGCCGCTGTTTGAGTGGGGTGAGAACCGGTACAAGATACGTGCGGCCAAGGCCGATGCGGCCATCGCGCGCTACGAGCTGAGCGATGCAAAGGAAAAGGTGGAGCTGCAGGTCAACCAGCAGTCCTTCCGTGTGAAGGAAGCCGCCAAGACGCTCACGCGGGCCCGCACCAATGTGGCGAGAGCCGATGAGAATCTCAAGACTGCTGAGGTGGGCTTCAAGGCCGGCGTCATCCCGACGAGCGACCTGCTGCAGGCTCAGACGGCGTGGCTCTCGGCCCACTCCGATGTGATCGACGCCGAGATAGACGTGCGCATGACGCAGATTTATCTGCAAAAATCGCTCGGTATACTGGAATAAAACAAAAAGGAATATAGATATGGGCAAAATGACGAAGGAGAGGCGCAACCTCTCCATAGGACTCCTGATCTTCACGGCGGTTGTGGTCTCCATAGCTGTGATGGGCATTATTCTACTGAGGCCTTCGACGGAGTATATCGAAGGGCAGGCGGACGTGGACGACTACAGGGTATCGACCAAGGTGACATCGCGCATCGTCAAATTTCTCGTCGAGGAGGGCGATACGGTGCAGGCCGGAGATACTCTGGTGATCCTCGATGCCCCTGATGTGGAGGCCAAGCTGCAACAGGCGGAGGCCGCCGAGCAGGCTGCGCAGGCCAAGAGCCAGGAGGCGCAGAACGGCACGCGGCAAGAGCAGATACAGGGCGCTCTCAATATGTGGCAGAAGGCTAAGGCCGGCGTCGAGATAGCCGAGAAGACCTACGCCCGTGTTAAGACGCTCTACGATCAGGGAGTGGTGGCCGCGCAGAAATATGACGAGGCCACAGCCCAGCGTGATGCCGCCATCGCCACCGAGAAAGCCGCCCATTCGCAATATCAGATGGCCGTCAACGGCGCCCGCCGCGAGGACAAAGAAGCAGCCGAGGCCATGGTCAACCGCGCCAAGGGAGCGATAAGCGAGGTGCGCTCGTATATCAAAGAGACTGTCCTCACCGCGCCTATATCCGGCGAAGTGACCGAGATATTCCCCAAGGCCGGCGAGCTCGTCGGAGCCGGCGCGCCCATCATGAACATATCCGATATGAGCAAGATGTGGGTGACCTTCAACATCCGCGAGGACCTGCTGAACAACATCGGCATGGGCAAGACCTTCGAGACCACCGTCCCGGCCATCGGCAACAAGAAGCTCACGCTGCGCACATATTACATGAAGGACGTGGGCAGCTACGCCACATGGAAGGCCACCAAGACAACGGGCCAGTATGATATGAAAACATTCCAGGTCAAGGCGCGCCCCGAGCAGAAAGTGGACGGCCTGCGTCCCGGCATGTCCGTCATCTTCCCCATAGAGCACCGCTGATAATCCGCGTTTACGATGGCCGGTTTCCTACAGAGGGTAAACATCACATTCAACGTGTCCCGCAGGGAGGTGAGGCGCATCTTCTCGACGCCGCTCTACCTGTTCTGCCTGCTGGGCGCGCCGGTGTTCATGACCGTCTTTTTCCTGACTCTCATGGGCAACGGACTGCCCGACAACCTCAACGTGGCCGTCATCGACCAGGATCACTCCACCAATTCGCGCTCCATCATCCGCAACATCGACGCCTTTCAGCATTCGCGCGTGGCCTACCTGTGCAGCGACTTTACCGAAGCCCGCGACCTCATGCAGAGAGGTAAGATCTACGGCATCTTCCTCATCCCGGAGGGCTTTTCGAGGGACCTTCAGTCGCAGCGCCAGCCCACCATTTCCTACTACTGCAATGACGCCTACTATCCCGCCGCTTCGCTCATCTTTCAGGACTTCATGCAGATGAGTGAACTCGTGGGCGGCGCCGCCACACAGTCCACCCTCCGTGCGCGCGGCCTCGACAATCAGCGCACAGCGGCCTTCCTGCAGCCCATCATCGTGGAGCGCCATGCGCTCAACAATCCCTGGATCAACTACTCCGTCTACCTCAATAATGTGCTCGTGCCCTCGGTGCTGATGATCTTCGTGTTCCTCGTCACGGTCTACACCATCGGCGTGGAGCTCAAGGACGGCACGGCGCGAGAGTGGATGAAGATGGCCGACGACTCCATCTTCAAGGCCATCATGGGCAAGCTCCTGCCGCAGACCTGCATCTTCTTCATCCTCGGCACGATATACAATCTTGTGATGTTCGGCCTCCTCAAGATGCCCTGCCGGGGCGGCATTCCCATCATGCTGCTGATGACCTACCTGTTCATCCTGGCCTGCCAGGGCTTCGGAGTGTTCCTCATAGGGCTCATCACCAATTTCCGCTTCTCGATGGCCATCTCCTGCCTCTGGGGAATAGTCTCCATCTCGATGTCCGGATTCACATTCCCCGTGTCCCACATGCAGCCGGTGCTCAAGGCGCTCTCCATCTTCTTCCCGCTCCGCCATTACTTCCAGATATATGTCTGCGAGGCCCTCAACGGCTATTCGCTCTACTACTGTCTGGATCACGTCATATTTCTCATGATCTTCATCCTGCTTCCCCTCACGGTGCTCTACCGTCTGAAGGGTGTGCTGCTCACATATAAATACGAACCATGACCGTTCTTCGCAAAATAGCCCATGTCTTCTGGCGCTCCGTCTCGGAGACGGTGTTCGTCTGGCTGCACGAAGCCTCCAACGCGGTGCGCGACGACGCCGTGTGGGTGTTCATCCTCCTCGTGCCGATAGGTTACCCGCTGCTCTACTCATACATATATAATAATGAAGTGGTGCGCGACATCCCCGTGGCCGTCGTGGATATGGACAATTCGCCCGAGTCGCGCGACTATATCCGCAAGCTCGACGCTTCGGAGAATGCGCTGGTCCAGACACGCCCCGCCGACCTCGCCACCGCCCAGGAGGAGATGCGCGAGCAGAAGGTGTACGGCATAGTCTACATCCCCGCCGATTTCAGCCGCAACATCAGCACCATGCAGAGCGCTACGGTCTACCTATTCTCCGATGTCACGACGCTCATCTACTACCGCCAGCTCGCCATAGCCAATACGGGCGTGTCGTTCGCTATGAACGCAAAGATCAAGGCCATCCGCGGCGGCGGTACGACTGCACGTCAGGACGAACTGGTGCAATCGCCCATAAAATATGAACAGGTAGATATCTTCAATCCCCAGCTCGGTATCGCCACGTTCCTGCTGCCGGCCGTGCTGATGCTTATCCTGCAGCAGACCATGTTCCTCGGCATCGGCATCACCGCGGGCACGATGAGGGAGAAGAACGGATTCCGCCTTTACGCCCCCGTGGCGCGTCACGCCGGCGGCACCTTTGAGATAGTCCTCGGGCGTTCGCTCTGCTACCTGCCCATCTATGTGGCCAACTCGTTCTGGGTGCTGGGCATCACGCCGATGATCTTCCACTTCGAGCGACTCTCCCGTTTCCCCGACCTCGTGGCGTTCCTGCTGCCTTACCTGCTGGCCGTGTGCTTCCTCGGGCAGTGCATCTCCCACTTCATCAAGACACGCGAGAGCTGCATGATGATCATCCTCTTTTCCTCGCTGTTCTTCTTGTTCGTCTCCGGCCTTAGCTGGCCGTGGCCCGCCGTTCCCACGTTCTGGAAGGTGCTGGGCGTCATGGCTCCCTCTACGCTGGGCATCAACGGATTCGTGCGCATGACCAATGAGGGCGCGACGCTCTCGCAGGTGATGCCCGAATACATAGGGCTCTGGATACAGGTCGTCGTCTATTTCTGCCTCGCCATGTTCACCACAAAGCTCGACATCCGCGAGAGCTGCCACGCCTTCGTGCACAGCCACCGCCGCGGCAGGCACCACGCCGCCGTGAAAGACGGACAAAACGAGCCTGAGACGGCCATCGCGACAGAATAACGGCAGAAACCCGAGAAAAATGCCGAAAAATTTTGTCGATTCAATATAACTTCGTATTTTTGCATCGCTTTCCAAGCAAAAAGAACTGCTTCAATAGCTCAGTTGGTTAGAGCACCTGACTGTTAATCAGGGGGTCGTTGGTTCAAGCCCATCTTGAAGCGCTCACAAAGGTCGCCAGATTGCATCCTCGCAGTTTGGCGATTTTTCTTTTTCCCCGCGAGATCGCCCCCTTCCCCCGCACAATCGTCCCCCTACGCCGCCGATATAAATTCGCCATTTCGGGAAATGGGTCTTTTCCGCATTTTGAAAAGGTCATTCCCCCCACATCACAAAAAACCGTCCCGCATGCTGAGATGCTCACATAGGACCTGAGGAAAACTACGTTTGAGGTAGTTCAAAACGTCTCAAATGTAATTTTGGCCTTCTGGGGACACTGATTATAAAATAGTTAGAAGTGGCGAAAAATCACCTCTGGAGACGCCTCTATTGCGAGCAAAGGGAATCAATAAGCGCGGCGCTAACTGGGAGGGCCGCTGCCCTCAGCGGCCAAGAGCGAGTCGGTAAATCTTACGTGCTGTAAGCGGCGAGAAATTAGTATCGCGTATTCCTTCGCGCACTTTCTTATGCGGCGGACGGCCCCTGAGGGCAGGGGCCCTCCCAGTTATTTCTCGCGCAATGTGGAACAAGTTTTCCACTCCTGCAAGTCCTCAATCCCCTGCCCCGTCATTATAACTTCGCCATTCGAAAATCGTACCTATTCCCCAATTATTGGAAAAGGCATTTCCCACACTTCAAAAAACTCTTCCGCATGCTATGTTACTCACATAGGACCTGAGTAAAACTACATTTGAGGTAGTTGAAAACGTCTCAAATGTAATTTTGGCCTTCTGGGAGTGCTGTTTTTCAATGATTTACAAAGGCCTCAAAATCGC
>OMUV01000093.1 GCA_900314335.1 uncultured Prevotellaceae bacterium | reverse complement strand
CCTTTCCGTCGGCTCCGGGATCTCCGCTGTTATGGTCGTGCCGGTAAATATGATTTGAACTGGCCGCAGATATCCCTTCCGGGAATACCCTCTAGCGTTGCAAATCCGTTCTCCGCACTATGCATCGGATAGCGGGAAGTGAATATTCATCTTTTATTCACCTTTTATGCATTTCCGCGAGGTGGGGAACGGCCCGGAAAAGGTGCATTTTTGACCCTGCGCAAATAACTGAAAATCAGTGCTCCCAGAAGGGAAAAACTACATTTGAGACGTTTTAAACTACCTCAAATGTAGTTTTCCTCATGTCCTATGTGAGTATTTAGATAAGCGAAACGTTTTTCGGGATGTGTGGAAAGGCGCCTCCCGCGATATGAATAACGCCAAATATATGCATTCCGGCATGCGCCCGAATACCTGAGATTTTCCCGCGCTCAGGGAACCGATGAAACACGCGCGCACTCACTAAAAGAGCACAAATGCTTTGCCGATGTTTCCCGGGACGCCGCAAAGATTTGCGAAGAGGGCGCGGAGACCTTGCGGGAAAATTGCAGTATGAACGGCGGCAAGGGGATGTGCTTATCGCCTGACGGCGGGAGGATTACCTTTGTGCGGAGACTGCGGAGAGAATACGCAATAAGATCGCAGGAGAGATGCGCCGAAAAATTCTTTCCGCAAGGAGTATGATTCTCAAATTTTATTGTTAGTTTCGCTCTATCGTGTCGGCGCTTCGCTCTATCACCCCGCGCCACAAGAGACAGACTGAGACGCCCGACACATGAATATCAACGCCGGTGATAGACATGAATGCGTCCCTACAGGCAGGCGGGCGCGGCCGTGATTTATTACAAATCAGTCTATTGTCGCACATTGACCTAAACAAGAGACAAAAAACAGCGCGGAATAAGAGGCATGGAAACATTAGACAACAATCCCGTCAGAAGCAATCCCCGATGCATGTACGAATCGCAGCTGGGCACATTCATGCGCCTCAGCCATGGCGACATCCTCAGGGATGTGGTGATGTCTTATCACGGCGCCGTGCTGGACACACAGAGCGACGCTTGGGACAATGAGATAAACATTCTCAAGGGGGCGCTGACGCCGTGGGAGAACGAGAACGCCCGCATTATTTTCGAGTACGACATTCCCCGCCTCGGCAAGCGCATCGATGTGGTACTGCTGTTGCGCGGGCTGATCTTCTGCCTCGAGTTCAAGGTCAACAAGCGCGAGGCCGTACAGCAGGACGTAGAGCAGGTGATGGACTATGCCCTCGACTTGGCCAACTTCCACGAGCTGAGCCAGGGGCATAGGATAGTTCCCATTCTCGTGCCCACAGAGACCAAAGAATGCAGCACGAAGCTCATGCCCCTCGATTACAACGAATTCATCTACAATCCTCTCATCACGAACAGGGAGAATCTGAAGAGTATCATACAGCAGGTGATAGACCATGAGAAGGCTGTGCCGGAGGCGGCGGACAAGGACCTGAGCCGATGGATAATCAGTCCCTACCGGCCTACGCCCACCATCGTGGAGGCCGCGCGGAGACTGTATGAGAATCACACGGTGGAGGACATCACCCGCCATGAGGCCGACAAGGTGTCGACCGACGCCACGACAAACTATATCCTGCGGGTCATAGAGCAAAGCCAGCTGCATCGGCAGAAGAGCATCTGCTTTGTGACCGGTGTGCCGGGCGCGGGCAAAACGCTTGTGGGGCTCGATGTGGCCGTCAAGCAGACCTACAAGGACGGCGAGCAGGCCAACGAGGAGGAGGGCGCTGTCTACCTCTCGGGCAACGGACCGCTGGTGGCGGTGCTGACCGAGGCGCTGGCGCGCGACAACTGGGCCAAGTGCAAGGCAAGGGGCGAGAAGAAGAATCTCTCCGACTCGCGCCGCGAGGTGGGGAAGTTCATCCAGATCATCCATCGCTACCGCGATAATATGCTGGCCAAGCTAAAGACGCCGATAGAGAACGGTGTGCTCGAGATAGACCCTGAGCGCGCCATACGGCAGCGCGGCGCCGGCTATGGCGAGGTGGAGCATGTGGCCATCTTCGACGAGGCGCAGCGCACCTGGACCCACGAGCACATCGCCCAGTGGCTGAAGACGGGTGGCAGCTACGGCAACAAGACGAAGATAGCGGGCTTCCCCATGTCGGAGGCCGAGTTTCTCATCTGGTCGCTCAACCAGCGGGAGGACTGGGCCGTCATCGTCTGTCTGGTGGGCGGCGGGCAGGAGATCAACACGGGCGAGGCGGGCATCTCGGATTGGATCAGGGCGCTCAATGAGAGCTTCACCCATTGGCACGTGTACATCTCCCCGCGGCTTACCGACCGCGAATATGCCGAAGGCCAGGTGTCCCAGTTGCTCGAGCACCGTCAGAACGTGGTGTACAGCGACTGCCTTCATTTGGCTGTCAATCTTCGGTCGTTCCGTGCCGAGAGCCTGTCGGCCTTTGTTCACCTTCTCCTGGCCATCGAACCTGACGAGGCCCGGCGTCTGTACACGCAGATCAGGCAGCATGGCTATCCCGTACTGCTCACGCGCGACATCGCCACGGCCAAGTGGTGGCTGAGGGAACGGTCGGTGGGCACACAGCGCACAGGCATCGTCGTCTCGTCGGCCGCCGCGCGCCTCAAACCGCTGGCCATCGACATCCGTGTATCGCCCGACGCCGTCCACTGGTTTCTGGAGGACAAGGACGACACGCGCGCGTCGAGCTTTCTGGAGGATGTGGCGACCGAGTTTGACGTGCAGGGGCTGGAGCTCGACTACGCCTGTCTCGTATGGGACGCCGACTTCCGCTACGAGGATGGAGGATGGCACTACTACCGTTTCAACGGGTCGACGAAATGGAATCCGGTGAAGGACGCCGACCGCAGGAAATACATGCTCAATGCCTATCGCGTACTGCTGACGCGGGCGCGCCAGGGCATGGTCATCTGTGTACCGAAGGGCAATGGCCGCCGCACCGCCGAGGGTTTCGCAGAGGATCCCTCCCGCCAGCCGGAATACTACGACGGCACCTACGCCTATCTCAAGTCTCTGGGGATAGAGGAGATGTAAGTAAAAGGTAAAAAAGTATAAGGTAAAATCATCTTAGGTAAGAGCACCGAAGCTCGCAACTGCAAATTCAGGGGTAATTGCAACTGTTTTTGCAGTACGGCGCGGAAGTCATTCTGCCCCGCTACTGTTGCCGCTCAGCCGTTACCCTCAATGTAATCATGCAGGAGAAACGGTATCACGCCAACATAAATCACACCGTCTTCATCCGTCCACATTTTCTGATTGCCGTCGAGAACAATGATCTTGCGGAAAAAGTCTCCGGTATTATGAAGGGAGAAGGTCTCCTGAGCCTTCTTGTCCGGAGAACTGACATTCAGCGCCGACTGCACATAGACCTTCTCATTGCCGAGGTTTACTACAAAATCGATCTCATACTGGCCCTTATACCGTTTGCCATCGTTCATCTGCTGCACCTCCACTACGCCGACATCTACGCTGTAGCCGCGGATGATAAGTTCGTTGTACAGCATGTTCTCCATAAGGTGAGATCGTTCCTGCTGGCGAAAATTCAGGCGCGCGTTCCTCAGGCCGAGGTCTACAGCATAATATTTTTTCAGGGTATCAAAGTATTTCCTGCCCCTGACATCGTATCTCCGGGCCGCACTGAATAGGAAAGCGTCCTCCAGATAATCCAGATAGGCCTTGATGGTGTGGTCGGAAGTGGTTTTGTCAAGGAGCGTAGCTGCAGTGTTGGCCAGTCGGTGTGGATTGGTCAGCGAGCCGACAGACGAGCAGAGGGCGTCGATCAATGCGTTCATCACCGCGTCATTCTTCAGATGGTAGCGTTCGATGATGTCCTTCATGTACACGCCCGTGAACAGGCTCCGGAGATATCTCTGCTTCTCCTTCTCGTCCGTCTCCAGAACGGCCAGGGGCATTCCTCCGTAGGTGAGGTATTGCTCCAGAGCGTCAGCCTTGTCCAGACGGGTATAGGAGAGAAACTCTTCGTAGGACAAGGGAGCGACTCTTATCTCCGAGCCCCGGTCCCGGAAATTGGTCACAATGTCCTTAGAGAGCATCTTAGAGTTGGAGCCGGTAACATATATGTCGAGATTACGGCATGACATCAGGTCGTTGAGCACGTCATAGAATGTGGTATAAAGCAGGTCGCGGTCATCTTCGGCTACCATCGACTCGTCCACGTCCTTGTTCCTGACCCTGTATGACAGCTGGATCTCATCTATCATCACATAGTATTTCCTTGTCTGGTCACGGGTAAGACTTTTGATGTAATCGTAGAGCACATTGGGATTGCGGAACTTCATGTCCGACTTGCGGTCCAGCGCTATCTCCACGAACGAATCCTCCGTGACGCCCTCGCCTATAAGCGCCTGTCTGTAGAGGGTGTTGAGCAGAAAGGATTTGCCGCAGCGCCGGATGCCGGTGATGATTTTCACCTTGCCGTTCCACCGCTTGTGCATGAGCAATTCTATATAACGAGGTCTGTCGATAACCATGACTTAAAACTTTTGCCGAAATACGTCTACTGCAAATTCAGGGGTAATTGCAACTGTTTTTGCAGTACAAAAGTAATTAATTATCTGATACAAACAAGAGCTATAAAGCCTGCAACTGCAAATTTGGGGGTAATTGCAACCATTTTTGCAGTAGAGTACGAGAGATTTATTCTGCTTCGCAACTAATGCCCCGCACTTCCGACCACTGCGGAGGGAGGCGGCGTCACTTCATGAATACCAGATAGACGGCGGCTATCAGACAGAGGAAGGCGAGGAAGTGGTTCCAATGGAGCGTCTGCCCCTGAAAGAGGATGTTGGCCACGATGGCGAAGACGATGAGCGAGATGCACTCCTGGATGACCTTGAGCTGAACGAGACTGAAGGGACCGCCGTTGCCCTCGAAGCCGATGCGGTTGGCCGGCACCTGGCAGCAATACTCAAAGAAGGCGATGCCCCACGAGAAGACGATGACGCCCAGCAGGGGCCAATTGGACGAGACGCCCGACTGCTGCAGCCGCAAGTGACCGTACCAGGCCAGCGTCATGAAGATGTTGCTGCAGAAAAGCAGCAGAATGGTATAAATTCCGGACATGAATCAGCTATTTTCCGGGGTGCAAAGTTAGGCAAAATTACGCAGCGCAGAGATGTGCGGGCAGTCCTGATTCTCCGCGCCCGGCGCAGATTCTCTTGGCGCGACTCTGAGGGAGCAGGAGAGATAGTTGCGTTCGCGAAAAATCCCCCCAAGATAGCAACATCCGGCTTGCGGGCGCAGAGCGGAATGCATACTTTTGCCGGAGATTATGGAGCAATACTTTGCATACGGAGATCGGGAGACGGACTATCTCAGGCAGCGCGACAGCAAACTGGCCGAGGCCATAGAGCGCCTGGGGCGGCCGCGACGGCGTGTGATGCCCGACCTCTTTCAGGCGCTGACGTGGTCGATACTGGGGCAGCAGATCTCCACCAAGGTTTGCGAGGCTGTGTGGAGCCGCATGCTGGAGGGGCTGGGAGAGGTGACGCCCGGAAGGGTCATGGAGGAGAGTGTAGCCTCCCTCCAGAAGTTTGGCACATCCTTCCGCAAGGCCGGCTACATACACAGCATCGCAGAGCAGATCGTCACGGGCGCATTCGACCTCGATGCCCTCAGGGAGATGGACGACGCGGAGGTCTGCGAGCGGCTCTGCACGCTGCCCGGTGTCGGCGTATGGACGGCGGAGATGATTATGCTCCACTCCATGCAGCGCCCGGACATCGTGAGCTACGGCGACCTCGCCATACGCAGGGGCATGTGCCGTGTCTACCACCACAGCAAGCTCACGAGGGAGATGTTTGAGCGCCACCGCCGGCGGAGAAATAGCCAAATCCTGATTGCACCCGTATGATGTCCGCCTTTTCGCCGCACACATTTACCGGTTCAGCCCGCGGTTTATCCGCTTCGGATATTTCGTGCCGCCGCTATTTCCGTGGTCGCAGGATTTACTGTAATTTTGTTCCCCGGAAATATTATACATGGCAATTCTTAAAGGTTCATCATCATGAAAATCAGGATCCTACTCTCCGCGATGGCCATTTGCCTGCTGTGCAATTGCGGCATAGCGAGGGCTCAGAACAGCGGCGCAGGCAGCAAACCGCTTACAGCACCCGACAACACGCTGTTTCTGGAATTGGGCCCGGCCTCGAACGGCATAGGCGTGGGCTACGAGCGAAGGCTGCTGAAGAGCGCTCAGCTGTATCTGCGCACGGGGCTGGGCTTCGGCTTCTCCACCGATGACGCGCTCTATCAGTCCGCGGGCAGCAACAACTGGAGTCAGGGCGACTGCCACACCTACAGCTACACCGTGCCCGTGGGAGCCACGTATCTGCTGTGGGACCACCGGTCGAAACTGGAGCTCGGAGCGGGCGCGGCGTTCACATACCAGCACAGCAGTGTCGAAGGCTACAACAAGGACGACAGCTTCGCCAACCTCTACGGCAATGTGGGATGGCGCTGGCAGGCCCGCAGCGGTTTTCTGCTTCGCATGGGTCTCTCGCCCATCTACAGCCTGAACAAGGACAATGTGTGGAACAACGGCGTTACCATCGGCAATCACGACAAACGCTGCGTCCTGAGCTTCTACCTCGGCCTCGGCTGGGCCTTCTGAAGCGCCGGCCGGCTATAAGCGGGAAGGGCGCAGGCGGAGAGCACTCCAGGATTGCTTCCGCGGCAGTTCCTATTCTGTGTAAGCGCAGACGATTCGGCACCAAGCGCCGCGAATTTGCATTTTCCCCGAGTCCCGGCCATTGCTTTTCAAAAGCTTTCGTAAACTTGCACCTGATATCGGGCGCATGCCGCGGGCGTGACCTGAGGAATGTTACTTACAAACCAGATGAATATGACAAAGGTAATAGATCTTAAGAAGAGCGTCTACGAGCTCGTAAGCGAGCACCCCGAGGCGGCCGGCATAATGGCGGCTCAGGGCTTCAGCGAGATACGCAAAAAGGGCGTCCTCGGTTCGGTCGGCAAACTGATGACCATTCCCAAGGGAGCCAGACTGCGCAAGATTCCGCTGGACGGCATCATCAGGGCTTTCCGGGCCGCCGGCTTTGAGGTGGCGAACATTCCCGCCGACATTACCGGCGGAGAGGAGAGCGCGCCCGCCCCGAAAACGGCAGAGGCCGGGACAGAGAGGACGGAACTCCTGAAGGGCTACCTCAGGCGGCTGAATGCGGGCGAACCGCTGGAGCAGGTACGTCACGACTTTGCCATAGCCTTCAGCAGCGTCAGTTCCTCGGAGATAATGCAGGCCGAGCAGGAACTGCTGCGCGAAGGGGAGCCGCTCAGGGAGGTGCAGAAGCTCTGCGACGTCCATTCCGCCCTGTTCCGCGACAAGATCAGGGAGGCGAAGAAGCAGGAGCCAGCCTCCATTGCCATGGCAAAGGAGAATGCGGGCCGGAGCCGCGAACTGACAGCCATCGACGGGCATCCCCTGCAGACGCTGACGCGCGAGAATGAGAACCTGAAGGAGCTCATCGATACGGTGCGCCGACAGATAAAGGATGGCGAGGACTGCCTGGACACACTGCGCAGGATAAGGGAAGTGGGGGTGCACTACGCCAAGAAAGGCGACCTCCTCTACCCTCAGCTCAATGTGAAATACGGCATCATCGGCCCCTCGCAGGTGATGTGGACCCTTGACGACGAGATACGTGCGGAGCTGTCCTCGCTCACAGATGCCGCCGGGCAGACTCCCCTCTGGAAGAGCCGTGTGCGCGCCGTGGTGCAGAGAGCCGACGATATGATCTACAAAGAGGAGAATATTCTCTTCCCCGTCTGTGCGGCCAACTTTACCGGGGACGAATGGAAGCAGATCTACCTCGACTCGAAAGACTACGCCCCGTGCCTCGGCGTGGAGCCCCGTGTATGGGCCGACGCAGAGCAGCAGGCCGGCGCGGGCGCTGGCAAAGACACGGCTCAGGACGGCATCATCAGTCTACCCACCGGAAGCCTCACCATTGCGCAGCTCCGTGCGATGCTCAACACGCTGCCTTTCGAGATCACTTTTGTAGACGACAAAGACATCAACCGCTACTTCAACGAGGGCGCGAAGGCGTTCAAGCGTCCGCTGTCGGCTCTGGGCAGGAAGGTGTTCACATGCCATCCCCCGAAGATAGAGCCCATGGTCCGCGCCATAATAGACGACTTCCGCAATGGCCGCAAGGACTGTGTGCCGATATGGATGACAAAGAACGGGAGGGCGACGCTCGTAGAGTACATGGCCGTGCGCGATGCCGCAGGACATTACCTGGGGACGATGGAGATAGTACAGGACATGGAGGACGCGCGCAAGCACCTGCAGTGACCCGTCGCCCGGGACCTGATGGCACACCTCCGCTCCCGCGCACACTGAGCAGCCGTTCGGGCTCACTTCACTTCCATAAAATTCGGAGAAAAGCGGGAATATTGGCGCAATTGTATTACATTTGCAATACAAATACAGAAAATCATGGAAACCGGAATAACTAAACCGAACAAGCAGTCCGTGTCGTTCCGCTGGAGTCCGGAACTGGTGGAGAAGCTCAAGAAGATAGCCAGGCAACAGAACAGGAGTTTCAGCAATTTCACAGAGACCATTCTTTCGCGCGCCGTCAGCATCATGGACCAGGCCGAAGAGGATGTGCCCAATGCTACTACTGCGGCAGCCATCAACGAGGCAAAGGAGCACCGGAAGAAACATAAAGCCGGCTTATCCGGCGACAGCTCCATCGATACCAGTAGTGTTGACGCTATGATCAGGACCACGCTACGATGAAGCGAAAGCTTTACCCCACTTCCCAATTCAAGAAAGACCTGAAGCGGTATCTCAATCAGCCACGTAAGCTGGAAGCCCTTCGGCTACTGCTTATGAGACTTGAAAACGGGGAACCTGTCCCTAAGGAAAATTTTTCCCATCAGCTCCACAATGATTTTGAGGGCTGCTGGGCATGGTGAGCAACGACGCCGTGGCCTCGCTGTTCATCGCCTCCAACATGCGGGCGCAGCACATCTGCTCCGCGGGCCTGCCCTACTTCTCCCTCGGCTACGTCTTTTTCACGCTCAACATCGTGATCATCGGTTTCTTTCAGGGCACAGAGCGGCCCCGTCAGGCCACGCTCTTCATGCTGCTGCGCGGCTGCATATTCCTCGTCCCGCTCTACCTGCGCCTGCCGCGCATAGCCGGCGTCCACGGGCTGTGGCTCTCCGTCCCCGCGTCCGAATTTCTCACCCTCCTCTGCATGCTCGCCTACGAAGTGATGACCCGCATGCGGAAGGAGCGCGCCCGCGCGTGACTTTTAAGAGAAATGCTCTCCTTCGGGGAAATCACCTTCGCCCTATTCTGACCGGCTCTGCGAAGGAGCCGCAACAGAAGGCGGATGCGACAGAGCATATAAAACACATTTGCGAAGCGGGGTAACGGGAAGAAGAGCCAACTTGTCGGCAATTCCGACAGGTTAGAAAAGAAGGTAAATCTCAAGAGGATATGCATTCCCCCATCTGCCTTTTCCCGGCCCGGAAAGGGCGATTTTTGACCCTATGTAACTATATGATTATTAGCGCTCCCGGAAGGCCAAAACTACATTTGAGACGTTTTCAACTACCTCAAATGTAGTTTTCCTTAGGTCCTATGTGAGTATCCGCGCATGCGGAAGGGTTTTACGAGTAAGCGGGAAATGGTGTGCAGAGAGGCCGGCGGAGGGACATTATCACAGGTCAGGTCACACATATATAAATAATGAGTAACTTTACACCGTAAAAGGGAACGATCATGATAGAGTCACCGGAAGACATGCAGCACCTGGCCAACGAGTGGGGCTTTCTGCCGTTTTTCGCCGACGCCGTGCCGGGATTCTCGATAGAGGAGAACATCGACAGCAGGTGGTGGTTTGACGACGGGAGCGAGGACGAAGAAGACGAGACCAGCGAGGACACGATGGGCGCGTGGGACTGGAAGGGGCGCTGCATACTGGAGGGCGACCTGGCCTATGGCAAGTTCTTCCACGGCAAGGCCGGATACATCAGCATGCAGTATTATCCCGACTATGTCAACTACCGCCGCAGCCGCTACCCTCTCTCCGCCACGGAGGAGCATGTGCTCGCCACGCTTCACGCTGCCGGTTCGCTCCTCTCGGGCGAACTAAGGCGCGCTTCCGGTTTCGGGCCGCGCCACTACGCCCGCCGCGAGACCAATCCGCTCATTCGTGCGGCCGAGGCCGGCGACATACGCCTGCCGAGAGAGCACCACAAGTCGGCCGGCGAGAGCTTCGAGACCGCCGTCACAAGGCTGCAGATGGGCGGCCGCATGCTGATAGCCGACTTCGACTACCGCTACGACAAGCAGGGCCACCGCTACGGCTGGGGCATAGCGCGCTACGCCACGCCGGAGGACTTCTTCGGGCCGGAGAGGCTCGTCACAGAGCGCACACCCGAGGAGTCGCGCCGGGTGATCCTCTCCCGCCTCCGCGAGCTCCTGCCCGAGGCCACCGAGGCGCAGCTCATGCGCATCCTGGGCTAAGGGATTTCCGGCGCTTCCGAGTGCGCCGGAAGCGCCGAAGGGCAAAATTTCCCTATTTATTTCCGAAAATATAAACTAAAACTACGTTTTTCGCAACTCGGGGCATAGCGTTTATCTCTAACTTTGCATCGGAATTCGAAATATCGGATTAACAAGACGCCCGTTCGTCATGAACACATTGTTCCTCCTTTCCGCCCTCATGAGAGCGGTCGGGGTCATCACACAAAGGGCAAGGGCGGGCAAGGCGGGCGACAAGAAAATTGCAGTACTCACGACGGAAACTATCTACCGCAGCCATCGCAGAGCGCGGGGCATAAAGGGGGACAGACAAGTCGCCGAGAACAGAGAATAAGACAAATCAAGATTTAAGACACTTATAGGCTATCCTTTCATTCCCCTTCTTGGGAAGGCCTGTAGGGCGGCGGATGACGAACCGCCGCCCTTTATTTTTCCTCGCCGTAATGGGCGCGGTAATGCTGGGGCGAAACGGAAATGTGCTGCTTGAAATAATTAGAGAAATAGGCGGGGCTGGAGAAATGAAACTCCCACGCGATGTCGTTGATGCTCCTCGTGTCGTCCTGCAGGGCGAGCTTCATCTGCATCACGGCATACTCGTCGATGGCGTACTTGGCGGACTTGCCCGTCATGGCCGTCACGACGCCCGTCAGATAGCGCGGCGTCATGTCCATCTTGTCAGCGTAGAAGCTCACACTGCGCGACTCGCGGTAATGGCGCGTCAGGAGGGCCATAAAGCGCGCGAAGAGTTCCGCGCCCCTCGAGGAGAAGGTGCTCTCGCTCAGTCCGCGGCTCGCGAGATATGTGCAATAGGCGTCGAAGAAGGCACGTATCTGCAGGACGGCAATGCGCCGCATGTCCTCCGCGCGGCCGAAGCAGGTCGAGGTGCGGATGGAGGCGAAGAGAGCGCGCGTCATGGCGGTAATCGCAGGGGCGTCGAGGAAGCGGTGCTTCATGATCGTGGCCGGCGAGGGCACGCCGATCATCGCCTCGTGCATGATGTCGGGCGTAAAGGCCAGATACTCCACACCGAGGTCGGGCGAGGCGTCCCTGATCATGTTGACATCTCCGGGGAAGAGCAGATTGACAGCGCCGGCCCGCTGCGGGAAGCCGCGGAAGTTGATCTCCGTGGTGGCCGTGCCCGCCGAACACAGCACGACATACCCGTTCTCGATGCAGATGCCCGTGTTCAGATACTCGGGAAGGATAGCCGTGTGCAGCGCCACAGGGCGCTCGGGCGTGACATGCCGTCTTTGTGTACTCATAATGGCGTATAAAACAACTCTTCGCGTGCAAATATAGCAAAAAGCCGATAAAATCATATCATTTTGTGTCAGAAGAGAAAACTTTCGGGAAGATATTTTTTGCCAGAGGCAAATAGCCGGATTTTTTTCGCCGGCGGGGATGATTTGCTACGGGGGAAGTCATATATTCCCGGGCCGGCGAATTTTCAATACTACTCTGCCGCAGGCGCTCATCTATCGCATTTACTCTGCAATGGGCTCCGGGTGAGAGAAATTTGAAGTAAATTTGCCCCGCATAGCACTTGAAAATCATTCAATCAAAACAGAACAGGAATATGACAGAACGGGAAGAATTGCTGAAGGCTGCCGGCGAGCGCCACTCTGTCCGCTCTTACACGGCGGAGCCCATCAGCGCCTCGGACAGGGAGAAGCTCCTGGCGCTCATCGCGGAGAGCAACACGGCGGGCCACCTGCACCTGCAGCTCATCGAGAACGACCCTACGGCCTTCACGCGCGGCATGGCGCACTATGGCAAATTCTCCGGCGTGACCAATTACATCGCCCTCGTGGGCCGCAAGAGCGACTCGCTGAGCGAGCGCCTGGGATACTACGGGGAGAGCATTGTGCTCCACGCCCAGCTCATGGGGCTCAACACCTGCTGGGTGGGCCTCACCTTCAAGCGCAATCCCGGGCGCGTGGACATCGGCGAGGGCGAGGTGATGAAGGGCGTGATAGCCATAGGCCACGGCGCGACGCAGGGCGTGGCGCACAAGGTCAAGGCCGAGAAGGACGTGATGAGAGTGCGCGGCGGCGAGGCGCCGGCGTGGTTCACGGAGGGCGTGAGGGCTGCGCTGCTGGCGCCGACGGCTGTCAATCAGCAGAAGTTCCGCTTCACACTAATTGATGGCAAGGTCAAGGCCGAGGCAGGCTGGGGATTCTTCACGAAGATGGACCTCGGCATAGCGCGCTACCACTTCGAGCTCGGCGCAGGGCGCAGCGACATCTGGCTCTGAGGAAGCGGGCCACGGGCGCACTTTGTCGGGCTCTGCGCCTCACTTCTCCTTCCCGGCGTCAAGGTCGGTAAAGGAGCGCACTCCCGCCACGGAGAACGCGTGAGGCGAATCGATGTAGCGGTTGCCGCTCAGCAGCACACGGCCGTGTATCTTAGGCGCATCGGCGCCCCATCCCGACACACCAAAGTTCATCAGATTGCCGCCGCCATGGGCTGTGGCGTGGTCGAACGTGTTGTCGCGGATCACGATGCTCGAGAAGCGGCCCGCCTCGGCCCAGTATTCCGCCAGGTCCATGGCTACGAGCGCCGTGCAGGCCCGCTCTATCGTGTTGTGCTCGTAGAGCATGGGGCCGCGACCCGAGAGGCGGATGTTGGGGAAGTCGACGAAATGATTGTTCCTCAGCACCACGGCCGGGCAGAGCGTGATATTCTCCACCAGAGAGCCCGCCGTCACGCCGCTGAGCTCACGGTCAGCCTCAAGGGTGCACACGAAATGATCCTCCGCCGAGGGCTGCACGCTGCTGACACGGGCGCGGGCCAGCACCTCGCGGCCGTGAGGCTCGATGATCTCGATGCTGTCGCCCGCGAAATATGGGAAGAAACTCTCATGCTGCACATGGCCGGCGCGGAGTGTGAGCCGGCGGCCGTCCACTGCTGTGACGTGAGTATAATTGCCGTGGATGTTGATGACATCATCAAGCGAGTGGCCCGCCGTACAGCCTTCGATGCGCACAGTGCCCGCACAGTTGATACACTGGAATATGTCGGCCGTCACGGATACCCGCTCGCCCTGCTCAGGCATCACGCTGTCGCGCTCGTAGGTGACATCCCTGCACCGCTGGGCCACGAACGCCATGCCGCCAAAGCGCCTCACATTCACATCCTCCACCCTGAGCGTGCGTACCGAGTCGAAGAAGAAGGCCGTCTCGCGGCGCTTCTCTGCCAGGTTGAGCACCACGGCCTCGCCTACGTTATAGGGCATGCGGATGCTCTTGGGATGAGGGTCGCCGTAATAGTCGAAGCGCAGCGTGTGGTCGCCCAGATCGCGGGCGCGGACTCCGACGAAGCCGGCGGGAAACTCGTTTTTGTCGCCCACCGCGTCGGGCGTCATGAGATAGCAGATGTTGATGCGGTCGAGGCCGTGGAGCGAGATGCGGCCGCTCTTGCTCTCCAGCGCCCCGTCGCCGAGCGAGAAGCGGATATTGCCGCGGTCGTCCACCTCATAGCGCGTGGCGCTGCCTATGCGGGCCGAAAATCCGGAGTCATCGGCGCTGAGCACGGTGATGCTCACGGCGGCGGGATAGCGCGTGGTGAGCGTGAAGTGGCTGAGACAGACATCGCGGCTGTTCCTCACGACGAACGGGCACACGCGGCCGTAGAAGACAAACCGGCTTCCGCCGCCGTCGATGGTGATGCCCCGCTTGCCCTCGATGGGGAAGATGACGTGCTTGAGGCCGCCGGTGTTGTTGGAGGGGTAGAGCGTCATGGGCACAGCCGAGTCCGCGCGGAAGTGATACTCGCCGCGCTCGAAGACGAGCCTGTCACCCTTCTTCATCCGGCTTATCGCCCTCTGCACCTCGGCGGTGCGGTCGGCTTCGCCCGCGGGGCGGATGCGTATCACCTTTGCCCCGCACACCACGGGCAGGAGCATGATGAGAAAAACTATCTGTCGCATATTTTGTCAGATTTTGGTAGAGAATGTGTCAATATTTGCAAAGTTAGCAAATAATTATCGTCCGGAAGGGGCAATACATGCGCGAAAGCAAATCCCCCTCCTCCAGCCCTATAGTACGGGGAAGAATTTCATTACATGCGGAAAGAAATTCATTCCGCCGGGAAAGAATATCATTCTTTCTCCAGAGAATATCATTCCGCGGAAAAGAATTTCATCCGTTCGCAAAAAGAATTCATTCCGACGTAAAATAAATCCTCATCTCTTTGGCGAGCCCCGGAAAACTTGCTAATTTTACATCTCAACAACGACCCAACAGCCAATGACAAAGCCCGCTATGGCCATAGACCTGAAGTTCGACACCTCGCTGGCGGAGGGATACACGAGCCCTACGCAGATAGCCCGCGTGCTGACGGAGGACTGGATGGCGCGCCACATGTACTGCCCCGTCTGCGGGGAGTCGAGCCTCCGCCACGCAAAACCGGGCACGCCGGTCAAGGACTTTGTCTGCCCGCACTGCGGAGCGCAGTTTGAGCTCAAGAGCAGAAACTCCGGCGAAGCGGCATTCGACGGCAAAGTCATGGACGGCGAATACCGCACCATGATAAGCCGCATCACATCGCTGAACAATCCGAGTTTCTTCTTCATGCATTACGACCGCTTTCAGGTCAACAATCTGGTCATCGTGCCCAATTGCTTCTTCTCGCCCGATGTCATCGAGAAGCGCAGGCCGCTGCCGCCCGGGGCAAAGCGCGCGGGATGGGAGGGCTGCAATATCCTGATGCAGCGAATACCCGCGATAGCCAAGATCCCCGTGATCCTCGACGGCAGCCCCGTGCCGAGGGGCGAGGTGGTGCGCGCCTTCAGGAGAGTGTACGCCCTGCAGGCGCATTCCCTCAAAGGGCGCGGCTGGATAGTGGACACACTCAGGCTTGTGGAGCGCCTGGGGAGCAGTTTTACCCTCGACGAGATGTACCGGTTCGCCCCTGAGCTGCAGCGGAAATATCCCGACAATCATAACATCCGGGCCAAGATACGCCAGATGCTCCAGATACTGCGCGACAAGGGGATCATAGCATTCGGGGCGCGGGGGAAATACCGCCGCCTCTGACCGCGGAGAGCGGAAGCGGGAAACGACGTCCGCAGGCGGGCTTATAGTGCCTCCCGTGAGGGCGTCTGCGGCGGGAGGGAGCCGCAAAAAGCGGGCGTTATATTTTACCATGTCTCGACAAAGGAATATCTTTGCAGTTAAAATCAGAACAATGGACAAGATTACAGGAATAGGCAATGCACTGGTCGACTCGCTGGTGCATATCACCGACGATGCCGAACTGGAGCGCCTGAAGCTCCCCAAGGGCTCCATGCAGCTTATCGACGAGCAGCAGTACGCTGCCCTGAGCCGTGAGATGAACAGGCTCTCCCCGAAGTGCGCCACGGGCGGCTCGGCGGCCAACGCCATGCTGGCGCTGGCACGGCTGGGACGGAAGCCCGGATTTATCGGCAAGACGGGCGACGACGAGATGGGGCGCTTCTACGCCGGCACGATGAGTGCTGCGGGCGCGGACATCCACGTCGCCCATTCGTCTCTGCCCACGGGCGTCGCCTCCACATTCATCTCGCCCGACGGTCAGCGCACATTCGCCACATTTCTCGGCGCAGCCGCTACGCTTGAGCCCGCAGACATCAGGCCCGAGATGATAGAGGGCAGCCGGTATCTCTATCTGGAGGGATATCTGGTGCAGAACCACGCGCTCATAGACCGCGCCGTGGAGATCGCAAAGCAGGTGGGGGCGAAGGTTTGTCTCGACCTGGCGAGCTACAACATCGTGGAGCAGGACCGCGCCTACTTTGAGCGCCTGGTAAGCGGGAGCGTGGACATCGTCTTCGCCAACGAGGAGGAGAGCCGCGCCTTCACCGGCCTCGAGCCCGAGGCTGCCGCCGAGCGGATGGCCACGATGTGCGACACGGTGATCGTGAAGCTCGGCGCCGCAGGGTCGATGGCGCGTTCGCGCTCGGTAAGAGGCGGCGCAGCCCGCGTCCCTGCCGGACGGGTGGAGCACGTGGTCGACACGACGGCGGCCGGCGACTTTTTTACCGCAGGCTTCATGTACGCTCTCACGGAGGGATGCGATCTCGAGACCTGCCTCAGGACCGGCACACTGCTCTCCACCGCCGTCATTCAGGTCACCGGTACGGCTCTGAGCGATGAGAAGTGGAGCGAAATAAGGAAAGAAACAGACGCCCTATGCAAATAATCAGAAACACTCTGGGGAGAATAGCGGCCATAGCGATGGCAATCGTTATGGCGTCCCTTCCCCTGACGAGGCTGAGCGCACAAAGCGATCACAACTTTGAGACGGCCAAAAACCTCGACATATTCAACAACCTGCTCAAGACCGTAGACCTCTACTACGTGGACACCATCGATGCCGGCAAACTGGTCAAGACCGCCGCCGACGCGATGCTGGAGACGCTGGACCCCTACACCAACTATTTCCCCGAGAGCGAAAGCAACGACCTCAAGCAGATGCTCACCGGCCGCTACGGCGGAATGGGCGCGCTCATCCACTTCAACAAAGAGCTGCACCGCTGCATCATCGCCGAGCCCTTCAAAGGCTCTCCCTCTGCCGAGGCGGGGCTCCGTGCGGGCGATATCATCATAGCCATCGACGATAAGACCTTCGGGCCGATAACTGACAACGACGACACGGGCAAGTTTACCGAGAGCGTGAGCAGCGCGCTGCGCGGCGAGCCCGGCACAACGGTCAGGATCAAGATAGAACGCCCGGGAGAGAAGAAGCAGCGAGTGGTGGCCGTCAAGAGAGCCGCTATCAAGAGCCCCGCCGTGACATGGTACGGCATGGTGGGCGACAAGGGCTACATCAACCTGTCCCAGTTTACCGAAGGCTGCGCCGCTGAGATGCACAGCGCCGTGGAGGACCTTCGCCAGAAGGGCGCCAAGGGGCTTGTGATAGACCTCAGGGGCAACGGCGGCGGTTCGCTCGAGGAGGCCGTGGACATCGTAAACCTGTTTGTGGGCAAGGGAAAGACCGTAGTAAGCCTCAAGGGCAAGGTAAAGGCCTCCAATCAGACTCTCAGCACAGAGCACGACGCCCTGGTGCCCGACATGCCCATTGTGGTGATGGTCAACGGCGGCAGCGCCTCGTCCTCGGAGATCATGGCCGGCACACTGCAGGACTACGACCGCGCGGTCATCGTCGGCTCGCGCACCTACGGCAAGGGCCTCGTACAGCAGACACGCCCGCTGCCCTACAACGGCGTGATCAAGGTGACCACCAGCAAATATTACATCCCATCGGGCCGCTGCATACAGGCCATCGACTATTCCAACCGCAACGCAGACGGCAGCGTGGGCCGCATACCCGACAGCCTGACGCATGTGTTCCACACCGCTGACGGCCGCGAGGTGAGGGACGGCGGCGGCATACTCCCCGACAGCATCGTGAGCGTCGACAGCGTGGCCAACATCGTCATCTATCTCAGCCCATCCATGACCACCTCGCAGGTGCTCTTCGATTTCGTGACGGACTATGTACAGCGCCATCCCACAGTGGCTCAGCCCACCGACTTTGACATTTCCGACGAGGAATATGCGCGGTTCTGCACCTACGCCCGCGAACATAAGTTCAAATACGACCAGCAGAGCGGCAAACTGCTTGCGAGCCTCAAGAAGACCGCCGCATTTGAGGGCTACGACATAAAGGACGAGGTGGCCGCCATCGAAGCCAAGCTCAACCACAACGAGGATTACGATTTCGCTCACTGGAAGCCCGAGATAAAACGCCTGCTCAATTCCGAGATAATGCTTCGCTACTATTATCGCGAGGGAGCCGTGCGCAACGCTCTCAACGGCGATAAAGTCTTTGAGACGGCTGTGGGCATTCTGGACCATCCCGAGGTCTACTCCTCCATTCTTTCCCCGAAAAACAAGCAAAAGACCAAGTAATATGTCCATTGAAATACGCCGTGTGACCACCAAGAAGGAGCTCCGGGAGTTCATACGCTTCAATTACGAGCTCTACAAGGACAATCCCTACTCTGTGCCCGACCTCCTGGAGGACATGCTCTCCACGTTCTCCAAGACCAAGAATCCCGCGTTCGAGTTCTGCGAGGCGGACTACTTTCTGGCCTACAAGGACGGCAAGCTCGCCGGCCGTGTGGCCGCCATCATCAACCATCGCGCCAACAACACATGGAACACCCGCAATGTGCGCTTCGGCTGGATAGATTTTATCGACGACCAGCAGGTATCGGCGGCCCTCATCTCGGCCGTGAAGCTCTGGGGCAAGCAGCGCGGCATGACCGACATCGTGGGGCCGCTCGGATTTACAGACATCGACGCCGAGGGAATGCTCATCGAGGGCTACGACCAGCTCTCCACGATGGCCACCATCTACAATTATCCCTACTATCCTCGCCACATGGAGGCCCTGGGCTTTGAGAAGCAGACCGACTGGATAGAGATGCGCCTCACAGTGCCCGAGAGGCTGCCCGACGAGTATGCGCGCGTCGCGGAGCTCGTGAAGCGCCGCTACAACCTGCACATCCGCAAGCTCAAGTCGCGTCAGGAGATATTCCACTCGGACATCGTGCGCAAGATCTTCGACATTATCAACGAGGCCTACGCTCCGCTGTTCGGCTACTCCAAGATGAGCAACCGCCAGATAGAGCTCTATGTCAAGGAATACTTCCCGCTGCTCGACCTGCGCATGATCACCATCGTGGAGGACGCCAACAATGAGCCCGTAGCCGTCGGCGTCTCCATGCCGTCGCTCTCCCGGGCCCTGCAGAAGGCTCACGGGAAGCTCTTCCCCACTGGCTGGTACCACCTGGCCCGCGCCCTCTTTGTCAAGCACTCCCCCACGCTCGACCTCCTGCTCGTGGGCGTCAAGAAGGAGTATCAGAACAAGGGCGTCAACGCGCTCCTGTTCGCCGACCTCATCCCGATATACATCAAGATGGGATTCAAATACGGCGAGACCAATCCCGAGCTCGAGACCAATGAGAAGGTGCAGGCGCAATGGAAATACCTCAGCGGCAGGATACACAAACGCCGCCGCTGCTACCATAAATCGTTATAACATATCAAATTTCATGAAGACAAGACTTATCACTCTGCTGCTGGCGGCGCTCACCGCGCTGCCCATGACCGCACGTACACGCAAGGCTCTCTATGTCATTATCGATGGCATACCGGCCTCGCAACTGGAACGCCTCAAGCCTCCCGTCCTGAGCTCCATAGCCCGCGCGGGAGCCTATTCGCGCGGCCACTGCGGCGGCGATGTGGGCCGCTACAATGAGACCCCTACCATCTCGGCCATAGGCTACAGCAACGTCAATACCGGCACATGGATGAACAAGCACAATGTGCGCGGCAACAGTAACATTCAGGCCAACTACAACTACCCCACCCTCTTCCGCCTGGCCAAGGATCAGAAGCGCCCCTTCACGACGGCCGTCTACACCTCGTGGACGGACAACCGCACCATCCTCCTCGGCGAGGGCCGGTCTGAGACACGCCACCTGAAGATAGACTATATCGTGGACGGCTTCGACCTCGACAAGGCCCGCTTCCCGCACAAGGACGGCGACCGCGAGGTGCTGGACTACGACGCCGCCACCTGCAAGGGCGCGGCCGAGTGTATCGCCAATCACGCCCCCGACCTCAACTGGCTCTACCTCTGGTATACCGACGACGCCTATCATATCAACGGCCACGGCCACATCGGCGACGAGGCCATCATGAGCGAGGACTCGCTGCTGGGCCAGGTGTGGCGCGCCATTCAGAAACGCGAGAAGGAGCACGATGAAGAGTGGCTCGTGATAGTGACCACCGACCACGGCCGGCAGTATGACGGCCACAGCCACGGCGGCCAGTCGACCACGGAGCGCACGATATGGATGGCCACCAACTATAAGAAGGTCAACGGCGAGTTCTCGCCCTCGCGCCTCTCCCACGTGGACATCTACCCCACCATCTGCCGGTTCCTCGGCTTCGAGATCCCCGAAGAGCAGCGGCCTGAACTGGACGGTGTCTCCTTCATCGGGCCCGAGGACATCTACGACCTCGACATTGAGCCCTGGGACGGCGACGTGACGCTCCACTGGAAGCACACCAAGAAGCGTGTCAACGCCGACATCTACTACGCCGCGTCGAACAACTACGCCTCGGGCGGCAGCGACCGCTGGGTGAAGGTGGCCACAGTGCCCTCGACCGACGGGAGCTACCGATTCAAGGCCGGCAGCCTGCCGAAGGCCAGCTTCATCAAGTTTGCCGTTATCACATCCAACACGGCGCTCAACCGCTGGTGGAAGTAACTGCCGCCCGTCGCAGCAATCGCCGCGCGCAAAAGACCCCGGATGATTCGCTCCATTGGGAAAATTCTACTATATTTGTAGCGATTCACGACAGATTCACTTATTAAACACTACAAGAACATGGCAAAGAGAAATGAGATTTTTAAATGTGCCGAATGCGGCAATATCGTAGAAGTTATCGTGCCCACGGACAAGGCGATGTGCGGCATGACGCAGCTCACGGAGAACACTACTGACGCAGCCACCGAGAAGCATGTGCCCGTGGTGGAGAAGATCGCGGGCGGCTACCGCGTGACGGTGGGCGAGGTGGAGCACCCGATGACGGAGGCCCACTACATCCAGTTCATCGAGCTCATTACGGACCGGGGCGAACTGCTGCGCAAATACCTCACGCCGAGCGACAAGCCCGTGGCCGAGTTCAAGACCGACGCCGAGAACGTGTACGCGCGCGAGTACTGCAACCTGCACGGCCTCTGGCGCTCCAAGTAAGGCTCCGGGCAGCGGCGGAAAATGCTTTTTTCCGACAATTACGCCGCCGGGCCGCAGAACATTCCGAAAGAACATTATCATTAAGCCGGACCACCTCGAAGTGGTTCGGCTTAATTCGTTTATACCGCAAGGGGCGATAATCGACGCTTAACTGGGCGAAGCCTAACTGGGAGGGCCGCGGCCCTCCCAGTTATTTCACGCGCAAATTCAAAACACGAATCTTACATTTATATGTTGTCATCCTCCTGTACGGCTGATCTAATTTCGTCATATGAAAAACGTCCCTTTTCCCGATTGTCGAAAAAGGCTCTTCCCCACTCTTCAAAAACCCTCCCGCATGCGGGGATACTCACATAGGACATGAGTGAAATTACATTTGAGGTAGTTCTCCTCGTCTCAAATGTAGTTTTGGCCTTCCGGGAGCACTGAAAATCATATATTTACAACGGGCAAAAAAACACCTCTGGAGACGCCTCGAACGAGGGCAAGGAAAATCGATAAGCGCGGCGATAACTGGGAGGGCTGCTGCCCTCAGCGGCCGCATGCCCAATAAGGCAAAGCGCGAAGTAATTTACGGTGCAAGTGACTCTCGATAGAAGTAGATGCGCATAGAGCACTCTACCCTTCTATACCTTTCGCGGCGGCGGACGGGCCGCGCAGCAGCGGTCCTCCCAGCTAAAATGTCTCAAATGTATGTCGCGTATTCCTTCGCGCACTTATGCGGCGGGCGGGGCAAAAGGGCGGCGGGCCAAGTTCTAAAGCAGCCTCATAGGCGGGAGGGAAAGCCCGCGCGCGAAATTCATTGCGAGCGCCCGGCTTATGCTGCTGAATTTCATTATCTTTGCATCAGAATCATTTGCCGTAACAGGCCACCATATCATGAGACATTTCCTCTTTCATCCGTTCCTTACCACCGCCCTCAGACGGGCGGCGCAGACCATACTGCCGTGCATCGCCCTGCTCCTGAGCGCTCAGGCGGGCGCCGACACCATCGCCACCGTATTCTCGCCCGACAGCTCCATCGTCGTGAACGTCAGCCTCGGCGACAAGGGCGCGATCTACTACAATGTGCAGCACGGCGGCCGCACGCTCATCAGCGACTCCAGGCTGGGGCTCAGGGCGGCGAACATGAACTTCACCGAGGGCCTCACATTCACAGGCTGCGACACCGCCGCCATCGATGAGACCTACACCCTGCCCGTCGGCAAGCGGAGCTCATACCTGAACCGCTGCAACGAGATGACCGTCCACTTCCGCAAGACCATCCGTCGCTTCGACGTCGTGGTGCGCGCCTACGACGACGGCGTGGCGCTCAGGTACGCCATAAGCGGCGGCCGCGGCGGATACACCGTGACGGCCGACAGCACACAGGTGTGCTTCCCGGGATTCCAGAAGTGCTGGGCGCAGGAGTACATCAAGACCTACGAGGGCCACTACAACGGCCGCACATGGGCGCAGACGGCCGCGCTCCCGGGGCAGAAGATGTGCGCCCCCGTGCTCGTGCAGACCTCGGGCGGCAACGGCGATTGGGCGCTGGTGACCGAATCGGACGTGACGGGCACATTCTGCACCTCGGCCATGGTGGCCGACAGCCTGAGCAAGGGCCTGTTCCGCTACTCGATGGCCGGCAACGCCACCATCCAGATACCGTTCACCTCGCCGTGGAGAACCGTCTTCATCGGCTCGCTGCCCACGCTCGTAGAGTCGACGCTCAACGAGAACCTATGCCCCGCCTCCACCATCGACGATGTGAGCTGGATCAGAACGGGCCTCTCGTCGTGGGACTGGGGAAGCCTTGACGGCAACGACGCGAAGGACCTCAGCTTCATAAAGAGATGTATCGACTACGCCGTCGTGGAGCACTGGCCCTACTTCACCCTCGACGCGGGATGGGACGGCGCGCCCTACCGCCTCAAGGACGTGACCGACTATGCCGCGCGCAAGGGAGTCAAGGTGTTTATCTGGACCCACCAGAACCGCTTTCAGACCAATAAGGCTCAGATCAGGGAAATACTCCGCCGGTGGAAGGACATCGGCTTTGCGGGCATCAAGGTGGACTTCTTCGAGAGCGACGAGCAGAGCATGATGCTCAAGTATCAGTACCTGCTCGAGGTGGCCGGCGAGGTGGGCCTGATGTGCAACTTCCACGGGGCCACGAAGCCCACGGGCCTGAGGCGCACCTATCCCAACCTCCTCTCGCGCGAGGGCGTGTTCGGCGGCGAGAACTACTACTGGGGCGGAGATGTCTCGGCCGCGCACAACATCAATCTCGCCCTGACGCGCAATGTGATAGGGCCGATGGACTACACGCCGGTCGAGTTCGCCAGCCGCGCGGGCGTCCTGCGCCACCGCACCACATGGAGCCATCAGCTGGCGCTCGCTGTGCTCTACGAGTCGGGCATTCAGACGATGAGCGAGTCGTACAACAACCTGCTGCCATCCGTCGCCGCGCCGATGCTCAGGGGGATGCCCGCCTCATGGGACGAGACAAAATGTATCGACGCCTCGCCCGACAAATATGTGACCATCATGCGCCGCAAGGGCGACGACTACTATGTCGCCTCCATCAGCAGCGGCGCGCGCACCATCAGGCTGTCGCTGTCCTTCCTCGGCGAGGGCGACTATACGGCCCAGATATACCGCGACGGCACCTGCCCCTCGAGTATCGCCTACGAGGAGAAGACGGTGAACCGTAGTCAGACGCTCCTTCTGGCCGTCAAGAGCAGCGGCGGATGCAGCATACGGTTCACCAAGACGCCCCATAAGCAGCCCTTCCGCATCACGGCCGAGGCCGAGAACGGCACATTCCAGGGCAACATCACGCGCGAGACGGACAACACGGGCAACTGCTCCGGCGGGCAGTATGCCGGCTATGTGGGCAACGGCAACACGGTGACCAACACCGTCAGCGTCCCCGCCGCCGGCGTCTACGACATGACCATATTCTACATGACCATGGACGACCGCAACATGTTCGTTCAGGTGAACGGCGGCGCACAGAAGACCTACGCCTTCACCGGTAAGGGAAGCTCCTGGGGCGGCAGCGGCCTGGCCATGAAGACCGTCAAGGTGCTCCTGCGTAAGGGCAGCAACACCATCACCTACGGCTACGGGGCCGGAGGATACTGCCCCAACGTCGACCGCATCGAGTTGACGCCTTCGGCAGATTATCAGAGCCTCACAGTGGCGCGCATCCTCGCGCCCGCTCAGACGACGGGCCATTTCTCCGCTGCCGAGACCGTCCGCGCCCGCTTCACAGGCGGCGACACCGATCTTAAGAACGTGAAGGTGAGCTACCAGACAGACTACGGCGAGCGCGTGGTGGACAGCATTCCCCTCCTTAGCGCCGGCGACACGGTGGACTATGAGTTCAGCCGCAAGGCGGACCTCTCCGCGGCGGCCAATCACTCTCTGCTCGTATGGATAGAGCCCGACAGCACGCGCGGCATCGTGGGCGACATGGCTTCGGCGCAGCTGACCACCCTTCCCTCCGCCGATGAGAAGGCCGTGAGCTGGGCGAGCGAGGGTGGCAAGGTGGGCGGCTCCAGCTACTACTCCGCCAGCGCCCCGGCCTCCAACCTTATCGACAACAACGAGGCCACCGGATGGACCGACGGCAGCAGCAGCGCGCCATGGGTAACGATATCCCTGCCGCAGACCTACCGCGTGACGCGCCTGGTGATGCGCGACGGAGCCTCCGCAGGGAGCGGCAGGAACACCGACCACTACACCGTCTACGTCAGGCCCGACACCAAGTCGACATGGACCGAAGTGCTGGACACCTACTACCGCGAGGGCGACACGGTGAAGGTGGACAACCTCACGCCCGTCAACGCGCAGCAGGTGAGAGTCGTCTTCGCGCGCCCGCTGGACGGCAGCGCGCTCAGCCTTTACAGCATAGACATCTACGGCGACACGGCGCTCATCAACGCCATCCACAGCGTCACCGTCCCCGCCTCGCGCGCCTCTGAGAGGGTCAACGTCTACACGCCCGACGGCGCTATGGTGCGCAGCGGCGTCCCCGCAGCCCGCGCCCTCGACGGCCTCGGCAGGGGTGTCTACATCGTGGGCGAGAGGAAGGTCATCGTCCGCTGACCGCGCACAGGCGTGTCCCCCGGCAGCCGCCTGAGAACACCCGCCCGCGCACACAGCGCTGAGTTTATTTGTGTAAAAGCCTCAACGATCAGGGAAATTGCCCGCCGCCCGCGCACTTCTACAACCTTTCCTTAACGCGCTCCGGCTGGCTAACGCAGTCCAATCCTCCCGCGAACGCATTCCGGAAAGGACTTCCCGTTTACGCGGAAAATTTCACAGCACATGAAAAGATCCCCCTTGGGACAAGAGTAAATTCTACTACGAGATAAAAATTTTTATCTCGTAGTAGACGATCGTTCTACTCGCAGAAGAAAAAATTTATCTCGCAGTAGAATTTCTACCATTGCGAGACACTGAATTTTACATAAATAAAAAGGCCATTCTGGGCGCTTCCGAAGGGCATTCCAAGGCCTTTCGAAACGACGGAAACGGCTCTGGAAAGCAGCGCTCGGGAGCGTCAGAAGCGCGTGAGGCGCTCGGGGAGAGGGGGCATGGCGCCGCTCTGTGTGCAGACGTAGGCGCTCACATCGACAGCGCGGCGGTGGGCGTCGGCAAGGCTCAGGCCGTGGAGCAGCGAGGCGGCAAAGGCGCCGGTGAACGAGTCGCCCGCTCCGACAGTGTCGGCCACCATGACGCTGGGCGTCTGGAAGAACGACATCTCGTCGGCGGAGAACACGTAGCTGCCGCCTACGCCGCAGGTAAGCACCACACACATCAGTCCCCAGCGCTGGAGGATAGTCATGCAGCGGTCGCGCACTTCCGTCACGGGGAGCGAGAACAGCCGGCCGAAGACAGCGAGCTCCTCGTCATTGATCTTAAGGATATTGCAGGCCTGAAGGGAACTGTCGATGACCTCGCGCGAATAGTAGTGGCCGCGGAGGTTGATGTCGAGGATCTTCATGCTATCAGCGGGCATCGCGGCGAGGTAACTGCGTATCGTAGCGCGCGAGACCTCGCTCCGCTGGGCCAGCGACCCGAAGCACACACAGCGGCAGGCGGCTGCGGAGGCCGCAATCTCGGGGGTGAAGGGGATGTTATCCCAGGCCACTCCCTCGGTAATGCTGTAGGAGGGCACGCCGTCCTCGTCGAGCGTCACGCCGACCGTACCCGTGGGAAAGTCTACGCGGGGTATGATATAATCGAGTCCCTTGCTGCGGAGCTCGCTGAGCGTCTCAGCGCCGAGGTCATCGGTGCCCACGGCGCTCACGGCGAGAGCGTCCAGGCCGAACTGCCCCGCGTGAAAGGCGAAGTTGGAGGGCGCGCCGCCCAGTTTGCGGCCGCCGGGGAGCATGTCCCAGAGCACTTCGCCCAATCCTGTCACATATTCCATATCATTTTGTTTTGATGGTCACACCATAGATTATCAGATAGAGAGTGCCGGCTGCCATGACGGCTACAGCGCCCGCCTGCCCCATCATGTCGCTCATGAAGCCCATGATGAGGGGGAAGATGGTGCCGCCGAAGAGGCCCATGATCATCAGTCCGCTCACGGCGTTCTGCCTGTCGGGCACAGCCAGCAGGGCGCGCGACATGACGAGCGAGAAGATGTTCGAGTTGCCCAGTCCGACGGCAGCGATGGAAGCGTAGAGCACAGCGGGACTGCTGCCCAGCATGAGGCCCGCCATGGAGAGGGCCATGAGGCCGGCGGAGATGAGGAAGAAGAGTTTGTGGTCCATGCGCCTGAGCAAAACAGCGCCGGTAAAGCATCCCAGGGTACGGAAGATGAAATAGAGCGACGTGGCAAAGGCGGCGCTGTTGAGGGGAATGCCGAGGCGCTCCATGAGAATCTTGGGCGCAGTGACATTGGCGCCCACGTCGATGCCCACATGGCAGAGGATGGCGATGAAGCAGAGCACCACGACGCTGCGCGAGAGCAGGCGGAAGCACTCGACATACTGCCCGAAGAGCCCCTTGCCGCCGCCCTCATCGGCCGTGCTGTCGGCGGGAGACTCCTCTACCCTCGTGAAGCCCAGCAGCAGCGCAGCCAGCAGGCCCACGATGAAATAGATGGCGAAGAGCACACGCCAGCCCAACAGCGGCACGGACGCCGTAGCGCCCCACATGGCGATATAGGGCGCGAGAAACGAGGCGATGGCCTTGATAAACTGCCCGAAGGTGAGCGTCGAGGCCAGGTAGCGCCCCGTGACGAACGAGGAGACGAGCGGATTGAGCGACGTCTGCATGATGGCGTTGCCGATACCCAGCAGGCAGAACGAGACAGCCATCGTCACGATGCCCTCGCCCGTGAGCGGGATGAAGAGCGAGACAATGGTCACCAAGAGCGAGAGCATCACGGTGTTCTTGCGCCCTATCCGGTTCATCAGCACGCCCGTGGGCACAGAGAACACGAGGAACCACAGGAACACAAGCGAGGGGAAGATGTTGGCCTGCGAGTCGGAGAGGTGCATGTCGGCCTTGACATAGTTGGACGCGATGCCGACGAGGTCGACAAAGCCCATGGCGAAGAAGCAGAACATGACGGGCACCATGGCCCTCATCATCTTTTTGTCAGTCATAATGGTATCAGTTTGGGGAAATCAGTCGATGGGATAAATTCTGGTCTTGACGCTGCCCGTGACGGAGAGATCCGTGTAGGGCGCTGTGGGGAAGATGATGTTGGTCATTGCCATGGTTCCGTCGGCGTCGAAGACCTCGAGGGAGGTGCGGTCGAGGAAGAGGCGCAGGTTGTAGCGGCCGCCGCTGAGCGGCGCCGTGATGCGCGAGGCGTAGCGGTCGTTGATAGCGGGGATGGCGCTTCTGGTGCGGTCGAGCGTGATGGTGCCGGCCTTGGAGTCGACGATGAGCCTGAGGTTCTCGCCGCCGGCGTTGCTGAAGGTGATGGTGCCGCTGCCGCGCAGCGCGGCTGTGATCTCGCAGGCGGTGGTGAGCTGTTTCGTGGCGGGCTTGCGGGCGCGGAGCATCTCAGGAGCGGGCTCTACGCATAGGGCGGTGCTTCCGTCACGCTTTACGAGGCTCAGGTCGCGGGCTATCGAGTTGGCGCTGCGATACTGGCGCGTGGGCACGGCGTTGGCATACTGCCAGTTGCTCATCCAGGCCAATGCGACATGGCGGCCGTCGGGCGCGCCGCTGAAGGTGACCGTGGCGTAGTGGTCCTTGCCGTAGTCCATCCAGTGAACATCCTCGGGGCGGCCTTCCGGCACAAAGCGACTGCCGTCGAAGTCCCCGATGAAATATTGCGTAGCCGAACCGCCGTTGGGGCCGCCGTCGCCGATGTTGACGATGAGCAGCCATTTGCTCTCGCCGGTGCCTCTGACCTTCATGCGCACCATGTCGGGGCATTCCCAGACGCCGCCGTGCGAGCCGTAGCCCTTGCCGAAGCGGCCTGTCTCCCTCCAGTGGAGCAGATCCTCGGAGGCGTAGAAGCGCACCTCCTGGCCGGCGGCGAGCACGAGGCCCCAGCGGCCGCGCTCCTCGTCGCGGAACACCTTGGGATCGCGAAAGTCGGGCACATCGCCCGTGATGACGGGATTGCCGGGGTAGCGCGTGAAGGTCATGCCCCCGTCGCGGCTCACGGCCACGCACTGTGTCTGGCTCTCGCCCGCGGCGGTGTAGAAGGCCAGCACCGCGCCCGCGCCGTAGCCCGAGACATTAGCGCTGTCCACGACACACGAACCGCTGAAGACTGTGCCCAGCGCATCGGGCCTGAGAGCGATGGGCTCCTCCTTCCAGTGGACGAGATCGCTGCTCACGGCATGGCCCCACGACATATTCTCCCAGAGAGAGCCGTAGGGATTGTACTGATAATAGAGATGCCATTTGCCGCCGGCGTAGAACATGCCGTTCGGGTCATTCATCCATCCGTAGAGCGGTGTATGGTGATAGAGCGGGCGAAGGCGTTCGCGATTGGATGTATCAAAGGTGTCGGAGTACTTGAGCAGCTTCCAGAGGGCGATGTCCGAGAGTGCCTTGACATCGCGTCCGCTGCCGGAGATGTGGAGGTCGAGCAGCGCGTCCTTGCCCTGCCAGGCGGAGAGCTCGAGCGGCACATAATAGTCAGCCTTTGTGGTGGCGAGGCGCACATTGAGCGTCTGCTCGGCGCGGCCTCCCACGATGACGGTGAGGCGGTCGTTGTCCGTCCGCTCCTCCACGGGCAGCAGGAGATACTTGTGCGCGGTGTTGAGGCGGAGCATGGCGTGATTGCCGCTCAGGACGGACGGCGCTATCTCGTCGCCCCACGCGCTGCACGTCATGAGGGTAAACAGCAGGATGAATGCAGCCTCTGTTACTAAGGAAACTATTCGCGACGCTGCGGAAGCCTTTCGCGAGACTAAGGAAACTATTCTCGGCATCATGATGGTATTATTGTTGGCAAATATAATCTTCGTACGCCTCCCCGCGACCACTTCGGGCGTCACGATGAAGTCTCAGGTCAGCGCTGCATCGACTACGGGCCTCGCCGCGAGCGCAAAGCGGATCAGGTATCCGCCCTCCGGCACCTCCGCTACCGCAACGGAAGGCGATTATACGGCAAAGGGAGGCGCCGAAGCGCCTTCCCTGTACACCGATTCTTATTTCGTTTTCGCCCGCACTGCGGCCTCATGCAGCCGTGCGCCTTACTTATGCGCCGGCTCTGCGGATGGGCGCGCATACATTGCGGCCCGACATGCCGGCTCTGCGGCTGCGCGCCCCGCGGGGATTACCACTTATCCTCGGGCTTCTCGCCATTGTACACGCTCTTGGGCACCCACTCGATAAAGTCCGGACCGAAGTTAGCAGGACCGTTGAGCAGTGACTTCATACGCATGTAGTAGGTGACGCCGGGCTTGCAGACGGCCGTCGTAACGATGTGGCGCAGCTTTGCACCGCCCGGGCCGTAGCTGCGTCCGCCCTCTACGACATTGGTAGAGTTGAAGCCGAAGCAGTTGGGGCACTTCATGAAGGTGTGGTTGCGCATATTCTTGTCGTTCTCCCTGTTGGCGTCGGGGTCGTCGGGGTCGTCCTTCACCCATCCTATTACCGGGTTGCCGGGCTCTATACGGGCGTCGATAGGCAGACCCACGGCCGAGAGGTTGTTGGGGTCGGTGCCGAAGTAGAACTGCAGCATACCGCGGCCGGAGTCGTTGCAGTAGCCCAGACGGAGCTCATAGGTGCCCTCGTAGGGCACGGGTGGCAACTGCCACGTTATGTCGTAGTAGCCTTCGAGCACTATATCATCGGCCTCATAGTTGAGCCAGTTGATGCTGTAGTTGTTGATGGAGATAAAGAGTGTCTGGTCGGTAAACCTGACCTTCCTGCAATAGCCGGCGGGCAGCATGTTGTAGATATTCTGCGGCTGCTGCCTGAGGCCGTTGGTGATGAGCTCGTGCTGCATGGTCTGCGTGTCCCAGCGCATCCTCTCGTTGAGCACCTTGTAGGGCACGTCGTTGGAATATACCAGTATGTCGTCGATGACATGGTAGAAGCCGTTGAGCGCCTGATTGTCGCGATGGCCGTTGCTGCTCAGCACGAGTGTGCCCTTTATGGGCACTTCGAGCTCGTCATAGGTGTCCTCGTCATATTCGCTCACATAGCGGTTGATGCGTATGCCGTCGGTCTGCCGGCCGAGGGTGAACTTGATGATGCGGTGGTCCTTGCCCATCGTCTCGTAGTATTCAAACTTGTCTATACCCAGCTGCTCGGGCCTGTTGTAGGAATAGCCGAGCTGAGCCTTGGTGATGACTATATTATTATATGCCAGGGCAGCATCGATAAGGTGATAGCCGACAAACTGATTGAGGGCATTGTCGAGGCTCGTGGGATCGCTGCTCGTAGCCTTGGGATAGTACTCCTTGACCTTGGCGTCGATTATTGGCATCACCTCGTCCCAGTTGGTCACCACGCCGCCCACGACATTGAGCTTGAAGCCCCAACGCGCCTCAAGCAGGGAGTCTGGCTCCACGAAGGCCGTATAGCCGCTGTTGTGGTGCAGAGGCTCGTTGAGCCGCTCGCCGTACCAGACGTGCTTGTAGTTCTGCGGGTGGTCCTCCAGCTCGTAGGCATCGTCGCGGTACTTGGTCATGCTGTCGGCCCAGGAGGTGACCTCCAGCAGGTGGGCGAAGACGCGCGTGTTGTCCTGCAGGCCCAGCAGGCCAGGGAGAGACGTAGAGGCGGGCATTACCACATTGTCCACGACATGGACGTAGCCGTTCTCCACCTCGTTGTCGCCGTTGATGATGGTCGAGAAGGTGTTGATGCGGGTGATGACGCGGCCGGTATCATTGGCTACGAAGTTGATGGCTATGTAGCGGTCGGCCATCGTCTTGAGCTGCAGCACACCCTCCTGAAAGTCGGTGCTCTTGTAGGCCTCGACATTGCCGTTGTCGATGATGGAGTTGAACACGATCACCTGAGCCATCGAGTCGCTCACGGCGTTGATGTCATAGTCCTTCTGATTGTAGACCGAGTCGAGGAAATGCTGCACGGCGCTGTTGACCGGCACGAAGCAGGTATAGTTGCCGCGGGAGGAGAGCATGTGATCCATGGTAGAGCCCTTGCCCATGCCCGAGCGGGCCTTGGTGAGCAGGGTATAGTAGTAGCTGAGCTCCGGCTGACTCTTGATAAAGTCGGAGGCGCTCTCACCCGTAAACACGAACAGGTTTGATTCGTCAATCTTGTCGGAGCAGCCGGTCATGCCGAATGCTAACGCAATCATGGCAATGCAGGCCGCAAGTGTCATACTATGCAGGGAGAAATATTTCCCCTTCTTTCTTCCTTTTGTTGTCATAATATCTAAGCTTTTATCCGTAACAAAAATAAGCAAAATCCCGTCGTTCGTGTTATTTTTTTCAATTAAATCGACGAATTTCTACATGACCCCTCCATTTTTGCCATAAAATCACGCTCCGAAGAGCCCTTTTATGAGGAACCAGATGACAGGCACCAGCAGCGAGGGCAGCAGATTGAGCGTCTTGCAGTCCTTGATATTGAGCAGCGAGAGGCCCGACCCGGCTATCATCAGACCGCCGATGATAAGCAGTTCGGCCATGAGCGCATTGCTCACCGCGCTGCTGGAGATCGTGGCCACGAGATAGAACATGCCCTGCCAGAGAAACAGCACGGGCGCCGCCAGGATCATCCCGATGCCGTAGGTTGAGGCAAAGACGGTGGAGCTCACCAGGTCGAGACACGAGTTGGTGTAGAGAAATGTGTTGTCGCCCTTGAGGGCGCTGATCACCGGCCCGAGCATCGAGAGCGGCCCGATGCAGTAGAGCAGGATGGCCGTCGAGAGCCCCGCCGCGAGATTCTTGCCGCTCGCTCCCGAACGGGAGTGGCGCGCCACGGTCCGCCTGAAGCGCCCGTCGATGTCGAGCGCCGTGCCCGCCACGCCGCCTATGGCCAGCGACACGATGAACAGCACCGGATACCGGCTCTCCGAAAAATGGCTGATGGTGGCGTTGAGGCCGATGGCCAGAGACGCCAGACCGAGAGCGTCGAAAAGCGTCTGTTTGTATTTGTCCTTGATGCCGCGGTGCAGCAGTGCGCCCACGACAGTGCCCGTTATTATACAGAGAGTGTTGACAATAGTCCCAAGCATAGTATATCGTTTCCCCTGCGAAGATATACATTAATTTGATTCAGACGAAAGCACGCGGCAAAATTCTGCCGCCGCGCCCCATATACATATAATATATAGAATAGCCCTGCCGGCGTACTGTTTCCCCATCCGCCCGCGGCATACATATATATAATGCATCATTG
>OMUV01000010.1 GCA_900314335.1 uncultured Prevotellaceae bacterium | reverse complement strand
GTGCCTAAGAAACATCCTACTCTCCACATCCTGTTCGACCGTGTGTACGTGAAGTATCTGCCGCTCGACCACGTGTTCCGCGACACATAATAATCTTGCAGACGTCTGATTACAGCACCACCGCAGACCTCTGCCTTGCCGTTGACCTCTGCCTCGCCGCACACCTTGGCTCCACCGTAGACCCTGGCGCTACCGTAGACTATGGCGCTACCGAATATGCAAGCACTATCGAAGACCTTGGCTCTACCGCCGACCATGGCCTCGTCGTAGACCCTGGCTCTATCGCCGACCGTGGCCTCGTCGTAGACCCTGGCGCTACCGTAGACTATGGCGCTACCGAATATGCAAGCACTATCGAAGACCTTGGCTCTACCGCCGACCATGGCCTCGTCGTAGACCCTGGCTCTATCGCCGACCGTGGCCTCGTCGTAGACCCTGGCGCTACCGTAGACTATGGCGCTACCGCCGACCATGGCCTCGTCGTAGACCCTGGCTCTACCGCCGACCATGGCCTCGCCGTACACCTTGGCGCTACCGCCGACCGTGGCCTCGTCGTAGACCCTGGCGCTACCGTAGACTATGGCGTTACCGGAGACTATGGCGTCACCGTGGACTCTGGCGTTACCGTAGACTCTGGCGTTACCGTAAATCCATGAATCATCAATTTGACTTAGGTTTTCTTCTTTTTCGACGTAACCGCCGATGTCGCCTTTCTTCACGTCGCCGAAGTCCGTCAATGCCTCAATAGCTCGGAGCGTCCTGTCGCCCCATACCTTCGTAAGGTCCGTTCTTAATCTGTATTTGTTCATATTCTGTCTCCTAATTTTATGATTAATACTTCTTTGTCTTCAAGTGCGCCCCATGCGGTTTTCCCTATTCCGACTGAAACGCTCTTGATTCTGTATGTCATGGTTACTGCACTATAACCCCTGTGGAAAGTAACGTATTTGATGTTATCTCCAAACCGATTCTTCCACGTCTGAATATTCCGATATTCCTCCGTCTTCTCTCCACTGGCTATCATGTCATACCACTTGTAGCGAAGGACTAAATGAATTGTATTGATAGCTTTATTCATATTGTAAGTCGTTAATTATTAGTTTTCTTTTTATCTTCTCCTTTGGCGTACAATAGTGCTGCTCTTCTACATTGTGCGAGCATTCCCGCAATGCCTTCCGCACTGCACACATCCTCACACCTGCTATAGCCGTACCGTTGCAGCGCACGAATATCTTCCCGTCCACTGTACGCCACCTCCAATGGCTCACCAGCAGCCTTGTAGCAGACTTGCAACAACTTCACTGCCTGTTCTACCTTCTTTTCAAGCTCCTTATTCATTGCATTATCGGCAAAACTCCAGCGCCCTCATTACGTCTTCTGCGCGCTTCTTTATCGTTGTCCTCGCATCGCCGTCCTCAGGGGCGCACTGCTGCTTCCAAATAGTCAGCCAACAGCCGTAGACTTTAACCTGCACGCGCATGCCATAAATGTTTTTACTATCGCTGCCCTCAATGCGCTCAGAAGCGCTGTTTATAGCCTCAAAGCCCTCAGTTAGTCGTATTGACGGGCGGAAAAATCTAATGTTATACATAGTCTTTGCTTTTAGTTGTTACTTATCTTATGCGTCTGTCAGCGCCTCGCATCGTCAGATAGTTGCACATGCCCAGCAGTCTGCTATATGCGCGATCACCGTAATGCTGCTTGATTATCTCGTGATTAATAGGATAATTGCTGCTAAAGTGGGTAATGGCAGTGTAGTTATCACCCCTGCTTTCAAGCACTCGGCGCAGCACATTACACTTATTACCCATATAACAGCTCTCAGTCGGCTCGCTTCCCAAATCGTGGAAGCATACTATCTTGCTCTTCGTGTATTTGAGATACCCGCCATTCAGGGCATAGTAGGCGCACATCTCATCGCATCTGTAGTTTTCCCAGCGCAATTTTGCCTTCTCGCATCCATCGAAATACTCAATACCGCACACCGAAGAAAGCGTGCTGAGGATATTAAGCAGCCACGTTTTGCCCGTGCCCGTGTTGCCAGCTATATAGAGCCCAGCATCAAGCCTGCCTTGAGTAACCTCGCCAGTGACGCAGTTGATAGCCTGCATCGTAGGGTCGCCCATCAGCCATTTTACAGCATTCTCATAAGCAAAGCGGTTGTCCTCGTCAATAACGAATCCGCTGTATCGTGACTTGCCTATCCGCACAACAGCATTCATAACCGCAGGTAACGTGTAGTTATATTTCAGTCTTTTGATTTGGCTTGCGCCGTACATGTTTATCACTTTTACAATTTTGCTAATATCATTCATTTCCATATATCATTTACTGAGTTGGTATTAACCGCTGTTGCTTTCATTTCCTTGCGTTTTGCAAGCCAGTTGCGCACGTGGTTTCGAAAGTCTGCTCGGTCTTTATGATTAGACTTATCAAGCCCTACATTTTCCTTGAATTCCCTGAGGCTCGCTGCAAGCTCATCTTTGGAGATATGTAGCTTCATACACATCACATCTTGCCAGTAGGTATCCTGTATGAGCTCATCAATATATTCTTGGTCGTGGCTTGTTGTGTCTATTATATCATCATCATTAACATTACCATTATCATTTACATTATCATTATCATATAGGGCCACTGGGTTATTTGGGTTTTTGGGTTTTTCGCGAAAACCCACTGGGTTATTTGGGTTTTTCTTCGGGCGACCTCCTTTTGCCCCATTATTTTGATTTCTCTCGCAGATACGGCTGTACTTGTCTGCGTCGCGTTGCAGTTGCAACAGGATAAACCTCATTGCCATTGCAACAACGTCAGAAAGGCCGCCAGGCGCCTTTCCCTCAAAGGAGTAGGCTATTATCGCATCATAGACTGAAAGGCGCTCAGAGGGGCTGAGAGGGCTAATAGCATCGGCCCAGTCTCTGTAGAAGATAAAGCTATCTCGTTGCATACTCTAATTTCTTTAGATCACGTTTGTTAAATGGCTGCTTCCTGCGCATCTGTTTCAACAGTTTTGTCACAAGCTGCACGCGGTTCTCGTCACGCAGGTTGATAGGCTGCTTCGTAGACGCATAGTCTTGCAGCGCTTCAAGTATCAGGTTAAACTGACTGTTGCTAATCGTATACATTGCTTTCATTGTTTAAGCAGGAAGCGCCTTGCTCCTTGTACCTCGTGGCAATAAGCATCATAGAGCTCTTCATGGTCTTCCTTGAATTTCTTGTCGTCAAACTTAATGGACGGCTTCGGGGCTTTCCACGTTGCAAGCGTCATCTCCCCATCCTCGCTGAACGGGTCATCGGTAACAATAGCCTCAGCGTCACCTATAGCCATTTTCATCTCGCCTTCAAGCTCGTCTTTCTGCTCCTTGAGGGTCGCATACTGCTCGTTGACTGCTTTCAACTTATTGTACACTGCCAGCACTTCTGAGCCACCCTTTACTACTTTGCCTGCTATGTGTCGCGGGCTCTTCAAAAGCACATCAGACACCGTTTCTGCAAGCGGTTCTTTGTCGCCTATGATGTAGGTGTTCCAAAAGTCAGTTACCTCAGCTACCATCCACTCGTAGAAGTCCTTGTCAAACTCTATATCCTTGTAGCCAAACTTGCGGCCCTGCGTCAGCCATGCCAGTGCTCCATAGCTCATCTCAGATACTCCCAGCTGGTACTGTAACTGGCAGAACCAGTGCTTAGGCAGGTCGTCCTCGTCTACATCCAGCTGCGTTGTCTTGCACTCGCAAATCCCTTTATTAGCAGCATTGTGCTTGCCTTCGGGGTCTATCCAAAAAATGCGGTCAGGTGATACGCGTAGGTACTGCTTATCGTTGTCTACTATCAGCCAGTCGCCTGCACTGCGCTTGATTATCTTGCGACCAGTGGCATCACTGTAGAAGCGGCTCACGGCGTCCTCCAAGTAGTGGCCTGCGCGCATTGCAAAGTTTTCCTCTTTCGGGGCGTCCATGCCCTTTTTTCTGCGCCACAATTGATAGGGCGTCTCAAATGGGTTAAGCCCTAATATTGTGCCTACCTCTGAGGAGCCTATTCCGTAGCCCCTCAGCTTTAACCACTCGTAGCGGTCTTGCGGTCTAATGATTGTGCAACTCATAATTTTTGTCTCTTGTTGTTGAAGATTAATTAAGCCCCTCACGGCGGTATGTCCGCCGTGAGGGGCGTTTACGTTACTTGTTATCTACTGCTTTTGTATTGTCCTGTTCTGACTTACTTTCTGCGGCCTCTGATGGCTTTTTACCGCCCTGCCGTGCCATTGCCTTAGCTGCCTTCTCTTTCGCCTCCTCAGCGGCTTTCTTTGCAGCCTCAGCAGTGCGCTTCTCGACCAGTGGCTGGATAAAGGTCTCCTGCACGGTAGTCGTGCCCTCCTTAATAGCGTTAGCGAGACCACGCAGCTCTAACACCATATCTTTGTCGATGTCGTCCACGTTGTCGACTTGCAGGTATTCAAGCAATGTATCTTTGTCTACACCGAGCTTCGCAAAGTAAGCTACGAGATTGTTGCGACTCTTCTCCATGTCTAAAGATTGTCCCAAACTAACCTCTTTGATGTGGTTAATAATCTTTTTTGTCACGGCCTTAGGCACAACTTTCAGCACTGCATTGCGGAAAGCAATAGCACTGGCTGCATTGCCAGTCACGACCTGCATATCCTCGGAGAACGTCTTGCCGTACTTGTTGGTAATACGACGCTTCACCTCTACGCTTACGCGCAGATTGGTCTCTAAGTCTATGCACACCGCTTGCGCGGTAATCACCTTGCCATCATTGCCGATGATACGTGTCGCAACCATCATGTTGCCCCAGCAGCTTGCTATTATCTCTGCCATCCTGACGCTCAGGCCCTCTATCATCTGCGTGCTGCCATCCGCGTTGCGGCGGCGCAGTACATAGAAGCACTCGTTGGCGGTGTCCATATCGGACGTTGCAAGTGTTTCAATGTTGTTCAGCGCTGCATGCACGTTACGCGGGTACTGATGTGCTGTAGCTACCTGCATATCGACTTCACTCTTGTTAATAGCAGCCAGCATCTCAGGCTGCTCAACCTCTACGATTTGTTTTTCTGTTTCCATAATTGTTGATTTTGTTGAAGATTAAAGATTTATATCACGTAATACATTTCGGGGAACATACCTCATTGGGAGTATATCGAGCTCATCATGCAATGCATCATACAGCTTGTCGCAGTCGAAGTCAGTATCTTTAGACTGCATTATCTTGCCCTCGGCATCATAAGCAAAGTCAACCTCAGCCGTCAGGCATAAGTCGTAATTCACCCACGCACCAGTGCCGTTGCCATATCCGCAGACTGCGTCAGTCTCCTGATAGCTGTCCCATGTGGCACAGCCCTTTATCGTTACTGAGCTGCCGTCCTCAAAATCGTAGTCAATGGCAAAGGTATCGTGCAAGCTGTCTGCTATCATGCCTGCTATCTCGCTATAGTCGTAGTCAGAAAACTCTATCATAGCTGCGCCCTCCAAACTCTCTTTATCTCGTGCCCGCAAAATACCTTGCGGTGGTCTGCTCTCCTATACTCAGCTCGGATAATGTTGTCACGCTCCCAGCGCTCCAGCGTGGTATAGTGTATGCCCAGCGCACGGCTCGCAGCCATAACGCCGTAGCGTCCTGTTTCTGTTACTTTCGGCTCTGTCTCTGTCATCATGGCTCAGTCCTCCTCAAAGTCATCAAGCCCGTACTTATGTGCAAGCCTTTCGGAATTTAGCAGGTTGCATATACCTACAATTGTCGCAACTACATTACATGTAAGACACAGGGCAAAACTCGCAGTCATGTATATAACTACAAGCAGCTGCTTTGTACTCATCTTTCTCACTCCGCTCTGTTCTACAAACAGGGCAACGATTTCTTTTAATTCTCTCATTGTTGTTGAAGATTTAATCGGTTAAACATTCGGCGTGTAAGCCCCACGCTTCTGAAGTATCTTTGCAACGCCGTATCCGCTCAGCGAGTATCGCTTTGCAAGAGCTCCAAACAGTCTGTACGGTTTGGCCGTGGGCTGCTGCCTTACAAGTGCATTGTACTCCTCGCACAATGCGCGGTCTCGCTCTGCCCTCTTTACCTCGGCAGGCGTCCGCAGGTCAATTACTACCTTGTTTTTTTTCTGTTCCATAATCTCGTAAATTGTTATATTTGCAACATGTTGCGCAATTCGTTTTGCTATTCGATTGCAAATTTAAAGAGATTTATTTGAACTACAAATAGTATTGTTTATTATTTAGATATTATTAACTATTGACGAAATAAAATTGTTTGAAACATGACAGGAAAGGATTTTAAAATGGTGCTACTCCGAACGGGAATGACACTGACAGAAATTGCGAATAAGCTAAATATGAGCAGTCAGGCTCTTAATTCCATTTTCAATGGCTCTGATGTGCGGTCTGGTTTTATTGAAAAGTGCGTTGACAGGCTTGGTATGTCTTACAATGACTTCTATCATTATAACAGCAGCATGCATGACAATTACGGGGCTGCATTCGGCGGCAAGGTCGGGAGTATTACCAACACACCCGAAGGCAATGATAGCAAATACATAGAGTTGCTTGCCAGCTATTCAGGCCAGCTGACAAAGGCACAGGAGCAAATAGACAGACTGATCAGTGTACTTGAAAATCGGAAATGATATATGAAAAGAATTATCTCCGCATTAGTCGTATTGCTTGCCGCTGTCTTTGCAAACGCGCAAACTATTATTTCTCATACAACCGTTATTGCGAAATTCGGAGCTGACTACATAGAGAAAGTGGCTTACACAAACAACAAGGAGTCATACAATGCGTGGCTGCACAAAGAGGATAATAAGATTATTACGTCTATCAAATTATCATTCGCATCCAAAGATGATGTTGTAAAGTGTCTTTCGTACCTATACAAATTCGACAAGGGCGATGGGTATCTCATAGACCTTGAGACTGTCAACGGTAACACAGCGTATTCGTTAGGCAAGACATACGTAGTCAAAGGAGAAGGACAAGTAGGAGAGGTTTATGTCAATAGATACACTATAGGGAAACTGCTTAACGCATTAGGAGTCTCGGTTTACCCGAACGGCAAGCCGACTGAGTCGAATGATGATTTATACAATAACGGCAAATCACTGTTTTAGAATGACAGACGTTGATATAAACTCGGAAATTGTCTCTCGCTTCTTTGTGGCAATACACCGCCTCATAAGCGACAAAGTGATTAGAGGCAAACAGACTTTCACACGGCGTTATGGCATCAACAGGTGGAACTTTGTCACTCTTGAACATGAGCCGAACAGACGGATATTTCAAGTCAGTTGGCTTGCATTTCTTGTCCGCGATTATAAGGTCTCAGCGGACTGGCTCTTGACTGGAGAGGGCGATATTTATCAGCCATCATGGACTGGAGAAAGGGTCAAAATAATGCAAAATCAGTGCAACTCTAAAAAAGAGTGTCAGCAAACGCCTGTAGTTAAATAGATTATAATCGGAGAGTGCACGCCTGGAAAGCGTGTAAGCGTCCAAAGCGCTTCCGGGGTTCGAATCCCCGTCTTTCCGCGCATAAAACACTAAAAGACAACGTAAAAGGCCATTTCGCTGAAACAAGCTGAATGGCTTTTTTGTTGGTTTAGAATGCTGCAAAGCATAGTTTCTCGATGTAATACACTGCAAAGTCAGTGCAAAATCAGTGCAAGTATCATGACCACTACCAAAATATCAATAGACAAGCGCAGCCGTCGCAATGACGGTAGCTATCCGCTAAACATCACGATTAGCCACAATAACAACACGGCCCGCATACCCTTAAACGTGTGGGTTCACTCAGATCAGTGGGATGATAAGCAGCAAAAGATTTGCTCTCATCCTAACAAAGCCTTCTTGAATTCATTCATTCTGCGCCGTCATACGGACGTGCAAAGCTGCATCATCAAACTATCCGAGAAAGGTTCTTTGCGCGGTATGACTGCAACCGAATTGAAGCGCCGTATCCTTACGCTGCTTAACGGCGATGATGATAAGCGCAACTTTGCCAGTTGGTACGCACACTTCTCAGCCCGACACGCAAAGCAGCGCACGCGTGAGCTGTACGAAGCTACGTGGAAAAGGATAGAGGCTTTTGATGACAATGCAAGCCAGCTTGACTTTGATGACATAACCCGTGACTGGCTGTCACGCTTTGAAGCGTTTCTCTCAAAGACATCTCCCTCGGCCAACTCGCGGAGTATCCATTTGCGCAACATCAGGGCTGTATTCAATGATGCTATAGACAATGACATTACCACGCAATACCCGTTCAGGCGGTTCAGAATACGCTCTGAGGCTACCGAAAAACGCAACCTTACAGTTACCCAGCTGAGGACGTTGTTCGGCGCTGAGGTACCTGAATACATGCAAAAGTACATAGACGTGTTCAAGCTACAGTTCCTTCTCATAGGTATCAACATGGTAGACCTATGTACCACGGCCGTACTGACAGGTGATCGCGTGGAATATAGGAGGGCGAAGACTGGCAGACTCTACAGCATTAAGGTTGAGCCTGAGGCGTTGGAAATCATCAACAGATATAAGGGCACTCACTCCCTGCTAAATGTGGCAGAGCGTTGCAGCGATTACAGGCATTTCGCAAACCGCTGTAATCTCAATCTGCATAAGGTCATGCCCTCAGTCACTACCTACTGGGCACGGCATTCATGGGCCACGATAGCGGCTGAGCTTGACATTCCGAAGGAGACTATATCAGCCGCCCTCGGACATGGAGGCAGCACGGTCACGGACATCTATATCAACTTTGACAGACGTAAGATAGACGATGCAAACAGGAAAGTCATTGACTATGTGCTGTATGATAAGCGCTGATATATAACATGGGTACAACTTGTACCCCAACAGAGAGACCGCCGCAGACTGCAAATAGTTATTTTGTACGAATTTTGCCTCAGACGGCCTCAAATATTTTTGGGGTTAAGTTATACAGCAAAGCTATTCCATGCGCTCAGAGGGGCTGAAAAAAGGCCGTCTCGCTTTTTGCACGGGGCGGCCTCAATTAAATGGATTTACTCAGATTAGAAATTAGCCCAAAGTTGTGCATCAACGCCACCTTCCCAAAATCGTGCTATTCTGCAATACAGGGCGTCCAGCTGCGAATGCGTCAACTTCTCACATTTCTGCATCAGGGCTTGTACATCTACCTTGTATTTGCTACCGAGCTTGTCATACGTGTTACTATCTTCTATGTGCGAGAGCAGAGCGGCTGTAGAATAACGCACACCGCTGTCGTCTGAGATTAACGTACCATTGAAGCTGTCTGCCATATACAGCCACTCCGCAGGGCTAAACTTTCCGCGCAGCTCGTTAAGCGCGAAAATTATTTGCAGAAAAAATGCATGACAATATAAATATTCGGAATTATCTACTTTAATCTTGTTTAATTCAAAATAAAGTCGCACCTTTGCATTATCAAAAGCAAAGAGATATGACATACTTTGAGTTCACAAAGCGATTCCCAAACGAAAACAGCGCGATAGATTTCATTGTTGCGACAAAGTATAAGGACGGATATGTCTGCCCGAAATGCGGAAGCGTACACAAAGGTATATACCATCAGAAGTACAATCATCGTTTCCTGTATTGCAATAACTGTAAGAGCGAGTTTTCTGCATTAAAGGATACGATATTCGAGAATACGCATCTTGATTTGCGTATGTGGCTGTATGCGATGAATCTTGTTCTTGTTTCCCGAAAGGGAATATCCGCTTTACAGTTGAAAAGGGAGTTGGGTATGGGGTCTTATCAGTCTGCATGGCGTATGCTCCAGCAGATACGCAAAGCGATGGAGAAAGAGGAATACAAGGAAACATTCGAGGCCGTTGTGGAGATTGACGAGACCTATGTAGGCGGCAAGCCTCGCAAGAACAACGACCATTCAGACGATGAGGACAACAAGCCGAAAAGAGGTAGAGGAACATCGAAAACACCTGTAATCGGTGTAAAGGAGCGCAATACGGGAAAGGTTCATGCTGTTGTCGCCAATTACAATGATGAGGGCAAGCAGTTGAGTGGCAAACAACTTTTCGCCGTTCTCCAAAAAGTGTGCAAGGGTAACAATACTATTATGACAGACCAGTTTTCGGGGTACAACATTCTTGATAAGGAGAATGAATGCAACTTCATCCGTCTTAAAATAGACCATACCGTTACATACTCTCTCGGAGATGGAATCCATACCAACGGTATAGAGAGCTTTTGGGCGATACTCAAACGAGGAGTATATGGAGTGTTCCATAACGTATCAGTCAAGTATATGCAGAAGTATGTGACGGAGTTCTGCTACCGTCTTAACCACAGGGATAATAACGAGGCTTTTACCTCACTTGTTGAACTCGCAATAGCATAATAGTATGAATAACAATAATTTACAAATTGGTAGAGGGGGCAAAAGTGAGACTGTTACTGAAAACATATTTAGAGAGTTTTACGGAAATGGAGCATTCATAGAAAAATCAGCCATACCGTCCTATTACGGGTTCAAATCTAAAAAAGGTACGGGATATAAAGGTTATCCCGATTTCTTTAGAGATAATGCGGATGAGGATTTTGTGATTATTGTAGAGGCGAAAGCGGATGATTTTAATGCTGCTTGTGAGGAAGTTAAATTTTACGCTCTCAATAATACTATTTCCAAGGACATAATTACCATACCAATATCCGGTCAATCAAATAACACATATCGTTCCGGGCTATTTCTGCTGACTGAAGACAAAAACTATACAAAAATTGAAACTGACGGGAAACTTTTGCCAATAAAAGATATTGTAAAGTTGTATCGAAAGACAAAGTTCGGAGATTCGATTTCTACTGAATCCTTAAAATCAACATTAAAACAACTTAACAAGGATTTTCATAGCCATAACATAAAAGACACGGAACGAAGTCTATTCTTTGCGGGACTTATGATTGCATTGAAAGATGATACTTTCTCAAAAACCTATAAATCCATTCAACAACCAACGAAAGAAGAACAAGAGAGTGCAGCCTATAAGTTAATTGAAGCGCATAATCTAAATTTGGCAATATTAGAAGCAATAGTACGGCAAATATCAAACAAGGTCAATAACCTTTCTAAAGAATATAATTGGAAAGACAGGTTTTCATTCATCAAAAATATAGACTTCCCATTGCAAGAGTATAAATCTATTATTTCTAAAATAGAAGATAAGATTTTCAAGCCATTCAGGATGGATGAGAAACAAGACATTTTGGGGCGTGCTTACAAAATATTCCTATCAAAGGCCGGCAAAATTGATAACAAGAACATAATACTGACTCCTGACCATATCAAAAATTTGATGGTAGATTTGGCCCGATTAAATTTAGACGATGTAGTTTTGGATACTTGCACTGGTAGCGGTGGGTTCCTTATGGAATCCATGGAAACCATGATAGCTCAAGCGCAAAATAATTCTGATACAATAAAAAGTATAAAGGAACACAAGCTGATTGGTTTTGAAATAGACCCGACTCTGTTTGCATTAGCTTGTTCTAATATGTTTCTACACGGTGATGGTAGGACAAATCTGATATTTGGAAGTTGCCTAACGGATACCGAAAGCGATATATATAAGGGCATAAAGAAATTAAAGCCTAACAAATGTATAATAAATCCCCCTTACGAAAACAATCTTCCGATATTGTTTGTAAAGCAAGCATTGGATTATATTGAATCCAATGGAACATTGATAGTAATTATGCCCACCCCTACACTTAATCGGAATATAGGAGGCTTAACTGACGACATACTACATATCGCAAAGTTGGATTTTGTAATAAAAATGCCAAATAATCTGTTCTCGGAACAAAGAAGAACGGTTAATACTTCAATTTTTGGATTTACAAAGACCCCACATAACAAACTCGATAAGGTTATCTTCTACAATATGGATGATGACGGTTTTGTAAGTGTTCAACATAAAGGAAGAATTGACAAAAATGGAAAGTGGAAAGAAATACGAAACAAAGTAATTGACTGTATTAAGTATTCAGGAGATGGCGAAGTAGATGCTGATTACGAAAAGAGAGTTTTATACGATGGTGATATTCTTAATTGTTATGGTATTAGGAGAAAAAATACCATCAACGGCAACCGACTTATAAAATTAGGCGAACTGTTCGATGCGAAAAAGGGTACTTTGGCAAGTGAAAAAAACATTGATGGTCCGTATGATTTTGTTACCGCAGCAGAAGAATGGAAAAGTCATTGTTCCTACGATATGGATTGCGAAGCAATTGTTTATGCTGTTCAATCTTCAGGATCGTTGGGAAGAAGTCACTATGTAAATGGGAAATTTATCGCAAGTAATTTGTGTTTGGTGCTTACACCTAAGTTCAATTCAGGATATCCAATAAATGTATGCTTTTATAACATATATCTTAATTCCATAAGAAAGCAAATAGTAAGGGAATTAGCAGATGGGACATCGAAACTTACAATTTCAAAGCGGGATTTATTGAATTATTATGTAGAATACTTCCCAATAGACATACAGAACGAGATTGTTAGGAGTTATGACGATGTAGCCAAACGACAAAAAGAATTAGAGGAAGCAAAACAAAATCTTGCAATCAGAATGAGAGATTTATTATAAAAATAGCAGGGCAAAATACCCTGTTATCCAAATAAATCGTATCTTTGTGATATATAATTACGCAAGATTAAAGTAGGTAATTCCGTAAATATTTAACGTTTTACCCCCTAATCCTTTAACGCTTACCCCTAATCCTTTAACGTTTTAACCGCAAAATGCTCTGATCTGCCAGCTGGCAATAGAAAAGCCTGACCACCTTTCGGCAATCAGGCTCAAGATTAGTAGTTAATCTTCAACAACGCTGCAAAGTTACATCTTTATTTTCTGCCATGCAAGTGGTTTCTGATGTACTCTCTTATAGCGTTGTTGAAAAATCTGTTTTTGTTAGGCTGCATGTCTACTATTGACGTAAGGTCATTATCTACATACAAATGATACTGCTTTTGACTCCTGCCAGCACCATTCTTCGATGTCCTGCACTTGTACCGTACCATATTATTTGACTTCCTTCGCATCGCAAAGTAGCACGTTTCCTACGATGAAGTCGGCAGGCGCTATTAAACCTTGAACATGCGCGAACTCAGTGGCTACATGGTTGTAGTCAAGACGTAGAAGTTTCCCCTCCTCATTGAATATTAGTAGCCGCCCGTCAGTGAGTCTAAGTAGTTCTATATATCCTCCGACTGTAGCTCTCAACTCATCTATCGAGAAGTCTGTGCCGTTTATGGGCTGCACGTCAGTTATCGTGCCCTCCCAGCTAATTTTCTTTGCCATGATTATTTGTTTTTGATTTGATGATGCTGTGTAACACTTGCAGGGCTTCTCTCAGAGTTTCAACGTCTGCTTTGCTTGCAGCCCTCAACTCTCCATACTCTTGCTCGAATAGATAGCTCCTCATGTGATTTGCTAATTTTTGAGTTTCCTTTGCCCGTGTGTTTGATTTTACAATAATGCTCATACTGCTTTTAAGTTTAAAAAAGGGCGGTGGCGCAATTATCACCGCCCTTGTTAGATATTGTTCACGCCGCATCTATGGCTTTGTCTATAATGTCAGCCGCCTTGCTCACGTCTGCCAGTACACTGACTAAAAACCTCGGCTGCTCCTTGCACACCTTCAGCCAGCCGCTCAGGTAGGCTGCATTATTCTTTTCCACTGAAGTGTTGAAGCCAAGCTCATGCCCTATCAGGGCTGCTGTCAGCTCAGCTACAAGCTCTTCACGCCCGTAGGCCTTGCCCTCTTCTTTGCCCTTGTCAAAGCGGTTCAGGCGGGTATCCGCGCCTGTGCTATGCGTAGCCTCGTGGAGGAACGTGCTATAATATTCCTGCCCGCCTGCATACACCTGCTCGGTAGTGCCGCCCATGTTGTACTGCTCTTTCTCGGGCAACAAAATCGAATCAGATTTAGGGTTATAGAATGCCTTAGACTGCTTGCGTACAATTACCTTGCATATCCATTTGCCAGCTATAAGGTTATCAAGTTTCGCATTGCTGTACATGCCATCTGTGGTTTCAGCTATAGCAGGCGTTTTATAATTGCTTGTCAGCTTTTCATATAGCTCAGGAGCATCCTCCTGCATGCTTGTCTGTGCAATGTTAAATACATTGTAGCAGCGCAGCACTGCGTAGGTCTCAAACCTATCACGCTCCGCATCAGGCAACTGGTGGTAATTGTCTATTGATATATCATTCTTACCACGCTTCTCATGAGCTCTCATGCACCAAAACAGTACTGCCACAGACTTCTCGCCTTTATTCACATGCACTCCACTCTGCTTGCACTGGTTGAACGTCATGAAAATCGGGTAATCGTAGCCCATTTGCTCGCATACCATAAGCAGGTAGAACTCATTCAATCGACTGTATTCCCGCCCGCTCATATTCATAGGCCTGCCAACGCCCTCAGTTGTCAGCCAAGTCCTGCGCCAGCCCTGTTTGAGGCCTTCTATCACGTGTATCATTGTGTCGCAGTATTGCTTCACTGCATTCTCTGTTCTATTGTTATTCATATTCATAATGCTGCTATATTTAATTGTAGTTTTGTTATTATCAAAGGCCGTCACTGGCAAAGGGCGGTATAATTGCCCCTCGCCAGTGTCAGGCCCGCTCGGTTAATATATACGCCAAATTAGTTTGAACATATTATTCTCAACCCTGACTGTCACATAGCTGTAAAGCTCGAAGAACTTTATAAACTCCATAATCGCAGCGGTGTGATATATCTCCTGCTTGCCTCCGCAGGGTGAGACCTCAATACTACCATCACCGTCACCAAATACAGGCTCAATGTACGTTACCACCTCGCAAGTTCCCTTGCTCCCTGCGTTTTTACTCAGTTTCTTCTCCAGCATTGCTGCCAGCATTCTCATGTCTTTTTTCATAATGTTTTTTGTTGTTGAAAATTAAACTCTTGTGCGCTTCAGGTTTCCGCCCTCCTGCAAGTTTTTAGACCTTGCGGTCTTGTATGCCAATCAATAGTTATAAAACGTCACCTTTATACCACGGCGCAGCTTGCAGTAGCAGGCATCCTGCATGCAGGCAAATGCGCGCTTCAGCAACTTGTTCATCAGGTCAACGCCTATCAGGGCTATTAACCCTGCTACTCCCACAAGTTTGTTAATACGCTTCCCGTTCTCGTCTTTGCCGTATACCTTAATTTTAAAGGTAGCGTTAATCATCTTGGTGCTGTAGTTAAGTTTCTTATTCATCGTTGTTGTTGTTAAAGTTCTACTCATCTTTTTATGTTTATCTCCTAAACACATTGCAAATGTAGTACTACTTTTTTAATCTGCAAAGCCTGAAAGCATATTTAACTATTAATTAACTATTCCTCTTTATTTTCTAACGTCTATTAACGTTCAAGAAGAGTGCAACTGGCTGATTATGAGCAAAAAACGGCTCACAGTATCACTACTATGAGCCGCAAAAGTGTGGAAATGGAATGAAAATTGTTTGAAATCAGTTGCTCAGCCTACTTCTTGCGCGAGTACGCAAGTATTTGAATAGATATATGAGAGCGATGACAGCGCCCGCCATCACAATGCCGATCGCAGCGCCTCCGACATTCTGCTTTGTGCGCTCCCAGCGTGTGACTTTGCGCTCTACTGGAACAGGGATGCGGACGGTGTCGCCATAGTAAACGTCCCTTAAAGTTTGGTTCGCCTGTTTGGCGGTGTGTGCCTGTAGCTGGTCGTTCTTTTCGATGTAGGTATGCCAGCGGTCAACAAACACCGTGTCGCCCTTGATGCGCGTTACGGTGCTGTCTTGCCTGTAGATGTTTTGAAACCGTGAAACCGTGTCACGGGTTATCAGTGTGTCGCGTACTGTATCGCGGATAATCAGTGTTTTTACCGCTTCTCTTGATTGCAGCCCCTGTGTCGTGCGATGGCTGGCACACCCCAGCAACACCCCAGCCAAGAGCAGAACGCCCAGCACAGCGGAAATTCTTGATAAATAACTTGTTTTCATTGAATATACTCTTATTTTGTTCAAATTTCACGCCTGTCGGACTTTCGACAGCCGCTCGCGTAATTGGTAGAGCAGAGATCTATTCGGGCGACAGGCGTTGAATTTCGGAGTTATCGGCTAAATGGACTTGTATTCGCTGGTCGCATCAAAGCTGGGACAAGCCTTTGCAGCAAATTCTCTGTGCCCATGTATGGTTGCATTTGGATATTTTGCTTTAAGTTCTTTGAGCAGTTTGAGCAAAGATTGCTTTTGAGCATCAGTGCGCGTATCTTTCGGTGTTTTACTGTCTTTAGCTACTCCACCAACATAGCAAATGCCAATTGAATTAGCATTTTGACCTGAGCAGTGAGCTCCGATTACATTTTCGTCTCTGCCTTTATGAATAGAGCCATCAAGCTCAATTACATAGTGATAACCAATATCTTTCCAATGATTGCCATTAACGTGCCAATCTTTGATGGTTTCGGTTTTAACGTCTCTACCTTCAGGCGTTGCAGAGCAATGTACTATAAGCTTATTGATTTTTCTCATTTCTCTTTGTCATTTAAGGCGATTATTTTTGTTATCTCATTAAGTATTTCGTGGCCTTGCTCTGCAGTGGCTGCTTGCACAATTTTCTTCACTATATCAGGTACATCTGCGGCATGAGCCTTTTTGCGTTTACTGTTTTCCACAACAGATTTACCTTCAATATAGATTACAGCTATAGTGCATAGAATTGTTGCAAACGGTACTATATAGAATGATAACAAGCTTCCCAGTATATCAAACATAAGAGCAAAAAGCATTAGCCTTACATAATCGCCTATCTTCGTAACAGTTCTACGAAAACCATGCGACATAAGTGCTTGGCCTAATGCTTTTGCGGTAGTTGTTCCACTCCAGAAGTCCACAATACTACTAACCACCATGAAAAACCAGCAAACTAGGATTATGCCAACTCTAATAACTATGAAAAACATGAGGGCATCGATATTCTTGGCTTCAATGAGTTCTAGCATAATCACACAAATTTTTCCCAGACATCTGTAACCTTAATGCCATTATCTGACATTACTTTTAGCAAATCCTTGTTTATTCTTAGTAATTCGTACTTCTTCATACTGGGTACAAAGATAACTAAAACCAAAACAATCTATGAAAAATAACTAATCGCCTATTCCTTTTTCTCTATCTTATGCCCAAAGAGGTCATAGAGCTTGCCAATGATGTTGGAGATTGCAGGCCAGTCATAGAGACCATTAGATGCTCCACCAACCAATGCTCCAGATGCCGCAGCCATCAGGTAGTCCCATCCACCATAGCCAAAGGAAAGAACACCTGTAGCACATAGGATGATACCTGTGACAATAGGGATAGCCCATGAGATGATGTGCTTCACTGTCTTGTTCTGAACATTGGCCAGTGCATTCACCAAGCCTGTCAATACTGAACTGCCACTGATGATTCCCACTGCAATGGAAATCTGTTTAATTACTTCAAATACTACTTCCATACTCTTTATAATTTAATCTTTTATCTTTGTAAAGACAGCCACCGAAGTGACTGCCTTTTGTATATAGTCCTTAAAGTTTAGATGAACGTAAACAATATAAATCATTGTACATTGTACATTTTACGCATTACCCCAAACTGGTGTGATTGTCACATTAGCAGCTGGCATATCGAAATAATAACATCTATCACCATCAGCAGTTAAAGTTAGAGAACTTCCTCCAGCAGTTGCGCTAATAGAACTCAACACCTTGCCACTATTAGGTATCACATAAAAATAATCAGTTTTATATATACACACTTACCCTAATCTTTTATTTTTTAAGTTGACAACATGATAAATAAAAACACACCATAGGTGCACATTCATTATAAACTAATCTAGAGTAAAATGAAGGGTGCTTTCACACCCCCTCACAATACCTATACATTGTCTTTCTAACTCTAAAGATATATTAGTAGCAAATGTCTAACACAACTCCCTATCGCACTGCCGTACTGAATCCATTCTTTCGTGTTCTGTTGCATAATGTCCCTTGTTTTACTCCACTACCGAATTAGTAACAACGACAATAGACGATTGGTCACCTCTCACAAGCACCCCCGCCATCCTATGTTGACGGGCATTGTTGAGCGCGACGTCCTTCAACCCCTTATATGCGCCTATTATTGCATATACACCATAAGAGTCCACATTGTTGATGCGGATATGGCTTTCGCTGTCTGCTTGGGTACTGCTATACACGGAATCACCTATCTTGACAACATCGTGGCTGTTCGATGTCCCTAATATAACTTTAAGGTCGTTGATAGACATATCCTTCATGTGGTTCTCCGCCACTGCAAGATAGCGGACAACATTGCCGCGAGGGGCATAATAAAAATAGACAAGTCTCGATAAGCGGCAATCCTCAACCATCAACGATGTGTTATCGTCGTCATACATCGCTTGCCATAGTCTGCGAGTTGCCTCCATCGGATATGCGGTTGCGGAATAAACAAAAGCCGAACTTCCGAGGGTATATGCCACTGCATCGTCGTATGTCTGAGCATAGATGTCCTCGACGAGCGTATGCTTGCATCCGCACCTGAAGTCAATGCCGTCACCATTGACAACCGAACTGCGAATATCGAGATGATGGCAATATATATGCTGCGTTATTTCAAAAGATATGCACCAACATCTCGTCTTGGTAAAAGCGAGGTTGGCAATCTCCACCCCGTCCACGTTGCCCATGAGTATCTGGATAGTCCTTGCCCCAAAGTCATCGCCTATCGCCGTTTGACCATCAACCGTGGCATTGACATCACATCCCTCAATCTTGGAATTGCCGTCTCCGATGACCGCGATATTTTCCATCCGCTCAACGGATGATGGTATGTCGTGGGTGTCTTGCGGCCACACGATGTTCGCACTCCTTATCACGTTGTCCCACATCTCATCCGCTTGCTTGATGGTGCAATTTTCAAGGAGCATCAACGTGTTACTCGGCAACAAGATGGTCTGCGATATGGTGACATTGGCCACATCAAAGTGCAATATCCGATAAGAGTAGTTAGCACTATACGACAACATGGCCGCGATGCTTGCGTCCATCGTCAAACCACTTGCCACAAAGTCGCTTAAATTGAGTTCAATACCCCCGAAACCAAACTTGCGCACAAAAACGTCTTTTTTCTGTTCGGTGATACTCCCTTCGATGCCTTTTATCGTCTTTGTGTAAATATTCTCGCCATAGCAATAAAAAGTCTGATTGGGGACAAAAGTCACGCGCATATACGTTGCATTGCTTGGTGGGGTGATGGTTAGTTCTGCAAGTCTAATAGTCCTTTGCCCATGCAAGTAAGCCACGCCGCTGATATATTGCTGCAACTCGTTGTAATAGGCTATGCCGATATTAGCCGCACCCGAATCGGTGTCTATAACCGACAACCTCATCGTCATGCCGAGCGCAATGATGTCGGTAATATCTACGTAATTGGATGCTATGTAATGAGTATTAGATGTTGCCGCTCCCGTTGTTGGGTTGATGAAGTGGCTGGTCCATGTTGTAAACCTTGACGACAAATCGTAATAGTCAAAGTTCGCCATCCCCACAACATCTCTCTTCGTCATGTGCTCTATGATATTGGCAGATGGTATCATTGACATCTTGTCAATTTTTGACTTGCTGTCAAGTTCAGAAAGGCTGTCAAAAATATCATCCCTCTCTGCAAAATCTCCCTTTCGTGTAATACTACATGTATTGGTATTAAGACCGCTTACAGCAATATACATCTCTCTGTCGGCCACATAGGTGTATGTTATCTCTTCCGTACTTGTAGAAACAACAAGCGGGGTATAAGACGATGCTTCGGAATCTGTTTCGCTGATAATCGCCACACCGCTTACGGCGTCTACTACGGTAATAATGTCGCCTTTATACACTTTCGTGGGATTAGAAGTATGCCTGCTATTGTTGGCCACAAAAACTCCTGTGTTACGAACAAAACCTGTGGGACTTCGCCATGTCCAGTCATTCAACACTTCTCCATGCAACAATACGCATATCTGTTTCGTTGCATTACCATTTGGAATCATCACCGCTTTCTGCTCATCTGTCTTACCTTCAAGTTCGGACAGCTCATCAAAAATACTTAATGTATTTATTTTAGCAATAGCAGAATATACTCCTCCACTCTTAACAAGATTATCACTTCCAGCAGTAGGCTCATCATCAATACTAAGTATCTGCTGACTACTCCAAGAGCCATTCCACGATAATACTGATAGACCGTCTTGCAATTCTATAGCGTTGAAATTAGTATATGTACCGCTTTCAGATGCAAAGTAGAATACAGGACCATCAGGTGTACCTGGATTTGTTGCGGGTGTTGCTACACCTGCAAATATATATCCAGCATCTTCAATAGCTTTAATCTTTGCATAAACTCCACCGACGTTTTGCGATAATTCAGCAAGTCCGTTCGCAGCCTGTTCAAATGCAGTACCAACACGCTCGGCTGTATTTGCGCCGACCTCTGTTTCGTTTTTTATTTCTTGCGCCAAAATGCGCAATTCTTCCGCTTTTGTTGACATGATTAATCTCCTATTGCATGTATATGACAGCGAGTGCCACGGACTGGCTGTAGCTTGTCATCGTTTAAATAGTTTATATATTCCATTGTGTTTTCGAGATAGCTTTCTGCCACCCCCATAACATCGTTATATTGTTTGAGCTTCGTGTCGTCCACGTGGCTTGCATACTGTTCGTCATGACGCATGCTGCCAGCCCGTGACAGCAATGTGCCGTCACTCTTCATCATCTTAGCATAGACGAAATAAGCAAGAGCCGCTTTCAGGCCCTTGCAAAGGCGTAGAACACTTTTCTTCGTGTCCGTCCATTCCCCACCGTTGAGAATGATCGTCTGCTCGTCTGTCAGACCACTGCCAGCCAGCTGCTTGAAAAGCTCATACCCTATAGCAGGTATAATATACACATCCTGCTCCTCGCGTATGAAAGCATATACTTCCGACTCATCAAGATGAACACTTGTAGGCCGTGCCAGCTGTTGGAACTCGGCAAACGAAATTAAATATCTCTCATCCATTTTGTTCCGCTGATATGTATTTTAATGGCTGTATGCTGAAATCGGCATATTGAAGTAGAGCATCGTTCCAGTATTTGAAAAGCCCAGTCAATGCACGTTCAATAAACCTCTGCTCGTTTGTCACCTCACCAGCATAGTATTGATACGCATCCTGCATGACCTGACCGCTGAAACCTAATTTTCCTTTTCGGATTGAGTAAAACAGCTCTTGATGGAACTGCGAATATATGCGCTCTATGACGCTCGCATCAGTGACGCTGAACTCCTTGTCGTAGTTCTTTGTTGGGAACTCAACAACTTTTGGCTCATCCTCATCGTTCTCCAGCTCAACGTACATGATTTTGCTCGCCTTTTCATCACCTTGAAATGCTACCAAATCTTCGCTTGAAATCATCTGACGCTCTACCTCGTTGCCGTTTTCGTCCATGCGCGGGACTCCTTTTTTCGCAACAAGCATACAAGCAATTAGGAAGTTGTTACGCACATTCCTATACTTGATGTTGCCCAGTCCTTCATCGGTTGAAATCTCGGTTATCACGCTGTCATAGATAGGCGTTGGGTATTGATACTTTCCGTCCAGTGAGCACCAAAGTATCTGTCCTTTGTAGCTGTCAATGCCTCCAACGTCCAGTATCTCGGCCATTACAACAGAAGGGTCGGGGTTGAAGACGTTAATGCGTTCTATGGAGCACTCATAAACAGTCAGCTTTTTACCCGAACGGGTCTTGTTACCAGTCCAGTCAGGGTGCAAGACGATATGAGCAACATTACCCTCATCATCTTCCTCTTCAAGCCTACACTGTTCAAAAGGCACGAAATACACCTCTGTTATTTGGCAAAGCACATTGTAATTGACGTGCAATGCGAAGCCGCCGAAGCGGGCCACGTCAGAAGCTATGTCATGCAACAGCTCATCTGCCGTAGTGCCAGCGTGATTAATGACAGTCTGCGCCAGCTGCTCATTGCTAAACCCGAAGCCTTCTATAAACTTTGCGTATCTGTTCAAACAAAGCTCAGCAGTACCTGAAGCATTCGCAATGCGCTGCAAGTTCTGCGGATAAAGGTTGTCATTGCCGTACGATTGCAGCTTAAACCGCTGCACATAGTCAATGTCAATGCGTGGCTTCGGCTTCTTAGTAGTCCTGACGTTCATAGTAGTTATTTTTTGCCGATTTTGCTTCTGACGACGTTTTTGCGCGTTTGCTTAACCTTATATGCTCCGACATTTTCAGCGCCTCTGAGGGCATTCTGAGCGTTATTTTGCTCAGAGGGCCCTGCGGGTATAGCCTGAAACATCTCCGCCATTGCAGGGAACTGCTTGAGATACTCAGCCGCCACCTCGTCTGTAAGGTTGTCATTGGTAAAAATCTTGCCGCTTCTAAATGTGGGGCAATTAATGATGAAGCCAGCGCGAAGCCTGTAGCTGCATTTCTTAGCCATTGTCTTGTTGTTTCGTAGGTATAGACAGATTTCAATTAAGGCATCATGATAGCAGTTCTGACACGATGTAGGGCGAAATGTCTTAGCCAGTACCTCGTAGTACAGAGCTTCTATCTGCGTCTTATCATGACTTGAGAACGGGGCATCAAACCTCGTTCTCAAATCATTGCTTAGAGATAACGCTTGCTCGTACGTCATGCCGTTGCTGCTGTCTTCAGACTTTCGTACTGAGTAGCGGTTGTCTTGCTATCCGTATTGAAGTAGAACATTGCAGACTTCGGGGCTGCACTCTCCTGAAGGGTAATGAGCCAGCCGCCGTCTGTGTCCTCGCTGTACTTCTCGTTAGTGCCCTCAGAGGCCCGCAGGCCCTGAGCATAGCCATACACCTGATACTCTGCCTTGCCGTCCGTTCCCTTGTTGACGTTGCGAAGGATAACGACAAATGTGCCATTTGCCAGCCCGTCTATGATATTCTGAGCCACTTCGGGGCTGTTAGCCAGCACTGCGATAGGTATCTGATGTTGCCATGTGTTGCGATATGTCCCTACATTGAGAGAGGACTGCACTCCAGTAAAAGGAGTGCTGCCCATCTGCACAATGTCATAAGCGCGTTTGCCCGTTTTCAACACAAGCGTTTTGATAACATTCTTCAGCGTGTCATCAAACACAGTTGCACTGAAATCAATGTCGCTGCGATTAATGATTAGGCCGTCGGCTTCAAGCCCGCGAACAGAAAGGTCATCGCAGTCAAAACTTATGTCCTGCGAAATAATGCTCTCGCAAATCTTCTTAGTTGTAGTTGCCATAGTTGATACCTCCCAAATTAATACGCAGCTTGGAACATATCGTCCTCCAGCAGCTGAGTTCCTATCTTGCCAGTAGAATAGATGTAATTGCGGCGCTCCTTATGGTCAAACCAAATGTCAAGATCACTTATGAGTCCGTCTGCATTAGTGCCGACAAGCAGGTTGTCGATGTTGCTGTATACAGCGCGATACGGCTTGTTAAGCGCCGTGCCAGTGCTCTCGTAAGCATTGATGAACCTATCCCACAAAGAAATTCGAGCGATAGTAACGCCGTTGTACTGAGCTACATCAAGCCCGTTGAAGATTGTCTCCCACGGCATGATAACCTTGTAGACGTGCTTAACGTCAAGCGCGAGAGCGTCTGCCAGCCCCTTAGTACAGAGGATAACAGCGTTCGGATCAGCTGAGATACGGCTATCGGCATCCATGAGCATGTTGTCAAAGATACCAGTAGCCACGCCCTCTTTGAGGATAGTAGTCCTCTGAGCCGTGAATGTGGCCTCGCTGTTGGCTGCAATAGTCGTCAGCTGCTTAGAGTTAGAGGTGCACTGCGCGAAGATACGCTTGAACAGACCGTCTGCTGTAGTGAAAAGCTCGGTCTTTACATCAGCAGTAAGCTGTCCGCCGTCCTTGATGTTCTTTGCAGCGGTGTCGCCGAACCAGCCAAAACGCCAAATCATACGCTTCAACTGACGCTCCAGCGCGGGGCGCAGGATGTAGGTCATGAACTCGGTAGTTGAGATGTCGCCCACCTCGGTGCCAGCTTTCAGGCAATACTCTGCAATAGTGCCCTGCAAGCTCTCGTAACAGATTTTGATAGGCACTTGCCAGTCACCCAGCACCCAGCGCTTCTGAGAGTTGGCAATACCTACCTCCTGATAGGTGGGGTCGCAGCCGCTGCCAGCAATGCCGACATCGTCCATGTCGCCAAAGTAGCCCAGCGGATCACCGTTCTTTACCTTGCGCAGGCGGGTGAAACGCTGAAAATCTTCGTCTTGATCTATACTGAGCGGTATAAGCTCCTTCAGGTCTGTAACGTCTTTAGGGTTGACAGACAGATTTTCAAAAAACTTCATAATATTGTTCCTTTGATTTACTTGTTACTTTTTGCCGTCTTATCCGCGGGCTTAAAAGTGCCAGCCCGTCTTGCTTCTATCTCCGCTCTCATAGCGGTAATCTCCTCTCTGTCGCCGCTTGCGGCGCTCACATTCTTGCCACTCACTTTTCTTCCTGACGGCTTATAGGTTGAAGCGAGTTTTGCCAGTGCCTGCTCGCCACCAGCCATTTTAACAGCATTGAGGATACGCAGGTCATCTTTCTTTTTGCTCTGCGCATCCGCGAGTTTCTGCTGAAGCTCAGCAACTTCATCTTTGAGTTTGTTGTTCTCAGCAGTAAGGTCATCCACCTGCTTCTGAAGGTCATCATTAGCAGGCTCGTTGGTGTTGTCATCATCAGAGCCCTGCTCTGCGGGCTTAATCTCGGTTATCACGCCGTCCTTTACGACAATAGTCTTGCCGTCGGGCATTGTGAATTCTCCATCGGGAGAAGCTGTATCGCCCACTTGGGGCTCTCCCTCGTCACGTTCTACAGTAAGGGTCTGCCCGTCAGCTGTATTTAAGTCCATGCCGAAAGTAACCTCTTCAATTGACTTTTTGCCGAACTTAGCCAGCACCTTATCAAGCCAGCTTTGCTTGACTTCGACTTTCCCGTCTTTGTCTTTGCTTGTCTTTGTCATTGCTTTTGAGTTTTTGTTATTATGAGTTGAGCCAATAGTAATAGTCTTTTTCTTAGCGCTTGCGGGCTCTATAATCTCGCCGATGATACCCAGCGATAGAGCTTCGTCTACGTCAATATCCTTGTCCTCATTCATGAGGGCTTGTATCTCGTCACGGTCACAGCCACAACGGTCTACATACAAGTCAACCATTTTGTTCTGCTCCCTACGCAGGTCGTCAGCATACTTCTGCAGGTCATCGGCATTAACAGCGTCCCCCAGCGCCCACGGACATATCCACGGATTATGCACGCAGATCTGTGCGCTTCTGTAGGCACGCCGCCTCTCCTTAGGGGCTGCCATTAGTATCACTGTAGCCATGCTTGCAGCGTTGCCCTCCACGGTTGCGGAAATTTCGAAACCAGTAGCACGCAGACGGTCATAGATAGCCCATCCCTCCAAGCATGAGCCGCCATCGCAATGTAGCCGTATGTCAATGGTCTTGTCAGCCTTTGGCATTGACTCAATGAAGCTGTCAATGTCTTTGAAACATACGCCCTCCACGTCTCCCCAAAACTGAGCGGCTTTCTTGTCTGCCTCAGTCGTTATGTCATTGTAAATTTTTAGTACAGCCATGCTTTCTTGCGGTGTTTATTACACTGCAAAAATATCTATTTGTGAAAATTGCGATTATAGCATAAACACATATTCCACTTCACTTTTCCGAAGTGTCGTCTGCATGCGTAGTCACCAAAACCCAAATAACCCAGTGGGTTTTCGCGAAAAACCCAAAAACCCAAATAACCCAGTGGCCCTATATGATAATGATAATGTAAATGATAATGATGATGAGTAATATATACAGCGCGAATGTAAACAAATGTAAATTCACGAAAGAATTTACCCTGATGTAATGACAAAATCAAAAATAAAGCCGTCTGAGCGTTTATCTTGCTGCCATACCTATAGCTAACCACCAGCAAAACAAAACGCGCTCAGACGGCACCCTTATAGCCTCAATGCCAATTTACAGATGTACCCCCCTACTCATCCTTTTGATAATACGATACACTGCGGCCTCGCTCACGTCAAACTTTTCCGAAAGGTAGAACACGATGTAAGTCATCTTGTGCCCCTCGCCTTTCATACGCTCATACTCCTCATACAGCGGCACAAAGCACACATCAGCCGTCTTGACTTTGTTCGAAGCCAGTATCTTGCATATTGTAGCCGCTGATTTTAGTAGCTCGTAGTGTGTCATATCATAGATATATTTTCAATTGTCTCAATGCGCTTCTTGGTGTCGCTTATCTCTTCTACGGACACCACAGGACGCGGAGACATCTGCATGCCACGCGCTACGGCGGCTGCTATAAACTCCCCTCCAAGCTGTTGCTGAGGGCTATTGACTATGATAGGCACGCCGCCGCCCAACTGATTAAATGCACTTAGCGCGGGGGCGAATAATGACGTAGCAGAAGCCGTCATGACACTCTCCCCATTGCTCAGCCTTGCAGGTATGCTGTCAGAAGTGCCGCTACCAGCACCGCTAACATAGCCACCTCGCGCAAACTTAGCGGATTTCACAGTCTTTATTGCAGAAGCAATACCGCTCAGAATTGTTGATACGGTCGTAGCTATTGCGGCTATGTTTTCAGGAAATGGAACACTCTGCGCCTGCTTTATACCTTGAGCCACGGCCACGCCGCTGCTTACTGCAATTTCTCCCAAAGCCAGCACCTTGCTTGCGCGTGCCAGTGTCTTAGAGTTCTCGCCAAATGCGTCTGCCACGTCACTCAGCCCACTAAACAGGCTCGTAATTACACTTGCCTTTGCCTTCTCAACCTCCAGCTGCTTCTCCTGCACAGCCTGTAATGATGATTGATAGTCTTCCTCCAGTCGTAGCTTGCGGGCGTTGAAAGCTTCTATGCTCTCATCTTCCTGCTGCTGAGCCATGTCTAATATGGCCTTGCGCTGCTCCATTTTTAGCTGCAACTGTGTGAGCTCATTGTCTCGTGCTGCATTAATCTTCTGACTATACTCGTCCTGTATGGCTGTCAACTGCGCCTCCTGCGCGGCTTTTTGCGAAGCTATCTCTACCTGCTCCCTCTTGGATGCATACGACTTCTGTATAGCCAGCTTCATCTCTTCCAGCTGCTCTTTGTTGTGTATTTCATTCTCGGCGCTCGCAAGGTCAAGTTGCTCTTGGTTTTTAAGCTGTTCGAGTTTTAGATTTTTCTCATCCTCGCTGCCCTTCTTGGCCGCATCCAGCAGTAAAGATATGCGGCGGTTCTCCTGTTCAACCTGCTTCCTTATTTCCTCCTCTTTGAGGGCCGTGAGCTCTCGATCGCGTAACTGTTCCAGTGACCCTATCTGTGAATAGTAGGCCTGCACAGTGTTGGCTGTGAGATTTGTGCCTTTGTCGATTTTCTCCTTGATGTCATTGATTTGCTTGTCATAATTGGCGTTGATAGCAGCTCGGCGCTGTTCAAAGTTATCATCTATGAGCTTGATAAGTAGCTCCTGTGCCTTTTGCATAGCCTCGCGCTCAGCCTTAGCCTGCTCTTCAACCTGCTTAGCTGCCGAGTTATTTTTACTGTTTTTGCCCTCAGAGCCACTTTTAGCCTCGCTGCTACCTGTTGTGCTACCTCCGACATTTGAGGCAGTCAGAGCCAACGGAGACGTGTTTTCTCCGCTTACAGGTACCTCAATGTGCTTGATTTTGTTCTTACCGAAGACATTGTTAATGCCGTCCACTACGTCCTTGGCCGAGGATGTGACAAAAGCCTTAACATCGCCCAGCCCCTCCTTAAAGGTCTTGCCTATATTACTGCCTATTGCAGAGAAGCCCTGCTTGATTTTATCGAACGACAGAGTCACTATGCCCTCAACAATGTCAGCCATACCTTTGAGCTGACGGCCTACGCCCTTGACTGCATCAATAATCAGGTTAAACACCACCTTAACAGTGTTCCAAAGCAGTTTGAAGTCTGTTGCAATGCCCTGTACCAGCGTACGCACAAGCGTGCTTTCATTATACCAGTCGATGAAATAGTTGATAACACGCACAACAGCCTTCGCAATAGATAGCAGCGAATTAACTGCTACATATTTCATCTGAGCTTTCATCTTCTCAAAGCCGCCGCCTGTCATGTCAAACATCGCCGCAACGGTGTTGTTAAGCTCAGATTGTTTCTTAATAGTAGCATCACGCAGCTTCTGTGTCTCGCTTGCCTTGCTCTTGATTTGGTCTATGCCAGTGCCTATGTTGTTAAGTACTTTCAGGAACTGAGAGCCGAGGTTGATAGCTCCTTTGCCGAACAAGTCCTGCATGACAACAGCTGTATTTTTTGATGTTACGCCCTGTTTCTCCAGCTTCCGCGTAACCTCCTGCATAGCCTGTATAGTAGTGACCTGCCCTGACTGTATGCGTTTGCTTAGATCATCCGCATCAATGCCAGCAGCCTCCAAATCCTTTTTGAGTGTCGCCGACATCTTCTGCAAACTATAGCCGCCTCTGTTGATTGACTGTAGGGCGGTGTTGGCGTTAATACCCGACTTGCCGATTTGCGTCATCACGCCCACCAGCTGATTAGCATTAATGCCTAGGTCCTTAAACGCACCAGCATACTGCTGTATATACTGCGAGTATTCGGGCAAGATTGAACCACCCATCAACAGGCCGTCCTTGACTTTAGAGATGGCATCCTGCCACGACAAGCCGTAATTCTGAACAAGTGCATTGGCGGTCTTTAGTGTCTCGGAGAAGTCAAGCCCGAACGTATCAGCCACGGCCTGTATCTCGCTTCTCAAAGTCTTCATCTCGGCGCCCTGCGTGCCAGTGAAGCTTGAAGTAAGTTTGCTTGCCTTGATAAGTCCGTCATTGTAGCCATACCACCACTTGAACGCCGCTCCTGCGCCCGCTATACCAGCAATACCAAGAAATATAGGGTTAGCCAGCAGCCCCATCAGCGCCGTGCCAAACGCTTTGACGCTGCCCGTGATGTTGGAGAAAAGCCCCTGTACGCCGCCACCATCCTGCGATAATTTAAGCAGTGATGAAGCAAACTGACTGTTACCAGTGAGGGCTTCTGCAATGCTGTTTTTGTAGTTACCTACATTGCGATAAAAGCGGTCTGTGGCTTCCTCTGCGCCCTTCAGCTCCTTTGTAATATCCTTGATGTGCTGCTGTAGCTCATTACCTTTTGCACCGTTACGCTCAGAGCGAGATAACTCATCGTAGGCCTTAGTGGCATTGCTCAGCTCAGCCCTAAGCTGCTTCAATGAGCCCTCCATCTCCTGCTCTTGGCGTATGTTGTTTTGCAGCTCCTTACGCAGCACTCTCATGTTGTCTTTGTACTGCGTCATGACTGCATCGTTGGCGGCTATGGACTTATTGTATTCGCCCATCGTGATTTGGCCGTTACGCACCTCCTTGCCCAGCTCTTTCTCAGCCGCTTTGAGCGTATCTATCTTGGCTTTGTAGTTGGCAATGGCCTTGATAGCATCATCGTACCTGACTTTTATATCCAGTATCCTCTCTTCTTCCGTGTTAGCCATATGTTAGCCCTCCTTATCCTTAATCGGTGTAAAGTTGCAACATTGTAACCTCTGCCGTCCCATTGCTGCCAGCCTTAATCTCTGTCACTGCGAAATAAGCTCCGTACTGAGCAAAATATACAGGCCTGCACTCGTCAAAGTCCAAAAGCTCTATGTTGCTGATGATAATATTCTCCTTTATAACGCGGGCATTATTCAGGGCCTGTGTCAGTGTGCTGTACTTGTCCCTGATTATAGCCTGCATGTCGATGTCAAAGATACCCATTGCCTTGCCATTACCATCATCGATTAGCCGCAAAATCCTGTCCTTGCAGGCAGAATATGACGGCTCTGTCGATGTAGTGGATGAAGCGTTGCTCGTGTACATTGGCACATTGTTGTAGTCGCTGGCCGCAAAAGGAAACGTAATTACATCCCGCGTGTCCTCAATATTCTTATTGTTGATTAGCAGGTCTGCATCATAATCGCCGTTGACAGTCTCGTCCTCTTTCCAGCGATACCAGTTGTGTTGACACCAGTCACCCACCTTATACTCCATGTCTTTAGGCTTATTAGCGCCCTCGTTTGGGATTAGCCTGCGCGACCAGTCTACAGCATTGGCAATGTTATTCCACACCGTCTGAAACGCCACGAATTTGACAACGCCATCATCGCTGATCTGCAAAGGAAAAGTACCAGTAATTGCAGCCAAGAACTTAACAAAGTCAATGACTTTTATCTTAGGAAGATTGTAGCAAATTGGGAAATAACCGCCTTCGGGGACATTCTCGTCTGTAGACACTGTTGCCTTGATGTCAGCCCCATACATCTTAACGCCGTCCAGCGCCCCATGATTAGAGAGAAAGAATGCCACTGTGTCGCCCTTTGCAAGAGCTATCTTGCCGTGGCCTGTTATCTTCTTTTTTATCTCCCCTTTATAGCCGCCTGATACATTATCTCTCGCCATGCCCTTACGCCCTATGGCATACTCAGTGGTAGTCTTACCTGATGTTACTACCAGTCTGAGATATACGTCCGTGTGCGAATAGCTGTCATAAGTGTACGTGCTGCCTGCATATGTGTATGTTCCGCTGCTCTTAGGCTTCGTGTTGGTATTATCCCACGACCAGTTTGCCGTGACGTCAAATATCACATTAGCAGCCATTGCCACCGTCAAAGTATCGACCGTGCTGCCTGCTTCATTTGAAAACACATTAGACGCAGTGCCTACAGTTACTTTCAGCTGCAAGTCCTTGCCCGTCATTGAGGTTTCGGGCAAAGAGGCGGTAAATTGTTCGTCATACGTAAGATAATTGCTCTTGCGGCTTATCAGCGGCACTATTAGCGTCTTGATATAATCAAGAGCGTCTGTATCGAACTGAAAGTCAACACCAAGTTGTTCCTTTATGAGCTGCAAAATGAATGTGGCCTTTACGCACGGCGGAATGTGAGAATACGGCTTATCTGTTGTGCCTGACCCTACATAGCTGCGAAAGCTGTAACTTGTACTTGTTGTTTCATCAGCCCTTATACCCGCTTCGCTTGGCGAAGTAACAACAGCGCTGCTCCTCCATGAATAATCAACGGCATTGGCGTGCTTCCACACGTCTATAAGGGCGTAGAAATAGTTCTCGTCAACGGCTTTGCTGTAGTCTTCGGGGGCGTTGCTTTCATTATATAGTATCTTGTCGCTGCTTTCCAGTTGGTTCAGCAGCGTGCCATTGCTTATGAGCGTCGAAAGCCTGTCAAAGACGCCCCAAATGATAGATATTTCGATACTGTCTCCTACAGAGAGCAGCACCGCCTTGCCGTTATGTATAATCTCAACGCCGTTCTTGTAATAACGGGCCGTATGAAGCGCGTAGGGGTAATCTCCGCCTCCATATATCTTGTCGCTATGCGCGATAATCCTTTGATTATGCACAGTCTTAGGCAGTTTGACGGTGTAGGTGCTATTTGATACTATCTTGCTGACATCTCGCAGCAGGTTGCTTTTGATGTCAAGCGTGATTTTTGTGTCGTCATCAATGTCTACCAGTGTGCCGTCTATGTATAGTCTCTGATCCGTCATGGTTCATAATTTTTGGATTATGGTCTCAGACAAGTTGATTTGCAGGACAAAGTCTTGCAGCACGTCAACGGCCTTAGTATATGTACCAGCCACCACGCTGACGGATAGCCAGTGTGCGTTGGTATGTGCGTCATCAGCCCATCCGCAGAACATATCTACCAGCGGGGATGTTAATAGGTCAGACAGGAAACTCCATGTGTCGCTGTCTACCAGCGGGGCGCATAGCTGTATGGTGTCTTGGCGCGTGTAGCCCTGCTGCCTGCCATTTCCATTTTGATAGCCATATGTTTGGTCGTAGCTGAGCAGGTTGTTGCGCACGAAGTCGCCGTCAGTAGCTGTCTTAATGCTTTCAGCACCCTTTTTAAACAGCCAGTAGCAATATACGCCGTGACGGTTCAGCCAGCGCAGATAAACGCTTTCTGAGCCGTCATAGTCCTCATCGGCAAGTAGGATTTTTATTTTCTCCGAGTACTTGCTGCCAGTGGTGTAGCGGAAAGTCATATCAAAGGTATTGTCAAAAGTGGTCTGCCCGAATTTGCCATCCCAGTCGCATACAAGTATATATCTTTTGGGGTTTAGCCCTGAGGGCAGAGCAACATTATAGACGCCCTTGCTGCTTAACTCAACGTTGTCTGTAGCCACGCCGTCACGTTTGAACAGCAGAGCGCCTGCATCCTCGGCATAGACACCCATAGTAAACGGATAGCCCTTGAAGTATGTCAGTGTGCGGAAGCCATTGTATACGTCCGCCCCTCCAGTAGCCAGTGCCGCCCAAACGTAGAAGATTGTAGCCGTGCGAGTCTCGGCCGTGCCATCACTGTAGGCTACAGTAACAGCCGCCGTAATTTCCTTGCCCAAACTTGATTTGTTTACAGCCTTGTCCCCATATGTCAGCACCTCAGTGAGGTTATCAAAGAAAGACTGCACATACTCGCGAACGTCAATGTAGGCCGTCCCTCCGAATGCGTTACTGTAGCCTGTTAGTGCGGTCGTGCCATCACTCAGCTGCACGCTTATATAAGACACCGTCTTGCTTCCGCTCTTGGCCACGAATAGACACGGATTGAACGCAAAGCCTATCTCGTCGGGGTATGTCAGCACGCTGCCTGTTAGTGTCTCTGTTCTCATGAAATTTCCTCCTTGCCGTTAATCTTTATGCTGTCAATTGAAGTATGAATGAGAGACATTATGCGGTCTCCTATACGCTTGATTGTGTCGGGTATTACGTTTGAATAGATGTCAGCCCTGCCTCCGTTGCGGTATAGCTTAGAGCCTTTTGTCCTGATTGTATATGCTATTGCAGAAGCCATAGAAAGGTCGCCCCTTTGCTGTGGGTCATACTTATGCTGTCCGCCCCTCACGTATGGCTTAGGTGCTGCGTGAATACCTTTGTCCTGCATCCACCTATAGATGATGTCACGGAAGCCGTATGGCACTTTGCCAGCCTTTCTGCCAGTCTCCAGCGTGCCGAAAGGCGAGCGGCCGAATAGCGTGCCTCCTGTCATATCAGCCGTGACGTGCATCGACTTGATTGTTCTACCCGAAGCAACCTCGTTGGCATTGCGCATGTTGGTTATTATCCGCTGTTTTAGCGTCTCCAGTTCCTCCCTGAGCAGGACTGATACCGCATCTTTCTGAAAGTCCGTTGCCATTGCTTAGCACCTCCCCGACTTTGCTGTCAGTGTTAGCTCGAAATATACTCCAGTTACGATAGAGGATAGTTGCTCATAGATAGTGTAGTAGTTTATGAGCCCACCTATTGGCTCAAAGAAGCCGCTTTTGTTAAGCTCGGCGATGAAGCGCCTGCCAGCATCCTTCATCTCGTTGAAAGCCTTGTCGTTGTCCTCACCGTTGGCATTGCGGGGCACGGCCTTGATGAATGCCAGCGCGATGTTCACGGTATCATAGTTACGCCCGTTGCGGTACTCAATGTTTCCGCTCACGGGTAACAGACATATGATAGCAGGTAGAGTGAGACGTTCCACCGCCATATCTGCATCATACCAGTCCTCCAGCATATAGCTGAAATCACTAAACTTATCTGCGGCTAACTGCCCGATTTTTTCTTCGATAGTCATTTTCTAAATTCTCCTGCATTTTACGTTGAAACAATGTTGTCTTAGCGTCCATGTCGAGGCACTTGTAAATGCGCATCCACCCCACATTGAGGACGTCATCGTGATTAGTGTAGCCCATCCGCTTGGCATACCAGTCGAGCATTCCGAACAGGCCGAAATTGAGCTGTTTGATACCAGCCCTGACCTCCTCCTGCGTCGGCTTGACGTTGGTCGTCTCGAACAGCTTGTTTATCTTCTTGACCTCGGCATATACCCAGCCCACGAACCTGACGACGTCAATGGCACGCGCTTCATCTACCTCATGCTTGTTCATACCCAGTATGATGTCACAGATACGATAGAACGGCTCTTTGCTGTCATTAATGCCGCTTAGGCTGATAATCTGCCCTATGGTAAGCTCATTCAGATTGTCGGGCACTTCATACGCGCCTACGAATTCAGGGCGGCTGTATTCCTCCAGTTTGTACGAGGTATGCACCGCTACATTTATCCAGTATTGAAACTTAGTAGTTATTTCCATGAAATTTGCTCTTAGTCAAGTCTATTCACGTGTGCCTTGGCAGTACCCAAGAGGCGCTTCGTCAGCTTGTTTAGCGCAACGTAGCGCACTGCGTCGAGTGCGTGGTTGAACTTATCAACAGGCACATTCTTGTTCTCTCCAGTTATTCTGTCCGCCTGCCACTTGTAGTTGCGCAGCTCCTTTATCAGGTTGAGCGATTTCTGAGTGACGTTGAGCTTATAGCGCTGCAGTATCTGAATGCCGTTGCGAATGCTGTCAGGCCCTTTCAGGGAGGGCTCGATATTCCTCACCCCAAAGTTATGGATTTCGGTGATGGACTTCATTTCAGCAGAATCGGCCACGACGGGCCCCTGTACCCCTCGCAGCCGCTCAGCTATCAGGTCGTTGGTCAGGCCCGTAGCATAACACTCCTCGTCAAGTAACAGCTCACCGCCCTGCTGATATACGGCGACGATGGCCGTCGGGTCGGTCGTGAAGCCGAAGTCAAGCCCACGCCCTATGAGGCGTGAGCCGTCTGATATCTCCCTGCACTGCGCCCACCTGTTGTATATCAGGCCCTGAGGACGACCCACCTGTCCCAAGCCATACACTTTCCACCAGTTCTCGTCGGCATGCTGGCTCTCAATCTCCCTGATTTGCTCATCGCCGAGGAACGGGTTGTCAAGGTAGGTTGAAATAATCTCAGTGGTTCGCTCCCTGAGGTTCAGGCCCTGCTCCTCAAACCAAAACTCACTGTCGGGGTTCCAGTCGATGAAGATGGTCTCGGCGGTACGCACGGCCAGCTGGCGGTAGGTCTCCCACGGTATGCGGTTGGCCTCGTTGATGAAAAGGATGTCACGCCGTGAGCCCTTGACCTTGCCCCAGTCGTCGGCCGAGAAGAAGCGGAGCACGCAGCCCGTCATGAACGTGTATATATGGTCGGTTCGATTGACCTTGTAGTTCACGTCCTCAACGAGCTGGTAGCCCGTGCAGATATCGTCGAAGTCCTGCATTGCGCCACGCTTCAGATGAGGGAAGCTCTCGGACACAACGTCGATGGCAAGCGGGCGTTTGGAGGACAACATGAGCAGGACCAAGAAAGTCATTATGCTGTACGTCTTGCCTGAGCGAGTTCCGCCACGGTTGGCGATAAGACGCTGGCCTGCCGCATACGCTTTCATGGTCTCGTCGAGCACCTTTGTATAAGCTATTATCATGCTGCCTCCAGTTGATTATTTGTCCTTTTTGGCCTCCACGATCTTCGTGAACGTCTCGGCCATTTCCTTGCTTGCGAAGCCGATATTAACGACCTGAGCTGACTGCTGGGACACCTGCCCCGCCTCGCCAGCTATCTGCAACACGAGCTCCATCGCTTTCACGTCGCCGTCGGCGGCCTTGTGCATCAGGCTGTCAAGCATAAGACTCTGCTTCGTGATGGCATTGCCCTCCTTATCGTGTCCGCCCACCTCTTGGTCTTTAATCATCAGAAGCTCACGATAGGACTTGCGGCGGCGCTTTGCCTCACCGCTCGCCACGCCGCCGACCTGTCCCATTGCCCGTGCTTCTTCCCTGTTATTCTTCAGGCGGCCCTGTTTCTCCTTGAACGCCTTATTTTCACCTCTTGCCATAGTTATTTTCCTCAAAAATTGCGTTAGAGGCAATCAAATGCCCGTATTGTAAAATTTATCAGCCGAGCGTCTGAAACACGCCCCTGTCGCCAGCTGGTCCTGAATATGCAACAACACCGCACATTATTCCTTTGCTCCTGTTATCTCGTCGAGGTCGTACACCACCTTGTCTATCTTCTCGAGTCCAAGCATTTTGGCTATCGTCGCCGCCTGTTCGGGCTTGTACACGATGATAACTCGCTCCATGGTGGTCTTGTCGTCACCCTCAATCTTCGGGAGGTTGTCGGCTTCGAGCGACACGCCCTGCAGCTCAATTGCAAAGATAGTTATAAAATGATTATGTCATAAATACTTATCACTTGTCGGCTTGATAAATATCGGGAGTTTGGCTTCAACCCATGCCAGCAAGGCGGCGTCACGCTCCTCTTGGTTTGTGCGCCGTGCCTGTATGCCTGTGATATTGACTAACTCCTCATGTGTTATCTTCTTGTCCTCTCCATGCCAGCACTTGTGAAGTGGTCTTACTACCTTGCATGGCAATCTTATCTTCTCGCAGTACTCTTGCAGGAACATACCTGTCTGATGATTTTGCCCTACTGCATAGCCTTTTTTTGCAGCCACGGCCTTTGTATCTTGCGGGGCTACATGCCAGCAGCTCTTATTCAGCCAGCCGCCCTCTATGACTACTACAACTTTGGTGTCGTATTTGTTTGCTGATCTCTTTACATAAGCAAGATAATCAAGCGTGTCTACGAATGAGGTTGCTGCAAGCTCCAAGTGTCTGTCTTTGACACTCAGGTAGGCCACGCCTGACTTAGATTTGTCAGGGTCAATGCCTACTACTACGTCATAGCTCTCTGCTGATAGTGATAATTTTATCGTTTTTTGCGTCATAACGTTTTATTTTGTTTTACTTTATCATGTTGAAAGAGAAAGGCGCTCAGATTTGCTTCTGAGCCCTTTCTTGCGTAAGTACCGCCAAGTACCTCTATTGATTTCTTTTCTTGTTTAGCATTTTCATTAAACGCTATATATCTATGTGTCTTTTCGACAGCTCGTGCATCGCGTCTAATTTCCCATTGCTCGCAAACGCGTAGAAATCTACGAGTTCTGTGTCACTAAGCGTCGTGACGTCTATGTCTGCAAATGCGCGAATGAAGCGCTCCAGCGGGGCAATTTTATTTTCCTTGTTTTCCATGATTAATTTAAAACTATATAGACTTTTCTGTCATCAAGAAACCTTCTGAGTGCAGAGGTGATGACCATGCCGT
>OMUV01000019.1 GCA_900314335.1 uncultured Prevotellaceae bacterium | reverse complement strand
TCTCGCAGTAGAATTCGCCCGCCTCGCAGACGCCGAAAATCACGTGGTTTTGGTATGAATTTAGTGCGCGGAAAATAACTGGGAGGGCCGCTGCAACGCGGCCCAAGAGCGAGCCAGGGAAAGCTAATGAGCGGCTAAGCGGTGAAAAATTAGTATCGCGTATTCCTTCGCGCACTTTCTTATGCGGCGGTCGGCCCCTGAGGGCAGGGGCCCTCCCAGTTATTTCTCGCGCATATACATTATCGAGTATTTGTTCGCGCACCTACGCGGCGGCTGGCCGCTGAGGGCAGCGGCCCTCCCAGTTAAGCCGCGCGCATTACATTATCACTCATCCTTTTGTCGCTTTGCTCGTGCGGCGGACGGTCCGCGCTGCAGCGGCCCTCCCAGTTAAGCCGCGCGCATTACTGAGAAAGATTCCCTATTTTACAAGTCCCCAGCTTCCGCCCTTTCTTTATATATTCGCCATCCGGATAACGTACGCTTTTCCCGTTTTTTCGAAAAGGTCATTCCCGACACTCAAAAAACCGTCCCGCATGCTGGGATACTCACATAGGACATAAGTAAAACTACATTTGAGATGTTTTTCCTCGTCTCAAACATAGTTTTGGCCTTCCGGGGACGCTGATTTTCATACATTTACAAAGGGCGAAAAATGGCCCTTGGGAGGTGCCGCCGTCAAGGGCGAGGAGATTGTTTTGAGCGATAAATAACTGGGAGGGCCGCTGCAACGCGGCCCAAGAGCGAGCCTGAGAAAACTAATGAGCGGCTAAGCGGCGAAAGGTTAGTATCGCGCGATACGCCTCGCCCTTTGCTCGTGCGGCGGACGGTCCGCGCTGCAGCGGCCCTCCCAATTAAGCCTCGCGCAATTCAACATCGCGCTTTCGCCTCCCCTATTAACCTCGCGCAAGACAAAAATAGGTTTGCTCTTATCGCACACCGCGGGCGGGGCATTAGTCTGCGGTTTTGCCAGATGCGGTTGGCAACAGCAGTTTCCTGCACCTATCCACCGCCACGGGGCGCAAAAAAGTAAAAACTGAGAGTCGGCGTCCGCCGCAAAGAGCGCGAGTGCGAGATTTTCCCGTTTGGCGGCCGTTTTTCAGTAAGAAATAGCAGTTTCACCCCATTCACCTCGGCAAAAAAGACACATCTGCACGGCCTTTGCATTTATTTTATTCTGGCGAAACCTTGCCCGGCCTCACATAATGGGGTAACTTTGCGGAAAAGAAGAACAAGGAAATGCAAAGCCATAGTTTGATAACATTCCGCAGCCTCCGCAGGGCAGTCAATGCCATTGCGGAGCGGAATGTTTCGTTTGTTATCGCAGCCTTGTCCCTCGCCTCAGGTGTTTGCCCGGCAGCCATGCTGATGGGCGAAGCATCTTTCTATCGCTGTAAGGGCCTCTGTTGACGCCCGTCGCCGCAGCGCCTTCCCCACTGCATCATAATTTTCCGGCTCCGCCGCGCACGCAGCGTGACTTCAGACCATACCCCGAACTGAATACAAATAATAATAAATCAAATAAATACCACAACATCATGTCCCAATTCAAGAACATCGAGACCGCCCTTATCCACGGCGGCAGCACCACCGACGAGACAACCGGCGCAGTCAATGTGCCCATCTATCTGACATCGACCTTCAAGCAGGACGGCCTGGGCCAGCGCCGTCAGGGCTGGGAGTACGCGCGTACGGGCAATCCGACCCGCGCAGCGCTCGAGAGCCTCATCGCAGAGCTCGACGGGGGCCTGGCGGGCTTCGCCTTCGCCTCGGGCCTCGCGGCCATCGGCACCGTGCTCCACCTCTTCTCCACGGGCGACCGCATCCTGCTCTCCTCAAATGTCTACGGCGGCACGTTCCGATTGCTCGATCAGGTGGCGTCGCATGTGGGCATCACCTATTCCATAGTCGACACGAGCAATGTCGAAGCCTTTGAGCAGAGCATCCCCGCCGACGCGCGCGGCATCATCGTGGAGAGCCCGGCCAACCCGCTGCTGACCGTCACCGACCTGCGCGCCATCTCCGCGGCCGCTCATCGCAAGGGCCTCACCGTGATCGTGGACAACACATTCATGACGCCCTACCTGCAGCAGCCGCTGAAGCTCGGCGCCGACATAGTGGTCTACTCCGCCACCAAGTATCTCGCCGGCCACAGCGACCTCGTGGCGGGCCTGGCGGTGGTGAGCACCGAGGAGCAGCGGGAGCGGATAGCATTCCTGCAGAACTCGATCGGCGCCGTGCTGCCCCCGTTCGACTCCTACCTGCTCATCCGCGGCATCAAGACGCTCGGCGTGAGGATGGACCGCCATGTGGACAACGCCTCGCGCATCGCCCTGTGGCTGCAGTCGCACCCGGCCGTAAAGCATGTCTACTACCCCGGACTCAAGAGCGACCCAGGCTACGAGACCAACCGCTCTCAGGCGCGCAACGGCGGCGTGATGCTCTCCTTCGAGCTCACGGACAATCGCGACATACGGCGGTTCTTCTCCTCGCTGCGCCTTGTGACGCTCGCCGAGAGTCTGGGCGGCGTGGAGAGCCTCGTATGCCATCCCGCCAGCATGACCCACGCCTCCATCCCGCGCGAGATACGCCTCAAGGTGGGCATAACCGACGGCCTCATCCGCCTCTCCACCGGCATAGAGAATGTGGACGACATCATCGCCGATCTGGACAACGCTATCAACCTTTCTAAAAAATAAATCAGCATTATGAGATACTACAGCAGCATGCACGACCTTATCGGCCACACGCCGATGGTCAGGATCAGCGATATGGGCGTCAAGCCCGGAGTAAATGTTTTTGCAAAGTTAGAGCTTTACAATCCCTCAGGGAGCGTAAAGGACCGCACAGGCTGGTATATGGTGCGCGACGCCGAGCAGCGCGGTATTCTCAAGAAAGGCGGCACCATCATCGAGGGCACGGCGGGCAATACGGGCCTGGGCATAGCCTTCGCAGCGCTCGGCAAGGGTTACAGGGTGATATTCGTCGTGCCGGACAAGTTCTCCATGGAGAAGCAGACGCTCATGCGCGCCCTCGGGGCCGAGATAGTCAACACGGCCAGGGCCGACGGGATGCTCGGAGCCGTGGCCAAGGCGCGCGAGATAGAGGCCGAGACGCCGGGAGCCGTACTCCTGGGGCAGTTTACCAATCCTGCCAATCCGAAAGCGCATTACGAGACCACCGGTCCCGAGATCTACGAGGATCTGGACGGGCAGATAGATTACTTTGTAGCGGGAGCCGGCAGCGGCGGTACGTATTCGGGCGTGATGAAGTACCTCCGCGAGCGCAATCCGAAGGTCGTCGGCGTTCTGGCCGACCCTGTGGGCTCTACGATGGGCGGCGGAGAGCACGCCGACTACAACATCGAGGGCATCGGCAACGACTTCATAGCCGATACGATGGACATGAGCCTCGTGGACCGCGTCATAAAAGTGAACGACGACGAGGCGTTCAGCACCACGCGCCTTCTGGCGAGCAGGGAGGGCATCATCTGCGGTTCCTCCTCGGGCGCCGCGATGGCCGCAGTGCTCAAGCTGGCGCCGGAACTGGAAGGAGCCAACATCGTGACCCTGTTCCCCGACCGCGGCGACCGCTATTTCTCGGACAATCTGTATGCCTGAGCTCGCGCGAGGCTAACGGCCGTTACGCTCTATCTCTGTCTCGATATCGTCTATGGATTTCTGGCCCTCACGCAGCTGGATGTTGTCGCGGCTGGCTATGCGGAAGAACTCGTCAAAGCTGCCGTCGGCCTTGGCGCGCTTGTAGTCGCGGCGGATGCGCAGGTAAGCGGGCGCCATCCAGAGATGCTCCATCCGCTGCCGCTCCTCCGTCGTCCGGGCCGCCCTGACGCCGGCGGAGAGAAGCGTGATGGCGCGGTCTATAAAGCCGTCCGTATAAATGGCGGCATTGGCCTGCGGATATATTCCCTGATGCACGTCGGGGCGTACGAGGGCGCAGACCATGTCGTAGTACTTCCCCGCCACCGTAGCCTGCGACCCGTAAAAGGCATTGATGAAGTCGTGCGCCAGCGAGTCGGTATTCTGGTCAGGGTCCCACAACAGCCGCGCCAGCAGGTACGCCCGCAGTTCGGAAAACTCGCCATAGTCGCCCGAATACTGTCCCTCCTCCACGACGCCAATGCTCTTGTTATCGGCAAAGGTGCGGATGTTGGGGCCGAGCACTGCAAAGTCGGGGAAAGGCGCGACATACTGTGAGAAGGCCGTGACATAATCCCAGATGTAGAGGTGCGGGGCGATCTCAGACCACGCCCTGAGGTCGTTCACAAAGCGCTGGTTGCGCTCATCCGTGCATCCCTCGAGGCTGTGCATGAAGCAGCACTCTATGCTGCAGAGGCGGACCACCACATTATCGTCGGGACGGATGCCGCGCGGCGGCGTGCGCGTGTACTGGTAGGCGAATGTGCCCACGTACTTGTCGGGGTAGACCTTCTTCACCTCGCGCGCAGCCTGATTGACAAACCAGAGCCACAGTCCGCTCTGTCCGCCGTAGCGATTGGCAATGGCGGTACATTTGGAGCATTGGCAGTAGAGCTGATTGTCCTTCTGACTGAGATCGTAAATGGCATAAGCCGGTTCGCGGCGGATAGCGGCGATGAGGCGCTCGGTGCAGATGCGGAGCACGTCGGGATTGGAGAGGCACAGCTGCCCGTCGGCGATGCGCTTCCCGTCGCGCAGGGCGAAATACTCGGGATGAGCGGCGAAAAACTCGGAGGCCGGCATAAAGACCCCCGTCGTATGGCAGCTCCAGAAGCAGTCGGCGTCGCCCCACTCCTTAAACTTGATGGTGCTGCTGGGATTGCCGTTGACCCTGTTGTGCGCGCTCCAGGCGGCATTGTGGGTGTTGTGATAGGCGATGGACCGCATGGCGATGGCAGGGGCCGAGGAGCGACTGAGCTCGGCGAAGCGGTAGCGGCGCAGGGTCGGGATCTTCGTGACCCCGGGCGCGTACCAGCGGATGCCCGTCTGATCCTCGAGGAAGGCGAACACGCCGTACATCGACCCGCGCTTGCGGCTGCCGTAGATGTAGATGTTGCCGTCCTTCGTGCAGTAGGTATAGGCGTCGCTGCTCTCGTCGGGCGCCTTGCTCAGGCCGAGGGCGCGGCTGCAGAGGTCGTTGTAACCGATGCTTATGTAATGGCGGCCGCGGGCAGGGCTCTGAAGGATGGCGAAGGTCGCGCCGCTCACCTGCTTCAGATAATTCTGTAGCTCCTTCGCCGCATTTTTCTCCGACTCCGAAGCATTATTCCCCACGACTATATCGTAACCGGTTGCGCCCCCGCTGAAGAGGGTGTAGCGCTGAGCCCGCGCGGCGGTGGGCGCTATAAGCAGCAGCGCAGCCGCCACAATGGCGAGAAGGTGTACTCGTATCATGTCAGCATTTTATATTTCTTTTATCGCGCAGCGTTACGGATTGTTCCGCTCCAGCTCGTTGCGCAGGCTGTCCACGGTATAATCGGGCTCCTTGATGCGTATGCTGTCGCGGCTTAGGATGTGCACATATTTCTCAAAGGTGCCGTCGGCCTTGGTGTCCTTGTAGTGGAGGATGACGCGCATCAGCATGGGCGAGAGCCAGAGGTGCTCCATCCGCTTGCGCTCCTCGGGGGTCTTTGCCGCCCTGACGCCGGCGGAGAGCAGGGCGTAGGCCTTGTTCATGAAGTCCTCCGTGTAGATGGGGAAGCTCACCTGAGGGAATATGCCCATGTGGATGTCGGGCTTGACCATGGCGCAGACGAGGTCGTAGTATTTCTCGGCCACCGGAGCCTGCGACCCGTAATAAGCATGGATGAAGTCGCGCGCCAGGGAGTCGGTATTCTGGTCAGGGTCCCACATCAGCCGCGCCAGCAGGTACGCCCGCAGTTCGGAAAACTCGCCGCCGTCCGACTGATACTGTCCCTCCTCGAGGATGCCGATGCCCTTGTTATTGGCAAAGGTGCGGATGTTGGGGCCGAGCACTGCAAAGTTGGGGAACGGGGCCAGATACTGTGTGAAGGTCGTGACATAATCCCAGATATATAGGTGCGGGGCGATCTCCGACCACGCCCTGAGGTCGCGCATGAAGTGGGTGTTGAGCGTGTCGGGGCAGCTCTCGAGGCTGTGCATGAAGCAGCACTCGATGTTGCACAGGCGCACCACCACATTGTCGTCGGGACGGATGCCGCGCGGCGGTGTGCGCGTGTAGAGGTAAGCGAACGTGCCGACGTACTTGTCCGGGAACACCTTCTTCACCTCGCGGGCCACCTGATTGACAAACCAGATCCATATGCCGCTCTGCGCGCCGTAGCGGTTGGCGATGGCGGTGCAGTTGGGGCATTGACAGTAGAGCTGATTGTCCTTCTGGCTGAGGTCGTATACGGTAAAGTTGGGCTCGCGACGGATGGCGGCGATGAGGCGCTCGGTGCAGATCTTTAGTACGTCGGGATTACTCAGGCAGAGCTGGCTGTCGGCGACGCGCTTCCCGTCGCGCAGGGCGAAATACTCAGGATGGGTGGCGAAAAACTCGGACGGCGGCATCAGGAATCCCGTGGTGTGGCACTCCCAGAAGCAGTCGGCGTCGCCCCACTCCTTTTGCCCCATGGTGGAGCGCTGATTGCCGTTGACCTTGTTGTGCGCGCACCAGGCGGCGTTGTAGATGTTGTGATACAGCAGCGTCCTCATGGCGATGGCAGGGGCAGAATGGCTATTGAGCTCCGCGAAGCGATAGCGTTTCATCGTCGGCACTTTGGTGACATCGGGCGTGTACCAGCGGATGCCCATCTGATCCTCGAGGAAGGCGAACACGCCGTACATGGAGCCGCGCTTGCGGCTGCCGTAGATGTAGATGTTGCCGTCCTTCGTGCGGTAGGTGTAGGCGTCGCTTGTCTCCGCGGGCGCCTGACTGAGACCGAGGGCGCGGCTGCAGAGGTCGTTGTAACCGATGCTGATGTAATGGCGGCCGCGGACAGGGCTCTGCACGACGCTGAAGTTCGCGCCGCTGACCTGCGTCAGATATTTCTGAAGCTCCTTCGCCGCGTTCTGCTCCGACTCGGATGCATTATTCTGCACGACGATGTCGTAACTGGTTCCGCCACCGCTGAAGAGGGTGTAATGCCTGGCCTGCGCGGCGGCCGGGGCGAGAAGCAGCAGCACGGCTGCCACTAAGGTGAGATGGTGTACTGTTTTCATGTCATCAATTCATAATATGGCGTCTCCGCCGTTGTTTTCTGAGTAATGAGGCCGGTCCCGGAAATGCGCCCCGCGGTTATCACGGGCGCAAAGCCACTAAGAGCGGGCGCGAAACCGTTCTGACAGGCGCCGGCCGGTATGTTTCGCAAATTTATCGATTATCTGCGAGACGACCGCGCATTTGGGCGGTTTTTCGCCCTTCGCCGTGATTTGCAGAACGCTTTTTGTGTTTTCAGCCTTCGGCAAATCCACCCCGCCCACTGTCATGAGGAAAATCAGATGGCGCACCTTAGAGGAGAAGTCGGTGAAATGGAATAACATGCACGGGATTCAGCCGGATGACTCCCGGTCAGCTTCGCGCGCTACTGATACAAGGATGCCTCGTATGAAGTCGTCGCGCCGCTGCCCCGGGAGAATATATTCGTCACCCGTGGAAAGTGTGCATTTTATACATTCAGAAAAAGGCTTCCCGCACTTCACAAAAAACTTCCCAAATTTCTGATATCTCACATAGGACCTGAGGAAAAACATGTTTGAGGTAATTCAAAACATCTCAAATGTAGTTTCAGCCTTCACGAGACCTTGATTTTCACATACTTACGCAGGTCTCCAAACAGCCTTCCCGGTGTCGGGGAAGTGTGCATTTCATACCATTTCGCCATTTCGCGGGGCGGCGCAGACAGATAGGGGCGGCGGCCGCTCAGATCGGAAATTCGCCCCCGTCCGGGACGCGTCGCCCGCTCCTCTGCCCCGCCGTTATATTCCGCCGTCCCGCCTTCCGCTTCCGCATTGCCGCGGCGGATTTTATACATATATACTAATATACGTACCTACCAGCGGGCGGGAAAAGGCGGGCGCACGGCACGGCATTGGCGAAAAGTGAGTATTTTTGCAGGGAGAAAAACATCGTCAACATGGCAGGAGAAGATAAGCAGGAAAGAAGGAAACTGATGCGCGTCACCACGTCGGACATATCGCTCGACAGTCTGCTGACGGGGCAATTGCGGTTCCTGAGCCGGTACTACGACGTGGTGGGAGTGGCTGCTGACAGCGGACGGATGGACCTGGTGCGCGAGAGAGAGGGCGTGCGCTGCGTCGACGTGCCCATGCACCGCGAGATAAGCCTGAGCGCCGACCTCGCCAGCCTCTTCGCCCTCATCCGCCTCATGCGGCGGGAGCGGCCGTGGTGTGTGCACGCCAACACGCCCAAGGGCAGTCTGCTCGCCATGGCCGCGGCGATGCTCACGCGTGTCCCCCATCGCATCTACTACGTCACGGGCCTCCGCTATCAGGGCGCGCACGGCGTGATGCGGCTGCTGCTGATGACCATGGAGCGGCTCACATGCCTCATGGCCAACAAGGTCATCCCCGAGGGCGAGGGCGTGAAGCGCACACTACAGCGGGATCACATCACACACCGCAGCCTGAGCGTCATCCGCTACGGCAACATCAACGGCATCGACTCCGCCCGCTTCTCGCCCGAAGCCGTGGCGGAGAGCCGCGAAAAGCTCAGGGCGCAGTACGGCTTCGGCCCGGACGATATCGTGTTCATCTTCATCGGGAGGATATGCCGCGACAAGGGCGTCGATGAACTGGCCGCCGCCGTGCGCGACATCACCGCCGGGGAGAAGCGCTGCCGCCTGCTGCTGGTGGGCAGTTTCGAGGACCGGCAGAACCCGGTCAGCGCCGACAGCCGCGCCTTTCTGCTCTCCTCGCCCGCCGTCACCTATGTGGGTCAGCAGGAGGATGTGCGGCCGTTCCTCAAGGCCGCCGACGCTCTGGTGCTGCCGTCCTACCGCGAGGGCTTCCCCAATGTGGTGCTGCAGGGCGGCGCCATGGGACTGCCGTGCATCGTGACCGATATCAACGGATGCAACGAGGAGATCGCCGACCACGTCAACGGTCTCATCGTCCCCGCCCCGCTGGAGAGCCCCGACATGGAGCAGCGCCTGAGGGAGGCCATGCTCACCCTGACGCGCGACAAGGCCCTGCGCCTCCGCCTGGCCTCACAGGCCCGCGACATGGTCACATCCCGCTACGAGCAGAAGGATGTCTGGGAAGCCCTGCTCGCGATGTACCGCAGCCTCTGAGGGAGATGGCAAATGCCGCGGGCAGCGATCCGGCGCGCACTGGATTGCATCTCATGCGATGCGCGGCGGCGCCTCAGAATTGCGAAGCAAAGCCTTTACATTGCGGAGCAAAATCTTATAATTGCGGAGCTGATTGTATGGAATGCTGCACAGCGCCTCAGAATAGCGAAGCAAAACGGATTCGGCGCGGCACATCAGAGGCGGATTGCGGCGGAGAATTTCTCTCACTTAAGGCACAAATCAACCCGAATTGCGGGAAAGGGGCGACAAAGTGGCAAACAAGAATCGCTTTATCGCTCTGCCCTCACACATTATTTATTATATTTGCGAACAAATAGTAAACCATCGATATTATGGCAGATAGAAAACGTATTCTCCTGTGTCTGGCTCACATGAGCGGCAATGAGATGAGGTATATACAGGAAGCCTTTGACACCAACTGGGTCGTGCCCCTCGGACCGAACGTGAACGCCTTTGAGGAGGAGCTCTCGCGGTTTGCCGTCTCCCGGGACAATCCCCATCCCGCGTGGGAGGGTGAGAGCTATCCCGCTTGCATCGCTCCGCATGAGAGCGACCCCGACCGCTTGTGGGCGGAGAGCATCGACGGCATGCCGAGGCGCGAGACGGTAGCCCTGTGCAGCGGAACGGCGGCCGTGCACCTGGCGCTCGTGGCGCTGGGCGTAGAACCGGGCGACGAGGTGATGTGCCAGAGTTTCACATTCTGCGCCTCCTCCCATCCCGTCACCTATCAGGGCGCAACGCCCGTATTCGTCGACTCGGAGCCCGGGACATGGAACATGGACCCCGTCCTGCTGGACAAAGCCATAAACGACCGCATCGTGAAGACCGGTCGCAAGCCCAAGGCCATCATCGTGGTCTACCTCTACGGCATGCCGGCCCGGATACGGGAGATAATGGCCGTCGCTGGCAAATATGACATCCCTCTCATCGAGGACGCGGCCGAAGGTCTCGGTTCGCGCTACGACGGCAGGGTATGCGGCACCTTCGGCGAATACGGCGTACTGAGCTTCAATGGCAACAAGATGATCACCACATCGGGTGGCGGCGCGCTCTTCTGCCCCGACGAGGAGACGAAGCACCGCATCATGTTCTACGCCACGCAGGCCCGCGAGGGCTATCCCTACTACCAGCACGAGAAGATAGGCTACAACTACCGCCTGAGCAACATCTGCGCGGGCATAGGGCGCGGCCAGCTCACTGTGCTCGAGGAGCACATCGCCCGTCACCGCCACATCGCCGCCATGTACGGGCGCGCCTTCGACGGGAGCGACGGAATCCTCTTCCATGCCGCGCCGGACAAGACATTCGGGACCAACTACTGGCTCAACACCGTGACGCTCGACCCCGGGCTGCACATCCGCGGTCAGGAGCACGCCTACGAGGAGACTGTGAAGGGAGCCGTGGGCGGCGCTGCGGGAGTAGTGGACCAGGTGAGCAATCCTCACACCGACTGCGAGCCCGGCAACAATGTCGAAGCCCTGAGAACGACGCTCGACAAGGCCGGCATCGAGAGCCGCCCCGTATGGAAACCCATGCACCTGCAGCCCGTCTACCGCCACAACCCCGCCTACGTCAACGGCGTAAGCGAGGGCATCTTCAGGAGGGGCCTCTGCCTGCCCAGCGGACCGCTCGTGAGCGACGAGGACGTACATTATATCATAGACACCATAAAATCGGCAATAGACTAAAGTCATGAAAAATAAGAATCAGAAAGGCAGCAACCGCCGCTCCCGCAGGGAACTGACGGCAAGCATCGCCGCCTATTTCACACAGAATCCCGACGCGTCGCTCACCTCGCGCGAACTCATCGACCGCCTCGGCATCACTTCGCGCCAGCGGAGAGTGGAGGTCTGCGACCTGCTCGACGATCTCGTAGACCAGGACGAGCTGACGCTCAAGGACGAGCGCTACAGCCTGAGCCGCAAGAGCCAGGTCATCGAGGGCAAGTTTGTCCGCAAGGCCAACGGCCACAACAGCGTAGTGCCCGACGACGGCGGCAAGTCGATCCTCGTGACCGAGCGCAACAGTCTCGGGGCCATGAACGGCGACCGCGTGAGGGCCACCATCCTCGCCCGCCGCGAGAAGCACGCCCGCGAGGCCGAGGTGACCGAGATACTGGAGCGGGCGAGGGACACCTTCGTCGGCACACTCCATGTGGACAAGCACTACGCCTTCCTCGAGACGGCCGGCAGGATCTACAGCAATGACATATTCATCCCGCGCACGGCGCTCAAGGGCGGCAAGAGCGGCGACAAGGCCGTGGTCAAGATCACCGAGTGGCCCGAGGCCGGCCGTAGCCCCGTGGGCAAGGTCATCGACATCCTGGGCGCCGAGGGAGAGAACAACGCCGAGATGAACGCCATCCTGGCCGAGTACAACCTGCCTTACACCTACCCCGCCGACGTGGTAAAGGCCGCCGAGAGGCTCAAGCCCGACATCACGCCCGAGGAGATAGCGCGCCGCGAGGATTTCCGCGACGTCACGACCTTTACCATCGATCCGCGCGACGCCAAAGACTTCGACGACGCCCTCTCCATCCGCTCGCTGGGCGACGGGAAATGGGAAGTGGGTGTGCACATCGCCGACGTGTCCCACTACGTCAAGGAGGGCGACATCATCGACCGCGAGGCGTGCAGCCGCGCCACGAGCATCTACCTCGTGGACCGCACCATCCCCATGCTGCCCGAGCGCCTGTGCAACTATCTCTGCTCCCTCAGGCAGGACGAGGAGAAACTGGCCTACAGCTGCATCTTTACCCTTAACGAGCGCGCCGACATCCTCGCCTGGCATCTGGCCCACACCGTCATAAAGAGCAACCGCCGCTTCACCTACGAGGAGGTGCAGTATATCCTGGAGGAAAACGGCGATGCCTCGGAGGAAGACCTCAAGCTCCCGGGCGAGCACCCGAAGCCCGTGAAGAGCGACACCCCTGTGGGCGAATTCGCCACCGAGCTCATCGAGCTCAATCACCTCGCCAAGCAGCTGAGAGCCCGCCGCTTCAGCCGCGGCTCGATAGCCTTTGACCGCCCGGAGGTCCACTTTGAGATCGACGAGAAGGGCCATCCCATCTCCACCTACATCAAGGTCGAGGAGGACGCCAACAAACTGGTCGAGGAGTTCATGCTGCTGGCCAACAAGAGCGTTGCAGAGAGCATCGGCATCGTGCCCAAGGGCAAGAAGCCCAAGGTGTTCCCCTACCGTGTGCACGATGTGCCCGACCAGAACAAACTGGAGAACCTGCGTGAGTTTACCGCCCGCTTCGGCTACAAACTCAAGACGGAGGGCTCCAAGGAAGAGGTGGCCAAGAGCCTCAACAAGATGCTCGCCGATGCCAAGGGCAAGAAGGAGCAGCAGCTCGTGGAGACCATCACGCTCAAGGCCATGCAGAAGGCCCACTACTCGACACACAACATCGGGCACTACGGCCTCATGTTCCGCTACTACACCCACTTCACGTCGCCCATCCGCCGCTACCCCGACACGATGGTTCACCGCCTGCTCACACGCTACGCCGAGGGCGGCCGCTCCGTGTCGGAGAAGAAATACGAGGAGCTCTGCGAGCACGCCAGCGCCATGGAGCAGCTGGCCACGAGCGCCGAGAGGGCGAGCATCAAGTACAAGCAGGTCGAGTTCATGGCCGACAGGCTCGGCCAGGAGTTCGACGGCACAGTGAGCGGCGTGACCGAGTTCGGCCTTTATGTGGAGACCGATGAGAGCAAATGCGAGGGCATGGTGCCGCTCAGAGACTTGGCAGACGACTACTACGAGTTTGACGAGAAGAACTACTGCCTCGTGGGCCGCCGTCACCACCGCCGCTACTCCATCGGCGACAAGGTACGCATCCGTGTGGCGCGCGCCAATCTGGAGCGCCGCATGCTCGACTTCGCGCTCGTAACCCCTGAGGGCAAGGACGACATACCGAGCGGTCAGGAGGCTGCCGCCAAACGCGCCAAGGCCAATAAGAGCGACAAGAAGCCGCGCCGCTCACGCGGACGCAGAAGCCGCAGATAACGCCCGGCACAACTATAGCGCAAGAGCCCGCAAGCCCCGCAGGCGCACCTCTAAGCCAAAGCAGGCGCACCGCAAGCCCAAAGCAGGCGCAAACCATAAGGCAAGCTGGCACATCTGCAAGCCCCGCGCGCTCATGATAACAGCCCCGAAAGTCTTTCAATGGGCTTTCGGGGCTTTCTGCGTCATAAGGCTCGACCGCATCGCTCACCGGCCCGCGGGATATTTGCCGAAGGCTGAATATAACGCTAAAAGAGGCCGCACCGCGGGATCATCGCCCGGGGCACAGCCTCTTTATCGTAACAAATCTGTGTATAAAATAGCTATGGTTGCCAGAAGGGAATGGGCGCGCCTCAGAAGGTGCGCAGCGCCTCGTCGAAGCGCGTGAGGAACTCGTCCGCCTCGGCCCGTGTCAGGCAGAGCGGCGGCAGGAGGCGCAGGATATTGCTGCCCGCAGCGCCCGTGAAGACGCGGTACTTGAAGATGAGGTCGTGGCGGAGCTCCTTGATGCTCTTGTCGAACTCGAGGCCGATCATCAGTCCGCGGCCGCGCACCTCGCGCACCTTGTCGAAGCCCTTGAGCTGCTCCATGAGGTAGCTGCCGACGCGGGCGGCGTTGTCCACAAGGCCCTCGCTCTCCATGACGTCGAGGACGGCGATGGCGGCGGCGCAGGCCAGATGGCTGCCGCCGAAGGTAGTGCCCAGCATGCCGAAGACGGGCCGGAACTTGGGCGCTATCAGCAGGCCGGCCATGGGGAAGCCGTTGGCGATGCCCTTGGCCACGCTGATCAGGTCGGGGCGCACGCCGAGATACTGGTGGGCGAAGAAGCGGCCCGAGCGGCCGTAGCCGCACTGCACCTCGTCGCAGATCATGATGGTGCCCGTGGCGTCGCACGCCTTGCGGACGGCCTGCATGAACTCCGGGGTGGCGAGGTGTATGCCGCCCACGCCCTGAATGCACTCGACGATGACGGCGCAGACATCGCCCTTCTCGATCTCGCTCACCCAGGCAGCGGTGTCGTTGAGCGGGAGGAAGGTGACGTGGTCGCAGTGGTTGATGGGCGCATTGATGCGCGGATTGTCGGTCACCTCGACGGCCAGCGACGTGCGCCCGTGAAAGGCGCCGGCGGCGGAGATGACCCGCGTGCGGCCGTTGTGGAAGGAGGCGAGCTTGAGGGCGTTCTCATTGGCCTCCGCACCCGAGTTGACGAGGAACAGGGAATAGTCCTCATATCCCGAGGCGTGCCCCAGACGCGATGCGAACTCGACCTGCAGGCTGTTGCGCACGGAGTTGGAATAGAAGCCCAGGCGCGAGAGCTGACGCGAGACGGCTTCGATGTAGTGGGGATGGCAGTGACCGATGCTTATCACAGCGTGGCCGCCGTAGAGGTCGAGATATTCGTTGTCCTGAGCGTCCCACACCTTGCAGCCGCGGCCGCGCACGATCTCTACATCGTATAGGGGAAATACTTCAAATGGTTTCATTGTCTTATAAATATTTTATCAGAAGGCCGAGGCCTTGAGCCTGAGGCCCGTCGTCTCGGGCAGGGAGAACATGAGATTCATATTCTCGACGGCCTGACCGGCGGCGCCCTTGAGGAGATTATCAATAGCGGCGGTGACGAGGAGACGGTCGCCGTACTTGCGGGCGGAGACAAGGGCGCGGTTGGTATTGACCACCTGCTTGAGGTCGATGTCGCGGCTCACATAGTGGGTGAAAGGCTCGCCGTCGTACATGGCGTGGTAGGCGGCGTCCACTTCCTCCTGTGTGAGAGGCGTGCGCATGAACACGGTGGCGAAGATGCCGCGGGCGAAGTCGCCGCGATAGGGGATGAAGTCGAGCTCGCCGTCGAAGCCGGGCTGCAGCTCACGGATGCTCTGCCCTATCTCGTGGAGGTGCTGATGGGTGAACACCTTGTAGACGCTCAGATTGCCGCTGCGCCACGAGAAATGGGTGGTGGGCTGCGGACGGACGCCTGCGCCGGTGCTGCCGGTAAGGGCATTGATGACCACATCGCCCCTGAGCGCTCCGATGCGGGCCAGCGGGAGCAGCGCTACCTGGAGGCAGGTGGCGAAGCAGCCGGGATTGGCCACATGCTGCGCCTCAGAGATCGCCTTCCTGTGTATCTCGGGCAGGCCGTATACGAAGTCGTTGCCCTCCGCTGCGAGGCGGAAGTCCTGGGCAAAGTCGATGATCCTGACGCCCGCGGGGACGGGGTGAGCCTTGAGAAACTCGCTGCTCTTGCCGTGGCCCAGACAGAGGAACAGGACGTCGATGTCGGAGAGCGGGAGGGAGGACGTGAAGCGCATGTCGGTCTCGCCGAGCAGGCCCTCGTGGACGTCGCTCAGCAGATTGCCCGCATTGCTCTCGCTGTGGGAGAAGACGATGTCGGCCTCTGGGTGGCAGAGGAGGATGCGGGTGAGCTCTCCTGCCGCATAGCCTGCGCCGCCTGCTATACCTATTCTGATCATGCCGCCTCCTTATCTTCTCTCGTCCTTGTGCTTGCTGTAGTAGATGCGCAGAGGTGTAGAAGTCACCTTGATGAATCCCTTGGCCTCCTCGGAGGTCCAGCCCTTCTGTGTCTCGCCGTACTCGCCGAACGGATTCTTGACAAGGTCGTTGGGGCTGTCTACGCCGACGGTCTCGAAGCAGTAGGGGCGCAGCTTAAGGGTCACCACGCCGCTCACATTGCGCTGCGAAGAGGTCAGCATAGCTTCGATGTCGGGCATCACGGGCTCCATGTACTGGCTCTCGTGGAGGAACATGCCGTACCAGTTGGCCACCTGGTCTTTCCAGTACTGCTGCCACTTGGAGAGGGTGAACTTCTCGAGGAAGCGGTGAGCGCCGATGATGAGCATGGGGGCTGCGGCCTCGAAGCCCACTCTGCCCTTGAGGCCCACTATCGTGTCGCCCACATGGCAGTCGCGGCCTATGGCGTAAGCGGCTCCGATGTGCTCGATGGCCTGGATGGCTTTGATCTTGTCCGTGTATTCCACGCCGTCGACGCTTACTATCTCGCCCTTCTCAAAGCCGATTTTGAGTTCGCGCTCAGCGGTTGCGGTGACGTGCTTCAGATAGGCCGACTCGGGCAAGCCCTGAGTAGAGTCAAGCAGTTCGCCGCCGCAGATGGATGTACCCCAGATGCCCACATTGTAGGAGTACTTGAGGCGCGTAAAGTCGGCCTTGAACCCGTGGGCGTTGAGGTAATCGGTCTCCTCCTTGCGGGTGAGATTGCGGTCGCGGGTGAGGGTAATGATCTCCTTGCCGGGGGCCATGACGAGAAACGTCATGTCGAAGCGTATCTGGTCGTTGCCGGCGCCGGTGCTTCCGTGAGCGATGGCATCGGCCCCCACCTCGTTGGCATAGCGGGCGATGGCGATGGCCTGGAATATGCGCTCGCTCGAGACGGATATCGGGTAGCAGTTGCCGCGCAGGACGTTGCCGAAGATCATGTACTTCAGGCTTTTCTCGTAATATTCCTGTGTCACATCGAGCGTGACATAGCGATAGGCGCCCAGTTTGTAGGCGTTCTCCTCGTTGGTTTTGAGCTGCTGCTCGCTGAAGCCGCCGGTATTGGCGCAGGCGGCGTATACCTCGTAGCCCAGTTCGTGCGACAGGTACATCACGGTGTACGAGGTGTCCAGTCCGCCACTGTAGGCCACTACTACTTTTTTCTTGTTGTCCATATTCTTAAATCTTTTATTCTCACAGTTTGTTACCGCATTATCACAGCTTCCCGCCGGGCCTTATCTAAGGCCGCGCTTTGCGGCGTCCTTAGCCATGGCCACGATGTCGGGCGGGAGCTCTACGGGCAGCGGTTCGCCCTTGTGGTCCTCAGGGTCGTAAAGCATGCCGGTGCAGACACAGTAGCGGCGGCCGGTGCGGGCCAGTATGTCGCAGTTGATGCAGCAGGGGTGTTCCGGTGTGCCGCATCCCTTCCAGTAGTCGTCGTCCTGTGTGAGGTCGGCAAAGGGAACGGGGACATAGCCTAGTTTGGTATTGATCTTCATCACGGCTCCCTGGCTCGTCAGTCCGAAGAGCTTGGCGTGAGGCCAGCGCAGGCGACTGAGCGTGAAGGCCGTCTCCTTGATGCGCGTGGCGAGGTGATGCCCCCTGAACTTGGGCACCACGATAAGGCCAGAATTGGCCACATAATGCTTGTTCTCCCAGCTCTCTATATAGCAGAAGCCGGCAAACTCGTCGCCCTTGAGGGCGATGATGGCCTTGCGCTCCTTCATCTTCTGGGCCACGTATTCGTGGGTGCGTGCCGCGATGCCTGAGCCGCGTACTTTGGCAGCTTCGGTAATGGTACGCAATATAGTGTCTACATATTTCTCATGAGATGCGTCGGCTACGATCACATCTATTCCATCGTCATATTTCATCTGTTTCTATTCTGTCATAAACGGCAGCGCGGAGACTTCTCCCGCCGCCGGTCCTAATTATTCTCCTCCCGCATTTACGGCCGGCACTATCTCGCTCAGGTCGGAGATCAGCGCAGCCTTTTCAAAGCCGTCCTTGCCCACCACGAGGATGGTGTCATCGCCTGCTATCGTCCCGGCAACGCTGGTGAGGTGGGCGTTGTCTATCGTCCCGGCCAGCGCAGCGGCGAAGCCCGGGATGGTGCGCAGCACTATCAGTACGCCGCCCTCGGCTACGCTCAGCAGACTGTTGTCCACCGTGGCGGAGGTGCGGTTGCGGCGCCCCGAGACACGCACATAGGCGGGATTGGTAGGCAGCACATAGCGCGGGTGTCCCAGCCTGTCCGTCGAGCGGATGGCACGGAGCTGCTGGAGATCGCGTGAAAGCGTGGCCTGGGTGGAGTTGTATCCCATCTGCGACAGCTTCTCGAGCAACTGCTCCTGCGAGCGGATGTCGTGCTGATTGATGATGCGTCGGATATAGTCCAGCCGAAGTTCTTTCTTTGTCATCTTTTCCCTGTTGTTTTATACAAATGCAAAGTTACGCATAAATTTTGAATATACAGAAATTATTCAGAAAATATTCATTTGTTAAAATACAGGGAAATCCATATTCAATCGGAATCTAATGGGCAAAATGACATACTTTGCAAAATGCATATTACAGCAGAAAAGTGAATATTTAATGCATAAAGCAATGTGGCGGCTGTTTGCCCCCTCTCCGCGACCGTCGGAAGGCGCCTGCTGAGGCCGCTTTTAGAGCCGCCGCCGGCCGCTCCCTTGCCCCGCCAGACCTCACCGGCAGAACACACGCATATATATAATAAATCGTGCGCGGGATGCGGCCGGACATACCATAGATATAATAATGCGTATGCAATATATAATAATGCGTGCGCCTTGAATTGACGCGGCGGTTTGAGGGGCGGGAGGCCTGCGCAAAGCGGCCGCTTCAGGAGCCCAGGAAAAGGCGTTTTTGAGACCCTTGTAAATCATTGGAAATCAGTGCCCCCGGAAGGCCAAAATTATGTTTGAGATGAGTAAAACTACATTTGAGGTAGTTTTACTCAGGTCCTATGTGAGTATCCGCGCATGCGGAAAGTTTTTTTCGAAGTGTGGAAAAAGGGGCCGATTTTCGTATGCGAAGTTATTATGACGAAGAAGAGAATTGAGGACTTGTAATGTGGATTTCTTTCTCCGTTTTGCGCGGAAAATAACTGGGAGGGCCGCTGCCTCAGCGGCTCGCCAACCGCCGCAAAAGTGCGCGAAGAATTGCCCGATAATGCATATGCGCGAAAAATAACTGGGAGGGCCCCTGCCCTCAG
>OMUV01000163.1 GCA_900314335.1 uncultured Prevotellaceae bacterium | reverse complement strand
TAATGCCCGAGGTAATAATGAATATTCCTACAAACATCATGAACATCATTACATATAATCCGTACCTGAAAACAAAACGCTTTATCATGTCTCAGCTATGTCAAGTTGATTGTGCACAAGACCATAATAATATCCATTCTCCCTGATAAGAGATTCATGAGTACCTTGCTCTACTATTCTGCCTTTACGCAGGACAACAATATTATCTGCATTCTTCACAGTAGAAAGCCGGTGAGCGATCACAATACGTGTACATCCCCGAAATTTAATATCAAGATTTTCGCTGATATGCTTTTCATTTTCTGCATCAAGAGAACTTGTTGCTTCATCAAGCATAATATAAGCGGGATTTTTGTATACAGCCCTTGCTATCATGATACGTTGTTTTTCGCCACCGCTTACTCCTACGCCTTCCGCGCCGATCTTTGTATTTATTCCTAATGGCAGTCCTTCTATGAATTCTGTAAGACAAGCCACATCTATCGCTTCGCGTAATCTTTCACTATTTCTTTCTTCTCCCAGTACAATATTATTTTCTATAGTATCCGAGAAAATAAAGTTATCCTGCATCACAATACCGGAAGCGTGGCGTATAGCTTTTGCGGAATACATAGAAATTGATTTACCGGCATAGAATATATCTCCACCAGAAGGCTCATAAAATTTAAGCAGTAATTTCAGCAGCGTAGTTTTACCGCTTCCGCTTTCTCCTACGATAGCAGTCATCCGCCCCGGAGGTATACACAGATTTATATTTGTCAGTGCAGGAGTACCTAAATTTCCCGTATAAGAGAAGGTAAGATCCTTTATCTCTATATTCTGCGGACGGTCTGAAGAGATGGTCAGGCTTGATGCGCTGTCTTCATTTTTACATAAATGCACTTCTTCTGAGCGTTCCAGACTTATTTTCGCATCCTGAAATTGCTGCATGAACCCAATGAGTTGAGACAACGGCCCTCCTATCTGCCCGATAATAACAGATATACTCATCATCATTCCCAAAGTCAGAGAGCCGTTCACTACATCAGTAGCGATCCAGCATGTGATCAAAATATTCCGGATCTGGCCTATGACAGTGAAGCCTGTATTCTGTATCTGGCCCAGCCTGAGTGACTTTTTACTCATTTCATACTGACGCTCCTGCAACGACCGCCATTCCGTGATTTTATAATCATCGTATCCGTTAAGCTTTATATCGATTATCCCGGACATGAGCTCATATTGCTTGTTATTGTTTTCCGAACTTACTTTGAACTGCTCATAGTCAAGTGCCTTTCGGCGACGAAAGAAATAAATCATCCAGAGTGCCCCGAGAGAAGTAAGGAATAGATATACAGTCAGAGTTGTAACACTGTAAAGAGCGATTATAATAAGATAGAAAGGAATGGAAATGAGAGAGAAGAAAGTCTGTAAAGAATGATATGTGACAAAGTTCTGAAGGCGTGCATGATCGCCTAATCTTTGCTGATAATCTCCTACACTTTTTGTCTCAAAGAAGGTCATTGGCAGGCGCAGGAGTTTGCATAGATAATCACCCAGAATATTGATATTGATCCGTGTACTCATATACAGTCCCACCCAACTTCCGATGATCTCCATAGAAAAAGTCCCGATAAAGATAAAGATCTGGGCGGCCATGATCTTATAGATCATATTCATATCTCTCATGCCTATACCGTTATCAACCAAAGTCTGGGTAAGGACCGGAGTGATAAGTGAAAGCAGCAGTCCGAGGAACATTCCGATAAAAGACTGGGACATCTCCCTTCTGAAGGGCCATACATATTTTCGTGCGAAACGCACGAAACTGTGTTTCTCCTTTACCGGCTTTAATATATAGAAATCTTTACCAGGCTCTGTGGCAATAACTATTCCTTTGTCTCCGTTAAGCCAGAATTGTCCGAATCTTTTTTCGTCAAAAGAATATTTGCCATAAGCAGGATTGGCCACATGATAACGCCATTCTCCCGTTAATTTATTTCTGCTTATCCTGTATAATACAACGAAGTGATTTTGTTCCCAATGTAAAATTGCAGGCAACGGGCATTTGTCGCGCAGCTGTTCAATATTCATACTGAAAGTAGCACTACTCATGCCTATTGCCTTCAAAGCATCGCGTATACCGGCAGCACTGACTCCCTCTCTGGTAAGATGTGACAGAGATCTGAGATATGACAGCGGATAATCTTTACCATAAAAGGATGCGACCATACGTATACACGCAGGTCCGCAATCCATTTGGTCGAACTGCCTGGTAAACTTAATGCGACTCATTCACCTGATTCATCTACTCATCGCCGGGACGTTTCTTCGGCTTTATATTGAGCCGGTATGTAAGATGCAGCATATAATAACTTGGGATCACATTGGAAAAGGTCTCTACCCTGCCCTGGGCATTAAGACTTCTGCTTACACTCGAAAGATTGCGAAGTATATCAAATCCCTCAAGGGAGAAAATGATATTGTCTTTCATGATCCCTTTGGAGATCCTGGCGTTCCAGACCAGATCATCAGTATTCATAGCATTGTCCTCGTATCCTCTCCGGCTGTACATCATAATATCCGTAGCGAAATCTATACTCCATGGCATATTGTAATTGCAAGTCAGACCGTATTTGAAATTCTCCGCATTTATCTTACGGAATCCTTCGCGACGGCTTGTAGCATTGTACCAGTCAGTATTGAACACAGCTGTCAGACGCATCTTCCTGAATTTCACCGATGCATTCAGATACTCGGAAAGTCTGAGATTATGCACATCGCTCCTTATGCTTCCGGAGTTCTCGTCTCCAGACATATCTACGTTATTGGAATAATTGGCCACCGTGTATGTAGAAAAGCTCCATCTGTGCTTTTTGTCAAGCGGTGTATAATAATATGCTCCGCCGAATACGGACCAGTTACCGTTGAGATTCACGGGTCTGTAAGTTCGTATCCCGGTACTTCGGTCCACAGTCTGCCCGATGGCAAGTGCGTCGGATGTGATGCTGTAATTTATATCCCAATGCCAGTTCACCTCTCTGCGTGGATCGCTGAAGAGACGCTGATAGCTTACATTGTATATCCTTGAGTTTTTCAGTCCCGTATTGTTCATAAAGAGATTCATCGGGTCAGACTCCTCGCTGTACCACGGTACGAAATACAGAATATCAGGAGCAGATATTTTGCTGCTCATCCGGATATCATCCTGGATCGTCCTCTTCGAAAGGCTGTCTTTGATATAGCGGTAATGCTGTATATTGAGTCCCGGCTCAAAGGCTGCATAATGTCTGCTGATATCCGCCTGCCTGCTGTCGCGGTGATATCTGATGTTATTGCGGCTGAAACTTACCGGCAGGTCCATGCGCATATCCCATCTGTCCGTCTCAAGGTCCCTTCTGAGGAAATTCACAGTGATGCCGGCTTCATGTCTGTTGTTCATCCTCGAAGAGATATAAGAATTCTTTATATTCCTTGCCATCACAAGTGAATCAGTCGTAGACGGAAGAGCTCCGAACGGCATGATTTTCTCTCCTCCGATCTCCTCAAAGCTGAAAAAATCCCTGTTGGCCGATGAATAGTTCTGTACATACTGGTAAGTAGGGGTGACCGAGATATATTTTGTGATGTCAATGGCATTACCGTAGGCGATACTGAAATTATAAGAACTGACCGGAGTACTGTAATACTGGTCTCTGTATATACCGGTCCGGTCTGTCTGCGGGAAATCCACTTTCTGAAGATTGAATGTACGGTTCTTTTCCCTCTGATATCCGCCGCTGATATTCAGCATGGAATACATACCGCCGCAAGGTTTGAAATTGAATGAAAGAGAACCGCCCGAATTGTAATTCCAGGAGCGGTTGATACCCATCTGTCTGCTGCGGTTTATCAGAATATGCTTAATGAGTTCAGTGGACTGAGGCAAGAATATACTGTCAAGCATCTCCTGACCGTTCTTGTATGTCTTTTCCAGAGAAGAGGCCAGGGCTATGCTGCGGTTGCGTATGTTCGAATAAGCGAATGTGGGAGAAAATGAAAGATATACACCTTTCTGCCAGCTCAGATTATGCTCAGTATAAAGAGAAGTATTGAACCCGCGGGAAGAATTGCGGGAGAGTCCGTAGATATCGCCGCCCTTCAGAAAACTTGTGGAATTGGAAAAAGAGCGGTTGTCCTGGTCCTGGTAGCTCATCTCTATACCGCCGTGGAGTCTGTAATCTCCCTTCTTATCATCTACATTGTAATCCAAAGCACCTTTCCTGGTAGAGACCAGACCGCTTCCAACCTCTGCCGGACTCCAGTCTCCGTTCTGCCCGGGGCGGCGGCTGTCGTTAAGGTTATTCATCAGGGCATAGACTGAAAGTCTGGACTGCGGCGAGAACCTCAGAGCGAACATTCTGGCCAGATAGCGGTTCTCCGTACCGCCTGCCACTTCCGCGTTCCCTATATAGCCTATGGAATACTGACGTTTCAGGCCGATATCCATCACATAGCTCCTCTGCCCGTCAATGTCCTTTCCGAAGAATTTATCCCTGTCGCTCTCTTTCTCATAAGCCTTTACATTTTTCACCATGTATGCCGGCAGGTTATCAAGCATTATCTGTCTGTTGTGGTCAAAGAATTCTTTCCCGTTGAGTAGCAGTTCATCGACCTTGCGCCCGTTCACCGTTATCTCGCCGTCATCCCTGAGCTGTACTCCGGGCATCTGCCTTATAAGTGCATCGAGCATACTTCCGTGCTCTAACTGGAACGCATCGGCATTGTATACCAGAGTATCTCCTTTGAGATAGAATTTTATTTTCGTTGCCTTTACCACAGTCTCCGCAAGCTGACGCTCCATAGGCCTGAGGTTCATGCGGATCTTCTTTTCCACTATGCAGTACTGTTCATTCTTCTTAAGCCGGGCAACGAACGGAAGGTATACAGTCTTGTACTGATAATGCTTTATACACAGTATGTAGCTCTCTCCTTCGATGGCATGCTGAAAGTATACAGTACCGATAGGAGTGTTGTCATCGAGCTCTGATTCAAATGTTTTCATACTGTCTACGACCACACTGTCGGGCGTGAGGAGATATGCCATTGCATCGATCACTGGCCGGTATGTTATGCTGTTGACAGCCCCTGCTACTACTACCACATTATTCTCCTTCTGTGCATAGGAATTTAAGACACAAAAGCATAGCAGAGAAAGAATTATCAGTCTTTTCATATTATCAGATTTTAGAGTTCTGTCTTCTCCCGTAGAAGTTATTTCGTACGGAAGAAGACTTTTCTTGTTAAATGTTTAATTTCATCTACATAGAGCCTCAAAATATTGATGCACCCATACTTCCATACCAATACCAATATGGAGTTGTAAAGTAAGGATTATCTGTAGACGTGTGTCCCGGATTAGTAGTAGATGTGTTGGGAGCTCCAGTTGTCGTACCAGTACACTTTACATTACAGTTTGTGTTTCGAATGCAGATGATCTGCAGCTTCAGCGGTGAAGGAGAGTCTGTGGTTGAAATAGCCACAAAACCACCTCTCAACTTTCCTTCCTCATTTTCGAGGACGACGGGAATTTCCGTCTTCAATGCGATCAATGATTTTTTCTCTTGATTTACTTTCATCGTTGAGATTTTTATAATAAAACATACATTTAAACCATGTACTCAATACACGGCTTTTCTATTCTCAAGTATATATTCTATTCGCTTCTTTATTATATCATTTTTATCGTCTTCGGAATAGCCTAACAGACATGCGCTATTGATATTTCCTCCATCCATCATAACTTGAGAACATCCGCCATGACAGATAGGAAATATTTTACAACTATGGCAGTTACTATTCCCAAATCGGTATTCCATTCTTCTACTGCATCTGTTATTCCACTCTATTGTTCCGTCATCCTTTAATTTACCCTCAGCATTATCCGATTTAAAATCAATAGCTGTGCATTTGTACACAAGACCATTATAGTTTATAGTGGCCTGGTTTTCCATATCATTATTGCACCTTCCTCTGTTCAGCCTTTTATCCATTCGCACCTGGCAGGAATGTATACGGTATAAAGAGGCTAATTTCAACGCCTTATTTCTCGCACTCTGATTGCTGGCATCTTGCCATACCTGCTGAAAATCAACAAAGAGATTTTTTCTTTCCTCTTTTGTGAGTTCAGAATATTCATCAAGTACGTCAATTAAACTGTCAATGTTCTTTTGAGTATAATTTAGTCTGTTGTTTATTGGGATACCAGCTTTTAATGCATTCTTGATATTGTTGATTATTATATCATAGGTTCCTCTGCCATTTTTGGTGAATTTGACTTTATTGTGTTCTTTCCTGTTCCCATCTAATGTGATCTGAAAGAGAGGAGTATTATTCAATTCCAAAGACAGAAGATCATTTATTACATCATCTGTCATTAAAACGCCATTTGAAGTAATATCGATATAAAGGTCTACATTGTGATCTTTACACATATCTCTTGTATAAGAGATAAAAGGCTTAACTATTTCTTCGAATCTGAGTAATGGCTCTCCCCCAAAGAAACTAAGAAATAAATTCTTGATTTTTTTCTACAGATAACATTCCTGATAAGTTTACGAACCTTCAGAACTGTGTCATTATCCATACAAGCATTATTTTCATGGGATTCATAACAATACCAACAACGAAGATTGCAATCAATAGTAGGATATATCGTTAGGAAAAAAGATGAACTTTCCTTCTCTTCCAACGGTCTATAAGCTCAAGGATCTCGTCTTTGTCAGTATTCAACAACATAGAGTTTTCCTCTAATTTTTCAAAAAACTCCGGATGTATTTCTTTTAATTGCCCGATATTATTTTTGTAGCTTTCTATTAACTGTACAATTTGAGGTCTAAGTAACAAAATATTGTCAGATATTATGTTATACAAGACAGTCACATCTCCAATCGGATATAAGTAATTATATTTACTGAGAACCTTCATATCAAATATTTTTCTCTATTTCAAATGTATTTTTTTGACTTTGTATTTTCCGCATCATTGCATATGATGTATTCATAGTCTGGTCAATAAAGGAATTTGTCCAATATTTCCGATTCCGGGGAACGTTATAGCATTCATCCTGCCAATCCCTGACATTAAGGATCATATCATTAGGATCATATCCATTCTCAAAAAGTAAAAGCAATCTGAATGAAATCACTTTTATATTGGAAGAGCAATTCGAGTTGATCAGGCGATTGGCAATTCGCTTCATCTCAGCGGTTCTTTTTTTGCTAATCATTCCTTCTCTTCCGTTTTTGGACAAGTATCTCAGACGAGCTGCATAATATGCTATATATCCCCCCACACCTTTATCTATCCCGTATTCTGAAATAGAGTTCAGATCGATTCTTGAAACCTGGAGATCAATCAAATCCAATATTTGCTCGATATCATCTTCAACGAAACCATTCTCATATAAAAATATCAAAGCCCACCCAATTCCAGATAAACCTTGTCCAAAGTTTCCGGAAAGACATTCTTGCTTTATACTATACAGTATGGAATTCCATACGGAATCCAATGTTCTCTCTATATTTCTTCGTTTGAATATACTATTGTATAATGATAACCAAAGGATCACCCCCATTTTTCCTTCGAACAAACCATCTCTTTCAGGGATGTTCTTAACCAGGAAATGTGCTATTTCATGCAATTGTGCAGAATACATTGAAAGATAATCATCATCACTATTACATGAAGCTATATAGTCCTGCAACTTTACAATATAAGAGAAATCTCTGGTATGTATATGAGAAAAATAGTCTTTTTGTTTGATCCATTTCTTTTTCTCTTTTGCTATTTTTGATACAGCATAATCATACCCTTCTTTTTCATTCATATAGAAATAAGCCAAATTCCGGGCGTGCAAGGCCTGAGGAAAGAGCAAGTATGAGATCAATAGTTGATTATAAACCTCTACTTGTCTATATCGTCTGAATGGGGAAGATTTACGGTAGATATGACCAATTACGACGTTCTTTACCAAAAGACACTTCCCACCTTCCATCCAAACTTTGAGACTTATAAAAGATTCATCGCTTCCATACGACAATAAGCCATCTAACCCCTTTAGATATTTCCAATAACGCTTCGAAGAAGCATACCCTGCCCCCAAAACTGCAGATATTGGCTCTAAATTAGAGTTTCTGGAAATTTCATTTGTGTTCCATCTGATATCAACTAAAGAGCGACCTTTTTCAAAAGGGAAATATGCACCGAATGTTGAATTGTCTACAGAAAGTTCTGACACAACTCCGTCTTCTTTCTGCAAAGGACGTCCCTGACAACACAAAACACATCTGTCATTTCTGTTAAGTAAAGACGTAAGGATCTCACACCAATCATTAGAGTAAAATCTCATGTGACCGTCAAGGAGGAGGAAGTATGGAGTTTTACACAATGATACCCCCAAATCCCGAGATGCAGCTACGCCCTTTCTTTCTTTATTAAAGACATAATAAACTCCATATTCGGATAACTGCTCATGATAAGGGTATCCGTCTGTAGACAAATCGTTGATAGTGATTATATCAACGGCGTTACGAACAGTATCTCTGATACTCTTCACTGTATTAACGACCTCTTCCCCTTCATTTAAGAAAGGAATGATGACCGTAAGACATTTTCCGGATTTGAGTATATTCGGAATGCATTCTTCAAGACATATTTGGCCGGCATACCATTTTTGTAAATCTACAGCAACCTTATTAGCAGATTCTGCTTGAATATTCGAAAATTTCCTGCTTGTTTGATTCCTGGAGACTCGATATTTTGTAAGAATATCAGGAATATTCTCCAGATGAAGATTGCATTTCAACATATCTACCCATAACCCATAATCATCCGCATATAAATATCGTTTATTATATCTCAGATTATTTTCTGTAATGCTGCTTCGTCTAATA
>OMUV01000012.1 GCA_900314335.1 uncultured Prevotellaceae bacterium | reverse complement strand
TATATAAGTAGCGAAGAAGGGGCAAATGCACCCAGGCGTCAATTTGCGTGCAAAAGTAGCAAAACTTTTCGAGGCACTCTTCCGCCTCCCCGCAATATTCCCTTTTTATCGACAAAATCTCCTAAATTGCCGACCAATGGCTTCCAATCAATGACAGTTTTGCGAAAAAACCTCAGCGCGATCCTTTCTCTCCCATAGACCATTAGACCAATTCGCGGCAAATTTATCGAATTTTCTGTATATCGCCAAAAATACCGGGCGAATTGTTTTCTCTAAGACATAAAAAGATGCCCTTCCGGCCACAGTTTGCCGCATCCCGCCGCCGTTTGCCATGTAAGCCCTCCCGCACGGCGCTTATTTTATGCGTTTCGCGATCTTCCCCGCACCCCCAAACCGTATTTCAGGAAAATGTATATCCGGTCTTCACCGCCATCTTATGCAATTTCCGGAGGCCGTACAAAGACTTCGAAAAGGCGATTTTGGGGCCTTTGTAAATACATGATAATCAGCGCTCCCGGAAGACCAAAACTACATTTGAGACGTTTTAAAACATCTCAAACATGTTCTTCCTCATGTCCTATGTGAGTAACACAGCATGCGGGAGCGTTTTTTGAAGTGTGGAGAATGCCTTTTCAAAAAAGGGGGGCAGCGCCAGTTGTTTTGGGTGGCGAAATTATATCGGCGGTGCTGGGGATTGAGAACCTCGATATGTGTCCACCGCGTTCACTTGTGCAGCCCAAGAAATGGCTGGGAAAAGTCGGCGATATAGTTTAGCGCGGCGCTAACTGGGAGGGCCGCTGCCCTCAGCGGCCGCCTGCCGCATAAGAAAGTGCGCGACAAAACGCGCGACACGCATTCCTCTCAGCTTAGTCGCTAATTAGATTTTCCAGATTCGCTCTTGGCCGCTGCCCTCAGCGGCCCTCCCAGTTATTTCCCGCGCTTGTCAATCTCCTCGCCCAAACTCGCGGCCTCTAAAAGGGCCGTTTTTACCCCTTTGCAAAAGATTGAAAATCAGCGCTCCCGAAAGGGCAAAACTACATTTGAGACGTTTTGAATTACCTCAAATGTAGTTTTCCTCAAGTCCTATGTGAGTATCCCAGCATGCGGGAGCGTTTTTTGAAGTGTGGGGAATGCCTATTCCAAAAATGGGGGCAGTGCCAGTTGTTTCGGCCTGCGAAGTTATATCGACAGCGCCGAAGGATGACTACCTATATATATAAGGTATCTTGCTCCGTTGTTCGCAAAGCCGGCTGGCATACGAAAAGCGTGAAAAGGCATTGCGTGGGAATTAGCTGTGAGGGCCGCTGCAGTGCGACCCGCCAGCCGCAAAAGAATTAGCGCGAAGAATTGCGGGATATACATTTGGGACGCTATCGCCGCGCATATTAATATCCGTCACTTATAATCAGTCCCGGCGTTCGGGCCGGCCGCCAAGAAACCGCGGCATACAACATTAGCAGGGCTCATCGCGTGCGCGGTGAGCCCTGCAAAGTCTGATTTCTCAGGATACATTATTCTCTAAGCACAGAGCGCCGTCGCCGTGGCATTCCTCCGTCCTCTGCTATTCATCGCGGGCGAAGCGCCGAGGCGCGGTCACTTTACCACCTTGGCCGTGAGCGTGCCGGCGATGCCTGTGGCGCGTATTATATATATGCCTCTGCCTGCGGTGGCGAAGCGGACGCGGCTATTGCCGGCGGGCAGGCTACGGGAGAGGATCGTCGTGCCGTCGGAGGCATAGACGCTCACCACTGCCGCGGCGGGAAGGGTCACGCTGAGCGTGCTGCCGCCGTCCGTGACCGTGGCCGTGAGGCGGCCCGTGGTGCGCTTTACATCGCTGATGCCCGTGGTGCTCTCGTCGTGCGCAAAGAGCTGCAGCTCGGAGAGCTGACAGAGCGCGTCGCCGCCGTTATCGGTGATGAGGAGGCGGTACTGACCGTAGCTGCGGGCGTTGCTGAAGGTGTAGATCTGCGTGACGTTGCGGTTGTAGAAGGCCTCGCCGCTGCGGCTGTCGAGCGTCGTCCATGTCTCCCCGTCGTCCGAGCCCTGCAACTGCCAGCTCTGCGGGTCGCGCGAGGCGTTGTCGTTGGCGGAACTGATAGCGTAAACATTGGCGCAGGCGGGGGTGCTGAGCGTGGCGGTGAGCCATCCGCCGCCATAGCTGTTGAAGAGGAACTTGGTACTGATGTTGCTGTCGGCGGCCTTGGCCACATCCTCGGCGGTGTTGCTGTTGGGGAATTCGGCCGTCATCGTAGCGCCGGTCACGATACTGCTGTCGGCGATGCAGCGGCCGTAGAGCTGGAAGTCGCCTATCTCGTAGGCCGTCGCGGAGAGGTCCGTGGCGCGCGTCATGAGGAGGCGGAAGTGGGTGAAGGTGCGGGAGTTGGTGATGCTCACGGTCCTCACCTTGCCGCGCGTGCGGAGGTTGGCGCCGCTGGTGATGTTGAGGCGTGTCCACTCCGCGCCGTCGTTGCTGGCCAGAAGTTGCCAGGAATAGGGAGCGGCGCTGACATCATTGCCCGCGCAGACGCTGTAGCCCGTCAGGCGGATGGGCACGGGGGATGTGTACTCTATCCAGTTCTCTCCCTCGCCGCGGTTGATGCGCACGGCGGTGGAGGCATCGTCATCGATGGCTGCGGCGAGCGTCCGGGCCGAAGCGCCGTCGGACGAGGTGATGGTGCCGAGGCTGCAGGTGAGGTCGGTGTAGAGCTGCGCGCTGCTGCGGAGCGTACCAAAGACCTGCCACTCGGCTATCTGCTGCCGCTCTGTCCCATCGGTGAGCTCCAGACGGAAACGCTGGCACGAGAGAGTGGTCGTGATGGGGTAAAACATGGTGCAGCCGCCCGCGCGGAAGCTCTCGCCGCTGCGGCTGTCGAGCACCTGCCACTCCCTGTCTGCGTATCCGTAGAGCGTCCAGGCCCTCGGAGCGCTGGCGGTGTCGGTCACGGTGATGCTGTAGAGCGTGGGCTGGTAGTTGCCATTGGAGGTGTAGGCGTAGAGAGCGGAGTGGCCGTTGGTCGCGGCGCTCTTGTCGATCGCGGCGCTGTCTCCGTCGGTCAGTTTACCGCCGTCGGCGGTGATGTCATCGGCGGAAATGGCCGTGCCATAGAGCTGCCATTCGCCCAGGCCCACGCTGTCGCCCGTAGCAGTGACTTCGAGGCGGAAGTTTCTGTAAGCCTTCGCGCCGGCGACGCTGTAGGAAAGCAGGCGGCAGGACGTGTCGAAGCTCACACCCTCGCGGCTGTCGATCGTCTCCCATTCGCCGCCTTCATTACGGCCTGAGAGCGTCCAGCTCTGCGGGTCACAGCGGTTGCCGTAGGCCGAGTTGGCCAGCGCATAGCCTGCGAGCGTAGCAGGAGCTATTGCGGAGAACAGAAACGTGGCGCTGTGTCCCTCCCGGAGCACTGTGGTGGCGGCGCGGTTGTCGAAAAGCGCGGCGGGGCTCAGGGAGTCGGTCGCGGAGACGATGGCAGCGCCGTCGGTAAGGTCTGCCGTGAGCGCGGGAGCGTCGGTGGTGAAACTCATGCGGTCGAGGAAGAAGTCACGGGCCGAGGAGATGCGTTTGCGGTAGACGAGATAGATGTCGTGCTGCCCGTCGATGGGGCGTATGGCGGTCGTGATGTCGGTGAGAGCGTCTGCCTTGGGCACGGCAACGGAGCCGAGCGGGCTGCCGCCGATGCTGTCTGCGTAGATCTCTATGGCGTATCCCGCGCCGGCGGCCCTGAGCGAGAAGGTGAGACTCCGCATGGTGCGGGTGCCGAAGTTGACATTGCTGTAGACGGTATAGTAGGAGTTGGCAGCGTTTGTCAGGCCTAGGGCGTGGGTCGTCGTGTCCTCCACGACATACACGCCGCGCACATAGTCGAAGTCCTCGGCCTCGATGGGGCTGCTGCCGTCCTTCATGATGGCGTGGGCGGCGAGAGGAGCGTTGAAGGCGGCGCTTACGGCGGTCGAATTGCCGAAGGGCTCGTCCTTAAAGTTTTTGTAAGAGCCGTCGTCGTTCTTCTCGGCGGTAGTTATCCAGTTCTCCGTGGCCTTTGTGAGCCATGCCGAGGTAGTTATGCCGTAGGAGTTGCGGTTGTTGTATGCGCGGAGAGCATTGTCGCGGAGCCAGTCTGCCGTCCCGGGATGCTGCATGTCGGTGACATAGCGGCGCAGGTAGCGCATGAGGATGCCCTTGAAGCCGCAGTATGTACCGCTCACGTTCTGGCAGACCTTAACGATGCCGTAGCTGTCGCAGAGGCGGCTCCTGGTGCAGGCCACGATCTTGTCGGCGTCGCTCTTGTAGATGGCGTCGCCGAAATGGTCGTAGAGCATGACGGCCGCGCCGAGCATCGTGCCCTGGTTGTAGGTCGACACCCATTTGTTGTAGCCTCCGGGCATGTTGGTCTCCGTATTCCATGAGAATGCGTCGTACACCTCGCCCGTGGCGGAATTGAAGAGGAACCGCCGCTGCTTGTCGTAGAGGCTGCGGGCTATGTTGTAATATTTGTCGCGGAGCGTCTTGCCGCTGCATCCCATGGCAATGTAGCAGGCGGCTACCTCCGTGGGGCCGTTGATACAGGAGTTGGTGCCGTTGGCGCTGCCGCTCTGCATGGCCCAGCGCATCATGCCCCACTGGTCATAGCCGCGCTTGTAGATGGCGTCGAAGTTGGTGCGGGCCTGATTGAGGTAAGCCACCTTGCCCGTGAGGTGGTAGGCGCGCGCCGCGGCGATGATCATCCACATCACATCATCGTTGAAATCGTGGCCGAACCAGTTGTAGTCTTTGTCGTATTTGAGGATGAGCCAATTGGTCCCCACGCAGTGGATGAAATAGTTGTAGGCCTTTTCGAATGCGTCGAGGTAGCGCTTGTCGCCGGAAGTCTCGTAGGCGTCGAGCATTGTCTCGAGCGTCTCCGCTTCGCCCCATCCGCCATTGCCGAAGGAATAGTAACCGTTGGAGCGTTTGCGGAAATTATTTTTAAGGAAGCTCTCGCCCATTGCGGCCCTTACTTCGCGCGTAAGGGTCAGATCGCCGGGCGTGCACTCGGTGAGGGCCCACTGCTGCTCCGCGGAGGGCGCGGCGACGTCGGCGATCTCGGTGAGCGTCGGTCGGGCGCCGTCGGAGTCGGCAGCGAGCGTCAGGGCGAAGGTGGCGCGCGTGGTCTTCTGTGTGATGGAGTAGACGCCGGCCTTCTCCGCCGACTCGGTGATGGTCCACCGGGCATTGGCTGTCGCCGTACTGAGCTGCACAAGCCTGGAGGCCGTGGTCGGCGAGCCCGGCAGACCGAGGTAGCCGCCCGTGTAGGCGTTGCGGAGCGTAAAGGTGCCGTCGCCCGTGCTCTCGGCCGTCCACAGCTGCGCCGGCACACCGGTGTTGGTCCACGCCAGAACGGCGGTATTGGCGTCGGGCTTCGAGTTCTGCGGGAACAGCGTCCGCCCGTCGGCCTGCGAGAAACTGATGCGGTATATCCGGCCCGACTGAACCGCCGCGCTCACGCCCATGGTGCACATCGCAGAGAGCGCCACCAGCAGCCTTCTGGCCGTAACGAGGTAAAAATATCTTCTCATACTATCTGTTAGTTATTTCATACTTACTGACCTACACCTCCGCGCCGCGTATCGCACGGCGCACTTGCACAAAGAGAGGAATGTAGCGCGAAGTTATGAATTTCTCTATAGTTATCCAAAATAAACAAAAGCAATACTTCCTTCTGCGCATGCCGCATAACAAATTTTGCCTTCGGGAGGAGCTTTTCCGCCCCTTATGGCAGCGGAAACAGCACACGTCTCCCAACAAAGGGCTCTGTCTATTTCGGAGAACAGTAGCGTAGCGATTTTTTGCGCTACCGGCAAACTCCGCCATAGCGAAACAAGAAAACCTTCCCGCTCACCATGATACTCACATAGGACCTGAGGGAAATTACATTTGAGGTAGTTGAAAACGTCTCAAATGTAATTTTAGCCTTCCGCAGACACTGATTTTCAATGTATTGCAAAGGCGAAAAATCGGCCTGAGTCACTATCGTCCGGCCATTAAAAAGGTTTAGAAATCGTTGTCGATAATATCCTGGAAGCCGATGCCATCATCATCATGGAAAAACAGAGATATAATTACATTGATTACTAAGCAAGCTACGGCCGCAGAAGCGCAGAACATAGTTCCAAATAAACTGCAACAATAAAAGGATATGACTGTCAAACCTGTAAAGATAAATCCCAGTAGACAGGATAGGCTACAAATACCTTTAATTCTGTTTTCTGACTTCCTCATGGCTGTTGCGATATAGATTTCCCACAAATGTACAAATTATTGAGATATAGTATGGCGAAAGACATAAAATTTGATATAAAGCTCACCGTTGACGGCAAAGAGAAACTTGTTACCGCTGCTACGGATGCAAAAAAACTGCGTAAAACTATTAGATGAGTCACATAATAGTGCTATAGGTTTGCGCCATACATTGTTTGATACGCATGATATCGCATGCACGGCGGATTTCGGAAGAGCAGAGACAAATTATAAGACACATACATTTATATATATGCGCATCGGAAAAAGGCAGAGGAAATAAAGAGCGTAGGTAACACGGTTTCTGAAAACGGGACTGCGCGGCCAGAAAACAATAAAGGGAAGCTCAAAGCTTCCCTCCTGGTGATCCGCATGGGG
>OMUV01000074.1 GCA_900314335.1 uncultured Prevotellaceae bacterium | reverse complement strand
AAGGTGAACGTTTACACTGCCGACGGCGTGCTCCTCAAGAAGGGCGTTAAGGCTGCCGACGCAGAGAAGAACCTTGGCAAGGGCATCTACATCATCGGCAAGGATAAGAAACTCGTGAAGTAAATCCACCGGTGATTTAGCCCCAGGCTAATATAAATAAGGAGGCCTGCCCCGCTGAAAGGGCAGGCCTCCTTTGTCTCTCTGTGTATAGTCGCCCGGCGGGTCTTGCACCACGAAGTTTTGCCCATCCTCCGGGCGGAAATAAAAAATGCAGCTTGCCGCACGGCAGACTGCATTTTTCAAACAAGATACATAACAATAAAATCCATGAGATACACTTCTCCCCTTATAAGCGTGGGGATATGAGTGGGAACAATGAATTCTGTGGCAAAAGTACACCTGCGGCGCCACCCCGCCAATACCCGAAAATGGGTAAAAGTGAGCTCCCTGGCATAAGAATGACGCGCCCCGGCCCATTAACAACCATTTATACAGCAGAACTCTGATAATAAAGAAAATGCAAGTACTTGCACGATATCTGTTTTTTTTCCTACTTTTGCACTCCGATAGAACAAAGCAAATCAATATAATAATGCAGAAGAATCTCGTAATTGTCGAATCGCCGGCCAAGGCCCGCACCATCCAGAAATATCTCGGTGCCGACTACAAGGTGATGCCGTCGTTCGGCCATATACGCGACCTTAAAAAGAAGAACAACGGCATCGACCCCAAGACGTTTGAGCCGCAATACGAAATACCCAAGGATAAAGTCCACGTCGTGAGCGACCTGCGCAAGGCGGCCAAGAGCGCCGAGACCGTATGGCTCGCAAGCGATGAGGATCGCGAGGGTGAGGCTATCTCATGGCACCTGGCCGAGGTGCTCAAGCTGCCCCTCAACGACAAGCACCGCATCGTCTTTCACGAGATCACGAAGCCTGCCATTCTCTCGGCCATAGAGCACCCGAGGTCCATCGACCTCAATCTCGTCGACGCGCAGCAGGCCCGCCGTGTGCTGGACCGCATCGTGGGCTTCGAGCTCTCGCCCGTGCTGTGGCACAGGGTGCGCCCGTCGCTCTCTGCCGGCAGAGTGCAGAGCGTGGCCGTGAGGCTCATCGTGGAGCGGGAGCGCGAGATCAGCGAGTTCAAAAGCGAGCCCTTCTACCGCGTGACGGCCGTGTTTACCCTCGACGGGCGCTCATTCGGCGCCGAGCTCGGCCACCGCTTCAGTAGCGAGGCTGAGGCGCGCGCATTCCTCGACACCATTAATGGCGCCGACTACGAGGTGGCCGACGTGGCCGTCAAGCCGCAGAAGCGCAGTCCCGCCCCGCCGTTCACCACTTCGACGATGCAGCAGGAGGCCGTGCGCAAGTTCGGTTTCCCCGTTTCCCTTACCATGAGCTTGGCCCAGACTCTCTACGAGGAGGGCTACATCACATATATGCGTACCGACTCGGTCAACCTCTCCACGCTCTGCCTGGGACAGTGCAAGAAGGAGATTATCTCCAATCTCGGCGAGCGCTACAGCAGGCCGCGGAAGTTCACCACTCACAGCAAAGGGGCTCAGGAGGCCCACGAAGCCATCCGCCCCACGTCGATGTCGCGCCACGAGCTCGGGACAGGCACTCCGCAGCTTAAAAAGCTCTACCGCCTCATCTGGCTGCGCACCATAGCCTGCCAGATGGCCGACGCCGAGATCGAGAAGACGCAGGCCGAGATCAGCATCTCCACATCCCCCGAGCGCTTTGTGGCCAGCGGCGAGGCTATCAAGTTTGACGGCTTCCTGCATGTCTATCGCGAGGGCGATGACGATGCTAATGCGGACAGCAATACCCTTTCGCGCGACGAAGCACGTCTGCTCCCGCCGCTCAGAAAGGGCGACCGCCCCACGGCAGAGAGCGTCACGGCTACGGAGCGCTTCACCCAGCATCCACCGCGCTACAATGAGGCTTCGCTTGTCCACAAGATGGAGGAGCTCGGTATAGGCCGCCCGTCCACTTACGCCCCCATCATCAGCACCATCCAGCAGAGGGGCTATGTAGTGCGCGGCGATAAGGAGGGCACCAAGCGCCCCTACACCGTGCTCACGCTCCAGGACGGCAAGGTGAGCGAGCGCACGGCCACGGAGACTACCGGTTCGGACAAGGGCAAGCTCATCCCTACGCCCGTGGGGCAGGTGGTCACCGATTTCCTCAAGGAGGATTTCCCCGAGATCATGGACTACAACTTTACCGCCGACGTCGAGAAACAGTTTGACGAGGTGGCCGAGGGCCACAGGGAGTGGACGGGCCTGATGAAGGACTTCTACAAGCACTTCGAGCCCGAGGTCAAAAAGTCGATGGAGAGCAAGGACGGCCGCAAGGTGGGCGAGCGCCTGCTGGGCACAGACCCCAAGACCGGAAAGCCCGTGAGCGTCAAGATAGGCCGCTACGGCCCCATGGTGCAGATAGGCACCGCCGAGGACGAGGAGAAGCCCTCCTTCGCTACGATACGCAAGGACCAGAACTATGAGACCATCACGCTCGAAGAGGCGCTCGACCTGTTCAAGCTGCCCCGCACCTTGGGCGAGTTTGAGGGCAAGACGATAAGCGTGGGCACCGGCCGCTTCGGGCCCTATGTCCATCACGATAAGCTCTATGCGTCGCTTCCCAAGGGCATGGACCCGATGAAGGTGACGCTCGAGGAGGCGGAGCAGATGATTCTCGACAAGCGCGAGGCCGAAGCCAAACGCCACATGAAGCAATATGCGGAGGATCCCGAACTGGAAGTGATGAACGGCCCTTATGGCCCCTATATCCACTACAAGGACAAGAACTACCGCCTCACCAAGGAACAGAAAGCCGAGGCTGCCTCGCTGACCTACGAGCAGTGCATGCAGATCGTCAACGCTGCGCCGGAGCCCACAGGCCGTAAGAGGGCCGCAGGCGGGGCACGCACAGCGCGCACAGCCCGCGGCAAGGCCGGCGCAAAGGCTAAAGCGGCGAAGTGAGATGAAGAGCATCACCCTCGTCGGCTATATGTGCGTCGGCAAGACCACTGTGGGCCGCGCCATAGCCCGCAAGCTCGGCATCAGTTTCTACGACCTGGACTGGTATATCGAGGAGCGCTTCCACACCCGCATCCCGGACATCTTCCGCGAGCGGGGCGAGGCCGCGTTCCGCGACATGGAGCGCCGCATGCTCCACGAAGCGGCCGAGTTTGAGGACATTGTGCTCTCCGCAGGCGGCGGCACGCCCTGTTTCTTCGACAACATGGACTATCTCAACAGCGTTTCGGAGACCGTCTACCTCAGAGCCTCCGTCGACACCATCCTGCGCCATCTCGCCATCAGCAAAGGCAAGCGCCCGCTCCTCGAGGGCAAGTCGCCTGAAGAGCTGCGCACATTCGTGACGGAGCAGCTCGCTGCCAGAGAGCCCTTTTACATGAAAGCAAAGCACATAGAGGAGGTATCGCCCCTCGAAACCAAAGACAAAGTAGACATATTGAGCGACAATATCATTTCCGTACTAAACAGAAAGCGACAATGAAAAAATGGCGTGTGGAAGACTCGGCCGAGCTTTATAACATCAACGGCTGGGGCGTAAATTACTATAACATCAACGAGAAGGGACACGTCTATGTCACTCCGCGCAAGGACGGCGTGGCTATCGATCTCAAGGAACTCATGGACGAGCTCGACCGGCGCAATATCACGGCCCCCGTGCTCCTGCGTTTCCCCGACATCATCGACAACAGGATCGAGAAGACAGCCACCTGCTTCCAGAAGGCCGCCCGCGAATACAATTTCAAGGCCGAGCATTTCATTGTCTACCCCATTAAGGTCAATCAGATGCGCCCCGTCGTGGAGGAGATCATCAGCCACGGCAAACGCTACAACATCGGCCTCGAGGCCGGCAGCAAGCCCGAGCTCCACGCAGTGCTGGCCACCAACATGGACTCCGACAGCCTTATCATCTGCAACGGCCACAAGGATCAGAGCTACATAGAACTGGCGCTGCTGGCGCAGAAGATGGGCAAGAAGGTGTTCCTCGTGGCCGAGAAGCTCGACGAGCTGGAGCGCATCTTCGAGGCCGCCCGCGCGCTCAAGGTGAGACCCAAGATAGGCATCCGCATCAAGCTCGCCTCCTCGGGCGCCGGCAAATGGGAAGAGAGCGGCGGCGACGCCAGCAAGTTCGGCCTCAACTCCAGCGAGCTCCTCGAGGCCGCCGAGATGTTCAAGCGGCGCGGCATGGAGGACTGCCTCAAGCTCATCCACTTCCACATCGGCAGCCAGATCACCAAGATACGCCGCATCCAGTCGGCGCTGAGAGAGGCCTCGCAGTTTTTCGTGCAGCTCCACGCCATGGGCTTCAACATCGAGTTCGTCGACTGCGGCGGAGGCCTCGGCATCGATTACGACGGCACCCGCTCCAGCAATTCCGAGAGCTCTGTCAACTACTCCATTCAGGAATATGTCAACGACTGCGTCTACACCTTTGTCGACGCGGCCGACCGCAACTCCATCCCCCATCCCAACATCATTACCGAGGGAGGGCGCTCGCTCACGGCCCATCACAGCGTTCTGGTGCTCGAGGTGACCGATGTCGCCTCGCAGCCGCAGATGAGCGAGGACTTTGAGGCCGGCCCCGACGACCATCAGCTGGTGCGCGACCTCTCCGAGATATGGGACAAGCTCACTCCGCGCTCCATGCTCGAGGACTGGCACGACGCCGAGCAGATGAGAGAGGAGGCCCTCGAGCTCTTCGACCACGGCATCATCGACCTCAAGACGCGCGCCCAGATAGAGAGCCTCTACTGGAGCATCACACGCGAGGTCAACAGCATGGTCCACACACAGAAGCACGTCCCCGACGAGCTCCGCAGCCTCGACCGCCTGCTGGCCGACAAGTATTTCTGCAATTTCTCCCTCTTCCAGAGCCTTCCCGACTCGTGGGCCATCGACCAGCTCTTCCCCGTCATGCCCATCCAGCGCCTCGACGAGCGCCCCGAGCGCAATGTGACGCTCCAGGACATCACCTGCGACAGCGACGGCAAGATCACCCAGTACGTCAACTCGATGCAGCAGACCGCCTACATCCCCATGCACACCATCCACCGCGGCGAGCGCTACTATGTCGGCGTGTTCCTCGTGGGCGCCTATCAGGAGATTCTGGGCAACATGCACAACCTTTTCGGCGACACCAACGCCGTCCACGTCACCGTCACGGACAATGGCTACAGCATCGACCGTGTCATAGAGGGCGAGACAGTGGCCGAGGTGCTCGACTATGTGCAGTACGACCCCAAGCGCCTCCAGCGCAGGCTCGAGACATGGGTAAAGCGTGCCGAGCTCGCCGGCAAGATCTCCATCTCCGAGGGCAACGAGTTCCTCGCCAACTATCGCAGCGGCCTCTACGGCTACACCTACCTCGAGCTCAACGACGAGGACCTCTACCGCGAGAACGACCGCGTGCGTTATAAGGATAAAAAGTCAGAGAAGCAGGAGGACAAGGACGATGAAAAATAATGTTACAGTGATCAAGGTGGGCGGCGCCGTTGTCGAAGACGCCGCCGCCCTCGACGGCCTTCTCTCGCGCTTCGTGAGGGTGGAGGGGCCCAAGATTCTCGTGCACGGCGGCGGGCGCACCGCCACGGCCATCGCCTCGCGCTTAGGCCTGAAGACGCAAATGATCGCCGGCCGCCGTGTCACAGACAGCGACATGCTCGAGGTGGTGACCATGGTCTACGGCGGGCTCGTCAACAAGCGCATCGTGGCCGCCCTCGAGGCCCGCGGAGAGTGCGCGCTGGGTATCACCGGCGCCGACTGCGGTGTTATCATCGCTCACCGTCGCCCCGCCACGCCCGTCGACTACGGCTTTGTGGGCGACATCGACCGCGTCGATGCGGAGCGCCTCATGACTATCCTCGACGCCGGCATCACGCCCGTCATCGCGCCGCTCTCTTTCGACGGCCACACCACACTGCTCAACACCAACGCCGACACCATTGCCGCCTCTACGGCCCGCGCCCTCGCCGCGCTCTGTGATGTGACGCTCGTCTACTGCTTCGAGAAGGCCGGTGTGCTCACCAACCCCGACGACGAGAGCACCGTCATCCCCGAGATACACCGCGCCGACTTCCGCGGCCTCGTCGACGCCGGCACCATCAGCGGCGGCATGATACCCAAGATAGAGAACGCCCTCGGCGCCGTGGAGGCTGGCGTAAAGCGCGTCGTTATCACCTCGGCCTCCAGCCTCGCTCTCGACAGCGGCACCACAATCCTCCCGTAGATGACCGCTCTCCGCCGCTTCCTGCTTCTCCTCGCCCTGCTGCCGCTCCCGCTCATGGCCGGCAATCTCGACAGCTGCGCCCTGGTTCGCTTCACCACGACCGCAGGCGACATCACCGTGGCCCTCTACAATGACACACCCCTCCACCGCGACAACTTTCTCAAGCTCGTCCGCGAGAAATACTACGACGGCCTGCTTTTCCACCGCGTCATCGCCGATTTTATGATTCAGGCGGGCGATCCCGACACGCGCAATGCCGCCGCCGGCACCCTTCTCGGCGAAGGCGGCCCCGGCTATACCATCCACGAGGAGATACTCTATCCCGCCCACTACCACAAGCGCGGCGCACTGGCCGCAGCCCGCGAGGGCGACGATGTCAACCCCGAGATGCGCTCCTCCGGCTCACAGTTTTACATCGTGTGGGGCAAACGACAGACCACGGATCAGATAGAGAACTATCAGCAATCGATGCGCGAGAACAGCGACTGGCAGTTTGAAGTGCCCGACAACATCCTCGGGGACTATGAGAAGGTCGGCGGCACACCGTGGCTCGACGGCGCGTATACCGTCTTCGGTGAAGTGACCGACGGGCTCGAGACAGTGGAGAAGATACAGAATGTGCGCACCGACCGCCACGACCGCCCGAAGACCGACGTGCGCATCGTGAAGGCCGAAGTCATTCGCGAGCACCTGTAAGAGCGCGTGCTAAGCACGGACTGCGCTTTCTTAAGGCAGAGGAAGCACTGGAGCACCTGTAGCCCCTGCCTTCTTATAAAAATCCCATCTGCTATTTTATAGAATACCTCCTACTACCTTATTGCATTCTTTCCGCTGCGCGAGAGAAAGTGCGCGAAGGAGCGCGCGATTATGCAAAGCGCGAAAAATAACTGGGAGGGCC
>OMUV01000089.1 GCA_900314335.1 uncultured Prevotellaceae bacterium | reverse complement strand
TATTTCTCCCGCATATGCTTATTACACATTAAATCGCGAACCTTTCTGCGCGGGGATAAACACATCACTCACACCCTCGCGCACTCTCTCTTGCGACAGGAGGGCCGCGCTGCAGCGGCCCTCCCAGTTATTTATCCCGCACAACAAAGAATTCATTCCTCTCTACTCAATTCTCACTAATTACCCATTACTCTTTACACATTGCTCACGTCCAAATCATTGCTCACTGCTAATTGCTCACTGCTCACTACTCATTGCTCACTACTCATTGCTCACTGCTAATTCCTCACTGCTCATTCCTCACTATCCTCTGCGGCGGGCATGAAGAAAGCGCAAAGCCGGGAGGGCCTTGCGCTTTCTTATATTTTTCCTCTTAACTTAGTATTCCCGAACACCCTGGCTTGGAGAATTCTCATTCTCCAAGAGCCTGCGAGCGCGCAGTATATTATACTAACGCTCAGGGTGTACTTTTACTTCTTTGTGGCGGTCATGCGGTCCATGAGTTCCTTCATCCAGAATCCGCCGATGACAGAGCGCGCCTTGAAGCCCACCATGAGGCCCGTCTTGGTGTCATACCAGTCGGAGATGGGCACACGCGACTTGGTCTCGTTGACGTAGGCGTAGATGGGGTCGATAAACTTCCGGAAGGTCTTGTCGTTGGGGCTCATCGATGCCGTCCACATGATCCAGTCGTTCTTGGTGTAGTCCTTGCGGCAGTCGAGGGGCAGGCCGTACTTGTTCTGGTGCTTGAGGTAGTAGGCTATCTCGCGCTCCATCACCTTGTCGGAGAAAAGCTTCGTGCCCCAGAGCTTGTCCCATACGATGTTGTATTTCTGGCTCCATGTGCCGCTGCGGTCGAACGCCAGTTTGTAGTGGTCGCCCTCCAGCGCATCCTTCTCCCACTTGGCGGCCATCTCGCGGGCCTTGGCGAGATACTTGTCGCTGGTGGCCTTGTCGCCCTGCAGCGCGGCTATCTTGCCGAAGGCAGCCACGCCCATGATGGCCTTGAGCGAGAGGTTGCAGTTGTGCGCCCAGTGGCCGGCGAAATCATCGGTGCAGAGCTGATTGGCGGGGTCCTGCCCGTTGGCAGCGAGGTAGTCGGCCCAGGTGCGGAGGATGTCGATGTAGGGAGCGGCGTAGGAGGCGTTGCCCTCCTGCAGACCTATCTGCGCCACGAGCGTGAGGATATTGCCGGCCTCCTCGAGGGGCATGTCACCGCCGTACACCTGCCCGTTGGCTATGGGGTAGGTGCCGAGGTCGTGCGCGGCAAAGGGCTTGGTCCAGCGGCCGCTCTTGCTGTAGTTGAGGATGCTGGTGATCATGCCCTTCTGCAGGTCGGGATTGTAGAGCAGGAAGAGCGGAGCCGAGGGATAGGTGAGGTCGACGGTGTTGACGCAGCCGTTCGAGTTGTTCTCCTTGGAGAAGAAGAGCAGATTGCCCTCATAGTCCTTAAAGAGCTTGTGGGCGGCGATGACGTGGCGGTAGGAGCCCGAGAGGATCTCGGCATACTTCACACCACCGGCCTTCATGGCGTCGTCGTAGATACGCTGGTCCAGGGCGCGGCACTTGCTCATGATGGCCGGGTATTCGCGCTGCATGCGGCCGAACATGTCAAAGATGCTGACCTTGCCCTCGTGGGCCCAGTAGGCCTTGTAGCGGCGGTACATGTATTCGATATCCTCTATCTCGTCGTAGCCCATCATGGTGAAGCATGAGGCCTGCGTGGTGGAGCCGAAGTCATGGACATAGCTCATGAGGGGCATGGAGCCGGCCTTGCGGCAGACGATCTGCTGCTCCGACGCGGGCAGTTTGCCGCTCTCGGCGAAGCTCTGCATGATGCTCTTGGCGCTGCCGAGGCTCACCTCACCGTTGCAGGCGGGCATATAGAAATATCCCCAGTCGATGCATATGCCGTCGCCCTTCTTGGCGAGGATGGGCTGCTCGATGGTGCCGGCCTTGAGGTAGGTCATGCCCTTCTCGGTGATGGTGGTGGAGATGGTGGGCTGATTGTTATCGTTGACAGCCATCTGCGGCGTCGAGGTGAGCATGAGCTGCACACTGTGGGCCTTGCCGTCGGTGGAGCGCACCTGATAGGAGATATAATTGACGGGCGATGAAAGCAGGTCGTAATCGTCTATGAGCGCCGGGGCTGTGAACACGAGATCCACGTCTACGGGACCGCAGGCGAGGGTGTAGTAGGTAGAGGTGGGCATCACATCGACAGCCTTCTGTACGGCCGTGGCCACATTATTGTCCTCGGGGCACGTGTTGCGGAAGAGGCCGAAATCGGTATACGCGCCGCCGGTGGTGTTGTGGCAGTGGGCTGCTATCACGTTCTTGCCCTCATGAAGCAGGGCTTTCAGACTGTCGCCGAGAGGCAGCTGCACATTGTCCACCCATGTCTCGCCCGTGTCGGCCACCTTGGTGCCGTTGATGTAGAGCTCAAAGACATCGTCGTGGGAATAGACCATATAGAGGTCGCCCTGCAGGTCGGCGGCGCTCAGGTTGACGGTACGGCGCACATAGAGGTCGCTGTTCTCCTTGCTCCAGGAGGTATGCACAAAGTTCAGGTTGTCCGAACCGAAAGCGGCCTGCTTCGTCTCCCAGCCGGCGTCGTCATATGCGGGCTTCTCCCAGCCGTCACCGGGAGCGGAGAAGCGGACCTTGCCGCTCCATGTCTCCTCGCTGGCCATGGGAGCAATGCTCTCGAGCAGCACCTGACGCGCGCCCATGAAGCGATAGAGCTTGCCGTCGACACGCAGATAGCCGTTGACGGGCTTGACAGCGGGAGTCCAGTGAGTGGTAGGGCCGTCGGTGAGCCGGTCATAGGGCGACCAGATGGAGAAATAGGGATCGGATGTCAGCAGCGGCACCGAGGGGAGTCGCAACGCGGTGGTCTTGTAGGGCTTAAACAGCTCCTTAGTCTGGGCAAAAGCGCAGACGGTCATCAGGACGGCCGCAAGAAATACAGATATTCTTTTCATGTTTATAAATTAGCGGATTGCACTATGGTTACTGAATGCTTGCAAAGTTAGTAAAATAATCCCACCCGGCCGGCATTATCCTCCTCTCAACGACAAGCGAAGGTCACAATACTAAGCATGTCGCAGCACCTTGCGGAGAGAATGCGGAGGCCCGGCGGTGAGAATATGAGAGCGCGGCGATGCGGGATTGTCTGTCACACATTCCGCATCGCTTTTGCTGTCTGCCGATCGCAGCCTTCGAGGCCGGCGGCGGCGATCCTGTTCCCGCTTCCCGTCTATAGCCGCCTACTGCTGCGGCGCCGAGGGCTCAGCTTTCGCGCGCTTCTTGTCGAGCGCGAAGAGGATGATGTCCACGGCCTGGTCCTCGGTCAGGTCTCCCACATTGAGCACCAGGTCGTAGTTGCGGCTGTCATAGCGGCTGGCCCTGGCAAACTTCTTGGTGTAGGTCTCTCTCCCCGCGTCCACCTTTCGGATGACCTTCAGCGCTTCCTCCTCGCTGATGCCCTGCTCGCCGGCGACACGCGCTACACGATTCTCGATGGGGCTCTCGATGAACACTTTGAAATTGTTGGGCATGTCCTTGAGGATATTGCACGTCATGCGGCCGGCTATGACGCAGCTCTCGCGCGAGGCGATGTCCAGCAACACCTCTTTCTCGATCCTGTACATGTTGGCGGCGGTGGCCACGGGCGGAATCTTGCCGAAGCGCTCCGAGAGATTGCCCCGTTCGAGGTATGTCTGGCTGAGGTCCATAAACCAGTGGTGCTTCATGGCCTTGATGCGCTCTATCTCGTCGATCGGGAGCTCCAGCCGCTTGACCAGTTCGACTATCACGGCCTTGGCGTAAAACCGGACGCCGAGGCGCTCGGCCAACTTGCGTCCGATGGTCCTTCCGCCCGAACCCAGTTCCCTGTTGATGGTAATAACAAATCTGTCTGTTGTTTCCATGAGAAAGAATAATAGTTAAAAGAAGCGATACGCCCCAAATTTAATCAAATATTACAGATTGCGGCATGCAGGAATGCCGATTTTGCATATTTCACTTGCAAATTACGCCTTTTCCGGCGCATTCGGAGGCACGCGGAATGCTTTCCATCCTATTTCCGCGCCGCCGGACGCACACCGGGACATATATAATATGTATCGTTCGCATCGCGGAGCGTTACATATTCGCACACCTTGAAAAGCGTTCCGCATGCGCGGAACCTCACATAGGACCTGAGGGAAACTACATTTGAGAT